>JAPLCQ010000007.1 GCA_026392115.1 Armatimonadota bacterium | reverse complement strand
CCGGGTCTGGCAACAACAACAACAACGGTGGCGCAGGTGATGCCGAGGTCGTTACGCCGGATGCCGGCGCGGTCCCGGGCTTCACTCCCGGCAATAGCTACAACTATGCTGTGAGCGCGATCATTCGGCGACCGGTGGGCTCTGGCTCCTCGAACAACAACAACAACAACGGCGGCACGGGCGGCACGACGACCACCGAGGACGTCAGCACCGAGCCGGTGCGCAGCGGACAGGTGACGCCGGTTCTCCCGAGCATTCTAAGCTCGCCGCAGGACATGGCGGTGAACGTGGACCTGGCCAAGTTCAACCCGAACTGGAACAGCACACGCGGCGCCGATGTCTTCGTGGTCGAGGTCTCGACGGACCGCTCGTTCAAGAACAAGACCGTGCTTGTGCAGTTGCCGATGGTCTACTCGACTGCGGTGATGACTCAGGGCGTGGTCCAAACCCTTCCGTCCTCGGTCGATCTGACCGCGCTGGATGTGCTGAAGCGGGACGCTACGTTCGCCAACTACGTGAACCGCGTGGCTGGCTCGTCGAAGCCCACCCTCTACTGGCGCATAGGCGCTCGGAATGACGGTGATCGGCCGGGCCCCGTGGACTGGATTACTTCCAGTGCAGGCAACGGTGATCGAACGTACCGGTGGGTTTACTCCGGCATCAGGAGCTTTACTCCTGCTGATATGCCGCCGCCGCCTCCGTAGGGCATACGGCGACGCGTAGGTGACGTCTAGGAGGGCGGACGGTGGACACGCTGGACGCCCTCATAGTGCAACGAGTTACAGGAGCCATAGCATATGCGCATCCGACTGTCTAGCTGGCGGCTCGGTCTGGCAATAGCCGCCGCGTTCGCCGCAGCGGGCGCCGCGCCGAGCGGTGCGGCAGACCGTGGCCGAGCGTTCGTGGGCGGTGAGTTGATCATCACCGTTCCTCACGGCACGTCTGCGGCTCAGGTGTCCGCGCTTGCCCGCGGCGTAGGAGCTGCCGTGGTGCGCAGCTGGGCCTCCATCGATATCTCCGGTGCGATCGATGCGTATTACCTGCGCATCGCCGACCAGAACGTCACCGATGCGGCGACGGTGGCGGCTGTTGACGCGCTCAAGGCCAACCCCATGGTTCGGTACGCCGGGACCAACCGCATAGCGTATTACGACCAGTCCGGGGGCACGGTTACACCGAACGATCCCCGGTACGGCGAGCAGTGGGACAAGATTCCGGTCAAGATGCCCCAAGCCTGGACCGTTGAGAAGGGCAAGGCGAGCGTCGTGGCCGTTATTGTGGACTCAGGCGTCCAGACCAGCCACCCGGAGTTCCCGGCGTCAAGGACGTACAAGGGCTACAACAGCGCCACGCTCGTGGACGACGGTAACCCGATCACGGCCGCTGCCGACCACGGCACCCACGTGGCCGGAATCGCCGCAGCTCAGGGGAACAACTCGCTGGGCATCTGTGGGATTGCTTGGGACAACGTTTGGATCCTGCCGATCTGTGCGGGGGACGCCGCTGGCTCTACAACGGCCGCGCTCATTGAATCAAGCGCGTACATTGCGAAGCACATGGCCGCGAACCCGGACAAGAAGTACGTGGTCAACATGAGCCTTGGTGCGACGGTCGCGACCGATACGCCGGATGCCACCGAGCCGTTCACGCTGTCCATGTTGAAGAACGCGGCTGCAGGGGTTGTCTACTGCGTTTCAGCGGGCAACGACGGCGATGGCGCCAACCCGCCCAAGTGGCCCGCAGTAAACGCCCAATTGAGCCCCAATGTACTGTGTGTAGCGGCCTCGAATCACCTAGGTAAGTGGGCCTACTACTCTGAGTACCGGCCCTACACCACAATCGCTGCGCCGGGCGGTGATGATCAAGCCGGTAAGTTGATACTTAGCACCATCACCGGTAGTGCATACGGGGAGAAGATGGGCACGTCCATGGCGGCGCCGCAGGTCACCGGCGCCGTGGCGCTTCTTCTCTCCCTGCCCGGAGTCGTTGGCTCTGAGATCAAGGGCTACCTTACCTCCACGGCCTCGCCGGTGGCGGGCTATCCGATTCCCAGTCCGCAGGTTGGCTATGGGATCATCGATGTCAACGCGGCGCTTCTGAAGGCCGGCGTCGGCGTCACGATCACGGAGCCCGAGGGCACCGGCGGGAAGGCCGCATCGAGCAGCACCGGTCGCCAACCCGACCCGGTCGAAACCCTTAGGCCTGTCATTCGTGTGTCCGTGAACCAGATTCGCCCAGCGAACCTTGTCATCAAGGTGAATGGCGCGACGGTGTCGGACTGGACGGTCGAGAACATTCAAGGGACGATCACGGATGAGAACAGCGTGGTGGTACCCGTTCGCTATGAGGCAGTGATCTCTACGATGGATCTGGCGCCTGGCGATAACCGGGTTGACGTGCAGGGCACCAAGGTGGGACCGCCTGACCTGGTTGTGACCGACTTCCGGAACTTCGTCGTCAAGCCGCACCAGATCACGCAGGGCCGCACGCTGATCTCGATCCCGTACTATCAAGACGCAGTGACGCCGGAATCCTATTTTGGCGCGGACTTCCGCCTGGCCCGGTGGCTTCCCGGCGAATCGAAGTACGCGGTTTACACCGCCTACGGCACGAAGGAGGCGGGCGCCTCGTTCAACCCGACGGACACGGTGCCGCATATCGACGGCTCGGCAGTGGGCATGTTCCCGGTTGGGCTCGCCTACTGGGCGGACGTGGAGTCGATCAAGCCGGTGTTGACGCACGGCGTGGCCCTTACGAGCAAGTCGTTCGTGATCCCGCTCAAGGGTACTGGTGCATCCTCAACCTCGATCAGCTGGAACATGGTCGGTTGCCCCTTCCCCTACAGCGTGCCCTGGAATGCGCTCCTCCTGGACACTCCCGAGGGCCGGATGCCTGTAGGTACGGCCGTTACCAAGGGCTACATCTTGGCCAACCTGTACACCTATGACGGAACCGAGGGATACTCCTTCCGCACGCTGCCTGACGGCGCCCTTGTCGCATGGCAGGGCCACTGGATCGGCGTTCGCAGCAAGCAGGACGTGGCGCTGGTGGTGCCTCCTGTGCGTATCAGCACGTCGAAGCCAAGCAACGTTACGACCGCCCCGGTTGGTCGTGATGGCTGGGCGCTTCGGATCGTCGGGTCTCAGGGTAGTGTTCGCGACGGCGCTAACTACATCGGGCAGTGCGCTGCGGCCAACGATGCGGTTGACGGGTTGGACGCCCCCAAGCCGCCCATGCCGGACAGGTCGGTGACCGTAAGTCTGACCGATGGCTCAAGTGTCGTGCCGATGGCGCGCGATCTGCGGAGCCTTACCGGCGCCCAGTCCTGGCGGGTATCGGTTGCGTCTGATTTGGGGCCTGGCAATGTGACCCTGTCTTGGACGCCGCAAGGAGTATTCCCGCGAAACCGGAGGGTGACGCTTCTTGACGAGGCCACGGGTGTGGCGACCGATATGCGCACGAGGACGAGCGTGGTCTTCTCGAACTCGACCGATGGCTCGCCGCGAACCTACAAGATCACTGCGGCGCCCGCGACGGCCAACGTCGCCAGGGTCAGCAATCTGTCCGTACGGCAGACCGCCGGCAGGGCCGCCGGAGCCGTCTCCATTGGCTTCAGCTTGGCGGGCGACGCTACATACGAAGTGCGCGTACTGGGTTCGGATGGTCGGTCGGTAGCCGCCGTGGCTACTAGGGCCGCTTCCATCGGTGACCAGCGCGTCGTCTGGCCCGGTAAGGATAGCGCGGGCCGTAGCGTGCCGGCAGGCGCCTATCTCGTCCAGGTACGGGCAACCACGGCGGATGGCGAGTCTGTGCGCGTCGTCCAGCCGTTCATGATGGTTCGGTAGAGCCGAGCGCCAGGCGGGTGCCGCGTTGGCGCCTGTCGGTGTTGCTCGGTTCGCCGGGATGGTGGCAGATCCAAAGCGGCTGTTCAGTGTGACCGCGGCTCGGTTGGGCAATATCGCATCCGAGCCGCAGGTCTTGAGGGAGGACGATCTGATGGGGTTTAGGCTGATCGGCAGGGCCATGCTCCGCACAGCGCTATGCGTGGCGGTCTCCATTGCGGGGACGGCCTGGGTGCAGCGGGCACAGGCTCAGGTATCGACCACCATCTCGAACCAGTATCTCGGTGCCACGGTGGGGAACAGCGGCCAGCTGAACAGCGTGAACCTGGCAGGGCGCTTCGGCGTTACGGAGCCCGGCGCCACGGCTGCGGTGCTGATGCAGCAGCCCCGCAACGCCACGACGCTGTTAGGTAGCTATGTCACCGTCCGGATCGACGGTGGAACGCCGGTCTCCACAGGCACGACCAGCGGCAAGTTGCGGGGCTGGGACGTCGTTTGGGGCGATGTCGAGACCGACGGGACGGATGCCACCGGCGCATGGCTTCAGGAGCCTGCCGCCTACGGCAATCGCATCATTGCTCGCTGGCACGTGGTGCCGGCGGTCGCAACCGATACGACCGAGGCGATCCCCGATATCGCGGTTGACCTGGAAATGACGCTGGTCCATGACCTGGTCTACTACTCCTTCAAGATCACCAACAAAGACAGCCAGGCGCATTCTGTGGGCCTCAGGTTCCTTCAGGACTACGCGGTCCCGCCGACGGGTCCAGATGGTCCGGTGTTGGCGGGCAAGGCCGGCACGCTGACGCTTGAGTCAGTGATCGACGCCACCGGCATCCCCAACTCGTGGCGGGCAGTTGGTGGGACTACAGCCACGGCAGACGTCGTCCCGGGTAGCGTTGGCGGCGTTCTGCTGCCCGAGAGCACCGCCGTTGCGCCGACAGTGCCGAACTCGGTTGTGTTTGCACAGGCGCGGACGTTTGGCGTCAGGGTCTGGGATGTTGTCACTGACGCGACCGCGTCGTTCGCCGACACGTCCACCGACGGTGCTGTTGCTCTCTACTACAATCCCGCCGAGTTCGGGCCAGGCCAGAGCGCCACGGTCACCGCCCTGTTCGGCGCCATGCGCGGTTCCTACGACTTTGGCCGCCGCTTGGTGGCCGGCCTGTCGGGCCCTGCTACATTGGCCTATGATCCGACGGCAGCGGCTGGTAAGCAGTTGACGCCGAACCCGATGAAGGTGGCAGGTTTCGTTCACAATCTCAATGACACCGCGATCACGGATATCCGAGCGGTGATCTCGCTCCCGACGGGTTTGGCGCTGGCCGCCGGTGAGAGCGCGCAAAAGACCGCGTCCAGTGTTGCTGCCGGTGGAGAGGCCTCCTTCAACTGGTCGGTAGTGCCTACGGGTGAGGCATCCGGCAGGCTTACGTACACGATGTCCGTTAGCGCCAGTCCTGGAACGCAGGGGTCCAGCGTAACTCGCGATGTTGAGGTTCCCGCGCTGCCGGTGCAGACCTTCCCGGCCGGTGTGCAGATGGTGTCGTTCCCGTATGCATTCGCCGATGCTCGGCCCTCGGTTGCCCTGGGCCTCGATCCGTACATGTTCGACCTGCTGCGGTGGGATGCCAAGACGAGCCAGTACCAGTCTGTTCAGTACCTGAACGCAGGTGAGGGCTACTGGATGAGGCTAAGCGCTCAAGCGGCGGTGACCCTTGCCAACGCCACTCCTGTGGGTGGCGCCGCTACTCAGTTTGAGATTCCGTTGCGGAATGGTTGGAACCAGATCGCCAGCCCGTACCTTCTGCGCCTAAGGTGGAGCGATGTTCGGGTGATCAACACGGACGTGGGCGATCCGGACTACCTGCGCCAACTGACCGTTGATCAGGCCGCCGCGCCACAGAGGCGGTGGGTTTCGCCGGTCATCTTCCGGTACGACACTGCCCAGAAGTCGTATGCGTGGGACGCGGACTACAGCACGGAGATCGTACCGTTCGCGGGCTACTGGGTACGGGCGTACAAGCCCGGTCTGTCGCTGATTGTACCGAAGCCATCTGGTCGCGCTGCTGGACCTGCTGTCACTGCGGCCTCGCTGACCTGGACTGGCGGATGGCGCCTCCGCCTGGGTGTAACCGGATCAGGCGCATCAGACTTCTGCAACTACGTTGGTATGGTCGCCGGAGCGACGGACGGTTCGGACGTGTACGATGTGGAGAAGCCACCGGCAACCATTGCGGGCGTCTCGCTGGCGATGGTGGATGGGCAAGGCCAATCGTATGCGCAGGACGTCCGTTCGCAGACGGGTCGAAAGGTCTGGTCGCTCCGGGTGAGTTCGGCCGCGCCGAGGTCGGAGGTGACGGTTAGCTGGGGTGGCGCGGCGTCACTGCCTCGTGGCTTCGACCTTACGCTCCGGGACCTGGAGTCCGGTCGGTCAGTGCTGTTGCGCCAGCAGGCCGCCTTCACCGTCAACACGGGTGATACCGGCGTCAGGCGGCTTGAGTTGGTTGCTGCTCCGCGCGTTGCGGCTGGTGCGCTTCGCATCATGGGTTCCGCGGTTCAGGTGGGTCGGGCGTCTCGCGCTGCCACGGTTGTCTTCCAATCGACCGTTGCAGCGTCAAGCACGGTTCGTGTGCTGGGCGCCAACGGCGCTTTGGTGCGGGCGTTGCTGGGTCGCGCGGCCGACGCCGGCTCTGAGACGCGCGTTACATGGGATCTGAAGGATCAGAAGGGCATTGCCGTTCCTGCGGGCGCGTACGCGGCAGAGGTTCGTGCGACCTCGGCTGACGGTCAGTCCGCTCGTGTGCTCGTTCCGTTCGTGGTGGTGAGATGACGAGCAAGTTTGGCCATCTCACCGGACGCGCGGCATATGGCGCGGGCCGCGGTACGGTGCTCGAAGTGTTGAGGGGGAGCTACATATGAGATCGTTTCGCAGCGTGCTGAGGCTGTTGCTCTTCGGCCTGGCCGGGGTGTTTGTGTCCTCCCGGCTGAGCGCAGCGCCCGCGATATCAGGTGTCGATTGCCTTGCGGTGCAGTTGCCGAACTCCACGAGCGCAGGGACTGAGAACACCTGGTATATCTTCCGCGCCACGATCGACCCGGGCTCCGACACAGCCGTGGTCCTGTCGCGGAGGCTAATCTTCAGCGGCAACGATCAGGCGCTGAACCTGAGCGACCCGCTGAATCCGCAGGGCGTTGCCTTCGCGGTCAATCTGGTCCGCGATGCCACAAGGGGCGGCAACAGCTATGTTGCGGTCCTCCAGGGCAGGGAGTTCAGCTCGGTTACGAGCCAGTACTCCGGCGGGATCAGCCGCGACCGGCGCCAGTGGGCCATCAATGCCCTCGAGAATACCGGTGGCACCATATCGGGCACAGCGACCTCGGGCGGGTATGCCGAGGTTTGGCCGTCTGTGGCCCGCGGCAACATGTTCGGTATGCTGATCGAGCCCTCTGTCCTGATCACCCCCGTCGACGCCGCTGGTAACGATGACACCGCGCCTGGCGTGGGCCAAAACGGCAACGGCCTCCGGGTCGATCCGGAAGACACGACGCGACCGAACGACGGCGGCGGCGCTCACCGTTTCACATGGCGTGTGAGGATATCTACGCCTAGCGGCATGTGTCCTGCGACGCTGCTGGCGCCGGAGTCGTACGAGGCGATGAACTACTCCACCGATAGGTTCGCTATCCGGTGGCAGAACTCGCTGACCGGCGTCTACCTGGTGCTTATAGATCCGGCCGGGAAGTACCGCATCTGCCCGATGATGCCGACGAACGGCACTACGGGATCGCAGATATATCCCTACATCAACGGCAACTCCCTCCAGACGCCTCAGGGTAGCGCGAACTACGCCTCCGGCGTGGTCTACCAGTATGTGATGGAGCCCACGCAGTTCCTTCCCATTCCGTTGGGCGGCGATCTGCAGAGCATGGTGCCCCAGTTCACGATTCCTGATGGTCTTCCGTCGCAGTTCCTGGGCGGAGGCTCTACCGCTCTGTCCACTGAGGCGAACGTCGGTCGTCCTTACGCGAACATGTATGCCGCATTCGGCGATCTGGACCCGACGCTGAAAGGCATCCTGCCGCCTCCGACGCTGCCTGTTTACGCAAGCACGGTCGGCAGAGCGGGCCAGTGGAAGTACTTCTATGTGGCGTCAGTGGACTTCCGGTCAACGACCGATCCGCGCGATACGGCCGCCAAGCGCAACTTCGTCCTCGCAGGTGGCCTGAACAACGCAGCGATCACGTCGTACCGCGATAGCTTCGGCGCCGATGTGACCACGGATGGACTGGCCAAGAAGCAGGGCACCGAGTACCACATCCTGCAGAAGTCTGACGATGCAAGGCCTTTGGCGTCTGCGATGCCGTACATTCACCCGTACGTGACCCCGCTCATGACGGATGGTCATTGGACCGACGACTTGGTTGAGAACCGCTCGCTTCAGCTGCCGCCGGGCGGGTCGTCGAACTACTCGGGCGAAGCGACGCCGCCGTACGACGATCCGGCGACGACCGTGGCCGCGAACGCCCGTCGGTCGCGCGTTACGATCAAGACCAAGGTCCGCTTCCAGTGCCGCGTGACGCACGTGCCGAAGGCCGGTGTGTCAGGCGCCCTTACGGTCCGCGTCTGGCTGGGTACCGCGGTTGACGGCTCTCTTCAACCGCATATGATGCAGGCGTCCCCGAACCAGGGCACGCTCGATTACAACAAGGGTGTGATCTACTACTTCGATACCGTGTTCGGAGCTGGCCAAGAAGGCCGCAAGGCGATGTACTTTGAGGCTGATGACGGCGTAAACCGCGCCATCTGGCCTCGGCGTTCGGTCGATGACAATCAGGCCGCCAGCCTTCCGAACCGCACGGACGCGGCGTTCTTTGGATCGGTCAACGTTGTTGGCGACAACTACGTACTCGAGCCGTGGGTGAACAGCCGCCCGACCCTGACAGACGGTAAAGTCTCGCCGTCGTCGGGCGTGGTGGGTCAAAGCTACACCTATGAAGTGACCTACCGCGACGCCGACAACGATCCCCCGATGGATGCCTGGGTCATCGTGAACAACGATCCGGTCAACCACCGCTACCGAATGACCGAGTCGCCTGAGGATGCTACGAAGTCGTATGTCCAGGGCCGTCGGTACCGGTTGATCCTCAACCAGTTGCCTGGGGCCGCTCTCGGTAAGTACAACTTCTACTTCCAGTTCCGCGACAACTGGGCTTACACCAACCGGCCGATCCGCCGCGAGTTCGGCGAGTGGGTGACCTTCCCGCAGGGCGACGACAATGGCAATCCGACGACGGTCAACGATGGTCCCACCATCACGACAAATAACTCGCCGGAGCTCCGCGAAGTCAGCATCAGCGCCAGTGATACGGCGTACAACACGGCGACCCAGTACGACTTCTTCGTCCGCTATCGCGACGCCGACAGCAATGGTCCCACGAGCCTGAAGCTCTTCGTGGAGTTGTACAACCAGGCCACCGGCGCGCGGCTCGCGACAGACCCAGGGAAGTCCCTGGTCCCGGCCGAGAGCGGCACCAACTACGCTAGCGGCGTTCAGTACCACTTGCCTGCGATGATCCGTCTTGCTTCGGCCCCGGCTGGGCAGGAGTACCACTACAGGTTCGAGACCAGTGACGGTATCGATCCCAACGGTCTCGTTACCGTGGGCACCGGCTCGAGCTCGATGACCTACAAGTCGTGGCGGCAGTTGCGGTCTATCGGCGCCGGGATATACGACGATCCGGCTGGCACTCGTTCATGGATGAACGACAGCACCCTGTTCGTTTGGGTGGTGGGCGCCACGGGCACGACTACACTTCTCAGTAGTGGGGCGTTCACGCTCGACACCGCCAAGGGCCAGATCACCATTCCGGGCCTGGCTGCTGGCTCGACGGTCTGGGCATCGTACCGTTACGATGAGACGGTTGGTCCGATCGTGGGCGCGAACAACACGCCGGTGCTCGGCCTGATTGACGACAAAGATAAGGCCAGCAACTACCTCACGATCTCACAGACCGTTGGCGCACCGACCACGTCCTTCAAGTTCACCGTCGACTACAGCGATGCCGACAACCAGCGTCCGCTGCTCGATGACGGTGTTACAGAGGGTGTGTACGTCGTCGTAGACCAGTCTACCAAGATCGCCCTCGGCCGTGACCCGATCACCCCGTTGCCCGTGGACTACAGGACCAAGGTTCGGTACTTCGGGTCGTCGACGCTGCCGATCGGTAATCACGCCTACCACTTCGAGGCCTCGGACGGAGCGGGATCGTCCCGTCGGCCGCTGATGGCCGCGGATGTTGACGGTAACGGCGACGCCATCCCGGCCGAGCTTCCGGTCAGCGTGGTGAGCACGGGCTCGCTCAGCAACCTGACCATCGTTCCCTTGCCGAAGGGACGCAGCGATCAGCTGTACGAGTTCACGTGCACCTATCAGAACGCTGACGACAAGGCTCCGGCAAGTGATGTGGAGCTCTGGGTCAAGTCGTCAACGGATGACACGTATACGTACTCCAAGATGAGCGCGATCGACGCGATCAACCCCGGCAGCTACCGGACAGGGGTTCGGTTCCGGTTGCAGTTGACGGCGCCAAGCGCGCCGCTAAACCCCGGCATTCACGCGATCAGCGTGGGCTTCCAGGCCGATCACGCGAAGAACTGGGTGCCGTACCAGAACCTGACGGTGAATGACCGGCCGGTGCTGAGCGACATGCTTGTCCGCTTCGACAAGAACGTGCCGCCGGACGCGACGACCGGCACGCAGGCGCAGGACGTGATCTTCTCAGTGAAGTACACGGACAGCGTGCTCGGGGATACACCCAAGTTTGTTAAGCTTGTGCTGGCCGACGATGCCACGGTCACCGTCCCGGCGCCGACCACGGTTCCTGCAGCTCCGGTTACCGGCGACTACAAGACCGGCGTAACGTACACCTGGGTTCTGCCGGGGAAGGTGTTCACGGCCAGCGCAACGGCGCGCCGCTTCCAGTTCCAGGCTGCCGACGATACGGAGAACGCGGACGCCCAGCCCAATCCGGCTGGTACCTTCACGGTTGTTGCTCCCGCAGTCCTTGCGCTGACGGAGGCTGGGGTCACGCCTGCGCGCGGCAACTCGTTGGCTATGTTCGTGTACAGCGTGAAGTACTCGCACGGCAACGGTATTGCCCCGTACAACATCAAGGTTACGGTTGATCCCACGACGGCGAACCCCGTTTCGCACACGCTGACGCCGAAGGCAGGCGATCCGCTGGACTACGTGGCAGGCGTTGTATATGAGACGGCTCCGGTTGTGGTGGCCTCCGGTACACACAGCTATCAGTTCGAGGCGGATGACCGCTTCCAGACAGTGACTGTGGACGGCACCGGACCCCAGGTCAACTGGGCGCCTAAGCTGAGCGCCGTTCAGGTGCTGGTCGAGGGCGACCCGACGGTCCATACAGTCGGTGCGAGCGGCAGCTTCGAACCGCCGATCGTACAGAACGTGCTGAAGGAGTACCGGTTCCGCGTTACCTACACGGATATCGACGGCGTCCCGCCGGCTGCCGATGGCTACGTTCGGATGCACCTGTCCGGCGAGGCCACTCCGTTGATCATGGCGCCGGCCGCCGGGGATCCGGTCAACTACGCGGCCGGTGTGGTCTATGAGTACATCCTGCCGAAGCCTGCCCCGGCGGGTGTGAAGACGCTTCACTTCGAGGCGTTCGACGGTAACGCGGCGTTCGGCGACTACGCCAGGTATCCGGTTGCCGGCGAGATCGGCGGCCTGCAGATTCGGAACATACCGGTTCTGTCGGCCCCGACGCCCGGTAGCGTAGGCGACAATGACGGAACGCTGAGCCCGGTATGGTCCGTGCGCAGCGCGCAGTACAACTATCGGGTCAAGTACTCGCATGCGGATGCCGCCGTGCCGACGTACTTGCGCTTGAAGATTGATCCCGGTACCGCTACCGAGCGGACCATTGCGATGCAGCCCGAGGCCACCGGTCCGGTGGACTACGTGGCTGGTGTGTTCTACTCGTGCAAGACCGCTGCTGGCGACATCCCGGAGGGCCAGCATACCTATCGGTTCGAGACCACGGACTCGACGACGGACGCGTATCTGCCGTCGGCAACCACCGTGTTCCAGGGCCCGAAGGTGAACTGGGCTCCGACGCTGGCAACCGTCCAGGTGCTGGTTGAAGGAGACGCCACCGTTCATACGGTAGGCGCCAACGGTCTGCTCACCCCGCCAATCGTGGCCAACCTACAGCACAACTTCACGTTCCGCGTGACGTATGCGGATAAGGACGCAACGGCTCCGGCCGCTGACGGCTATGTCCGGCTGCTGGTTTCCGGCCAAGCCGCACCGCTCGCGATGCAGCCCATG
This sequence comes from Armatimonadota bacterium, assembly GCA_026392115.1. Taxonomy (GTDB): domain Bacteria; phylum Armatimonadota; class Chthonomonadetes; order Chthonomonadales; family CAJBBX01; genus CAJBBX01. The sequence goes on along the minus strand of JAPLCQ010000007.1, from coordinate 17,525 downwards.
GCGGGTGATCCGCGGAACTACACGTCGGGCGTTGTCTATGAGCACGTGATGGCCAAGCCCGCGCCGACCGGGGACCTGACCTTCAGCTTCGAGGCCTACGACGGCAATGCCACGGCCGGGGATGTAGTTCGAATCCCGACCACGGGCACCATCGGTGGCCTCAAGATCACCAACATCCCAACACTCACTGAACCTACCCCCGGCAGCCCTGCGGACAACAACGGCACTCTGAGCCCGTTGGAGGGCACTAGGTCCACGAAGTACACCTACACGGTCGCCTACAAGCATCTGGACAATACGGCGCCGTCGTCGATCCAACTGGTGATCGATGCCGGTACTGCGGCTGAGAAGAAGCTGGCCTTGGCCCCTGTCGGCGTTGCTCCGTACAACTACGCTACGGGCGTCACCTACTCGGTCACCACGGCGGCCTTCGCTCTCAAGGCTGGCGGGCACACCTACCGCTTCGAAGCGACGGACGGCGTCACCGCAACAGCGCTTCCGTCGGCGAGTACCACCTACAGCGGTCCTACGGTCGCCAACGCAAAGGCAGGGCTCTCGGCGCCTGAGGCCGGAACCCTCCTACCTGTCGTCGGTCCACCTTCGACCGACTTCACCTTCTCGGTCATGTATGCCAATGCGGACGGCAATGCCCCGCAGTACGTCCGCGTGGTCATTGACGGGTCGGCGAAGGACATGTCCCGGGTGGGCGCCGCCACAGACTACTCTGTCGGAGTTCTGTACCAGTACAAGTACCGGTTCGCTGCCAATGAGACGGCCCGGACGCATACCTACCAGTTCAAGGCACAGGATGCGCTCGTCGCCGGCGAGTCTGCGCTGCCTGCGGACAGCACCCTTGCCGGTCCGACGCTGAACACGGCCTTCTACGTGAACCCGTCGTTCGCGCCGTTGCCTGCGACACTGGGTGGAACAGTGACGTTCACCGCGAAGCTGGACACCAACACGGTGGTTGGCCCGACCCCGATTACGGTCCGTCTGATCGAGTCTGATGGATCCGGGACGGCTGGCTCGGCCACGGCGGCGGCGGACGGTACATTCAGCTATACCTCCGGAACCCTGGGTCAAACCGGCGACTGGAAGGTTCAGGTGGAATGGCCCGGTCTTGCCGGCACCTACGACAAGGCGACGGCTGAGTATCCGTTCAAGGTCGTTGGCGTCACGGTCAACGTGACGGCCAATGTCCTGGATATGATCTCGCTGCCTCTGGTTCCGGTCTCACCGGATTCGAGCCTGGCCTTCGGCGCTAGCGACACATCTGGTGCTCCGCTGTCCATTACTGCACTGAACCTGGCAGTCTGGAACCCGATCATTGCGCCGACCGGTGGGTACCAGTACGCTGACAACGTGCGGGCAGCCGGCGGTCAGGGCTACTGGGCCAAGCCGAACCAGGGCGTCGTGCTGAACCCGCGCGGCAAGCTCTGGAACCAGAGCCAGCCGTACAGCATATCGCTGACAGCGGGCTGGAACATGGTAGGATCGGTCTATCTGCAGGACATCGCCTGGTCCTCCGTTCAGGTGAAGTACCAGGGCCAGACCTTGCCGATCGCTCAGGCCGGTGAGGTAGTCCGGAACTACGCATGGGGCTTCAACTCGGCCACGGGCAGTTACGTGCTGCTACAGGCCGGTGGCGCCCTGAAGTCCGGGCGGGGCTACTGGGTAAAGGCGGTTAAGGCCTGCGAGCTGGTTCTTCCGGCTCCGTCAGCCAAGGCCGCACCGGCGGCGCCTATGGCCAACGTTGCCGACCGCGCTTTCCAGGTCGTGGCCAGGTTGGGCGCCACGATGGACACGGACAACTTCCTGCCGCTCGACGCCGGCACCAAGCCCGCATATGTCGAGAAGCCGCCGTATCTTGCCGAGCATGCCGTAGTCAACATCGTCCCGACCGAGACGGTCCAGGTACCTGCGGACCTTCAGGCTGGAACGGGCGTTATCCATGCGTTCTTGGTGACCACTACGGCGCCTGATGCCAATGTGGTGGTTGAGTTCCCGAACATGGCGTCGCTCGGACGTCGGTACCAGGCTACCTTGGTCGACCTGGCTACCGGGGCCCGGAAGTCGCTGGCCGGCGCGGGCGTATACAGCTACAACACGGGCGCGACGACCGCTCCCCGGCAATTCGTTGTCGTTCTGTCGAAGGCGGCAGCCAACAGCGCGTTGCTGATCTCGGCGGTTCACAGCACAGGGCGGGCAACGGGCAGTATGTCCTTCACCTACAGCATGTCGGCTCAAGCCACGGTCCGTGCGCAGATCGTAAGCGCTAGCGGGAGCGTGGTGCGGACCCTGTCTGGCGGTCGGGCGGCAGTCCAGGGCGCCAACAGCCTGCTGTGGGATACTCGCGACAACCGCGGCGTGGCGGTTCCGGCGGGCAGCTACCTGCTGAAGCTGACAGGCACTGACGATGGAGGCAGGAGCGCCACTGCGGTGCTGCCTGTGGTGCTGGTCCGCTAAGCGCGGGTCGGCGCCTGGATCGGGGAGGGGGCCGCGATGGCCCCCTCCTGGCCCCAGGAGGCGAGGGAGAAGATGATCTTGGGTAGAAGTCGGCTCGTGCTTGTCCCTGCTGTGGTTGCGGGGTTGCTGGGATCGGTCCCCGTTGTTGGGTCTGCGCAGGCCACAGGCAGCAAGGCCGTGGGCTTGGCTGTCAAGAAGACCGTGATGGTCTTTCCGGTTGATGTTCCGAGCGCGCTGGCGGCCGGTGGTGATCAGGTGTCGGGCCTCCTTACGGATATCGCCGCATCAAAGCTGGCCATATCCAAGGCGTACTCCGTCACTGTGTTCCATAAGGCCGCGCCCACCGTGGTGCGCCTCAAGAACGATGGGCAACTCGGCGACGCCGACGTGACCGCGCCGTTCTCCGAGGACAACCGTAAGGCGCTCAAAGTCGGCAGGCTTGCCGGTTACGATGTGGTGTGCGTGGCATCCGTGGATGACTACTCGTACGCAGATGCCGACAAGATGGCGACCGTTACCCTGAGCGCTCGGCTGATCGAGGTCGAGACAGGAAAGGTTACAAAGACCGTCTCGCTCGCAGCGTCCAGTGGCAAGGGCGGCAACGCGAAGGAAGAGGATCGGGCCATTGACGCCGCGCGGACGACGGGTGAGCAAGCCTTCGCGAAGCTGGTTCCGACCGTGGCGGTGGTCTCGGCGCCTACGGACAACACGCCGAAGGTGACTGAGCGCAAGAAGCGCCGTGGCAATGACTGGATCTGGGGGCTGCTCGCTGTAGGCCTGGGTGTCGGTCTTGGGCTCTCCGGCGGCGGTGGCGGAGGAGGCGGGATCGACAATCCGCCGCCGCCTCCGTAGGTGGTGGCTGAGTAATGTCTACTGGGGGCGGGAGAGATCCCGCCCTTTTGCACAAGTGTGGGAGGTCGGGCGTGCGGTCACCGGTATGTACCATGCTGGTCGTGCTTGGCGCTCTGCTGTCGAGGGCGGCCGTGGCCGGTCCGCCCACCATCGATCTGAGGGCGGTTCGGCAGGCGGCTCTCTCCGATGGCAGGGATTACATCGAGATCGTGGCTGAGGTCCGCGACAGTGGGGGCACCTACCTGCCGGACGGCACGCGCGTCACGTTCACGACGTCACGTGGCGTCTTTGTGCAGTCAGGTGTGTCTGCATCTGCTCTGGTGCGCTCTGGTTCGGCGCGTGTTAGGGTCTCGAGCCAGCAAAAGGGCGTGGCGACTGTAACCGCGTCCGTTCCCGGCGGCGGCTTCCAGCGGGTCGATGTAACTTTCACCGACGACCCTGCGGAGACATATCAGGGCAACTCGTATGTCCGAGTTCAGGCGCGCGGCTCGGTGGTGTACAGCGTTGCCGAACGGACGATCGAGGCGACCTCGGGGCAGGCCGGCCGCGAGAGCAGGGCTGGGGTCACGATCTCCTACCGCGCGGTAACTATCGAGGCAAAGCGGGCCCAGGTGGACTGTGCCTCTATGACTGTACGAGCTCAAGGCGCCATCGTGATCAAGCGCGGAGGCAAGCAGCTCAAGTGCGGTAGCCTCGCGTTCATTTTGCCGACAGGCGTCGGCTACGCGATTGCCGAGCAAGGCTCGCGCTGGAGCCCTGTGAAGGTGAGTGGCGCCGGCCTGAAGACCGAGCCCGAAGCCAACGGCATCGCCGCCACACGGTTCGAGTTCCTGGACCTATCTGATGCGAGCCTCGTGGTAGTGTCAAAGCAGGTGCGGTTCTTCCCGGGGGAGAAGCTCCAGTTCGTTCGTCCGCGCTTCTTCCAGGACGGGCAGCAGGTGTTCAGTCTTCCGTTCTACTCCCTGTCCTACTCATCGCGCATGCTCTTCACTGACCAGTTCATCTCGGTCGGGTCGCAGGGGTTTGGGCTTGATGTTCCGCTCTACTACACCCTCACGCCATCCGATATGGGGCAGTTCCGGGTGCGGTACGGCGAGCGGACTACTCAGACCTCGTATGCCCGGCGCGGCGGCTGGTCGCTGGATATGGTGCGCAGGTACACGAACGCCAATCCTGGGCGGCGCTACACCGGGGAGTTCACCTTCCTTGGCGCCAATCGGCGCGACTGGGGCATGCGTTGGAACCACAGCCAGGAGTTCTCAGCGGACACGCGGACCAGCCTGTATATGGACATGCCGCAGCACCGCGGCTTCTACGGCGGCGGTACCTTGCAGCAGCGCTTTGGCGGCGTGCAACTCGGCCTTGGCGGCTCTGCGAACCGGAGCCTGACAGGGCTATCGACGTCGGGCAGTCAGGGCGATGCGTATCTGGAGACGTTGCCGGTCAAGGTCAAGCGCACGGGCTATATGGTGGCCGTCGGCGCCAACGTTTCAAACACTACGACCGCCTCGGGGTCGCATCGGTCTTCCAGTACATCTCGGGGCTTGCAGGCGCGGTTCTATAGCAGGCCGTGGCAACTTGACCGTTTGACGAGCGTCACGAACTCGGTTGCACTGGGCCACCAGTGGACATCCGCGGGGAGATCCGGCGCATCGACGGTCGGTTCGCTGATCGGTACCCGTGCCCTTGGGGGTGGCGCCTCGCTCCAGATGACGTACGACTACTCGCAACAGGGCGTCGGCACATCTAGTGGCGGCAGCCATCGCACCAGCGCCAGCCTGAACGCATACACGCCGCGGAGTAGCCTCTCCCTGCTGGGTACCTACACGCTGGACGCTGCGGAGTCCGGGCTCGTGGCCTCGGCGGACTATCAGTTCGTACGCCGGTGGCGGCTTTATACCAACGCGACCGTGCAGCGGTTTGCTGCGGCCAACTACAGCGATGTGGAGTTCGGCATCTCGCGCAGCCTGGGCGGGCGCGATGTTATGCTCTCATTCTCGACCTTCGAGCATAGGGTCATGCTTGACCTCGTGACCAGCCGATACTAGCCGTGTAGCGAGAGCGCGATCACCGTCAGCGCCGCGGCGATCGAAACGAGGACGCCGGCGCAGGAGGCGCCGTTGGGCTTCGTGGCCCGCTCCTGGTGCACCTCGGGCGGCGCGGGCACGGCTGGAGCCGCGTGCAAGTCAGCGCCGCAACGCCAGCAACGGGGCGTGCCGATCAGGTTCTCCTTGTGGCAATTGGGGCATGCGATCCGGAACCAGGGCTCAACCAGTGCGCGCCCGCAGGTGGTGCAGAACTGAGTGTTGCCCGTGCCGGGCGTCATGCATTGGGCGCACCAACGCTCGGCGCCTGCCGTTGCGGCCCCATCTGCCTGAGTCACTGCGGCTGGCCGGCCGGGTCCTGCGGCGGAGCCTCCCGGCTTGCTGTCGGCTTGACCCATCCGGGATCGCCGATCCTGCTGCAACGCCGTCCCGCCCATCGGCTGCTGCGGCGGAGTCGGTCTGGGCTGCTCTTCGTGCGGGACCAAGTCGACTGCTCCGCTGTCGAGGTCATAGACGGCGGCGGACACGGCGCAGGTAGGGGCCAGGGCAACCGCCGCAAGGGCCGGCACATGTTTTCTGATCAGAGCGGCCGTGACGAGGGTGTGCAGCCGGATGGTCCTCTGCTCGTCAGGGGCGCCTTCCGACGCGGCCCAGTCGGTCGCGCGGGAGATCGCACGCATGAGGCTGTCCAGCCCTGGTGGAGGCCCTCCCGGCGCCAGTGCGGCCCGGACCGCGCCGCAGGCCGTATGGCCGAGCACCACGACCAGCGCTACGCCCAGATGCTCCACTGCATAGCTGATGCTCTCGAGCCCCGCCCGGTCCAGCACATGGCCGGCCGAGCGGACGACGAAGATATCGCCAATCCCCACATCAAACAGGAGTTCGGGCGGCACCCGAGAGTCGGAGCAGGTGACAACCACCGCGACAGGCTTCTGGCCGGTCGACGTGTGCGATCTGGTCTGGGCCGTACGCCTCGGCGCCAGCGCCGCGCCGGCGACGTAGCGGGCATTGCCCTCCAACAGCCATGCCAGTGCGAGCTCGGGGTCAGATCGCAGACCTGGGTCGACGGGTGGGTCAGGGTAGCGGAATGCGGGTGGCGGCGGGGGCGGGATCACCACAGAAGGCGGACCAGGTGCGGCGACGGTCAGTGGCTCGGCCTGCGGAGTCGGCGGCGGCTGCGCGATGTCGGAATCAGCGGCGACGGCTGTCACGGTGTCGGCGGGGGGCCGCTCGGCGCCGTTGTCTGCGGACAAGGCGAGCAGTCGGGGAAGGCTCAGCCAGACGCCTCCGCACTTGGCGCAGCGCAGGTCCGATCCAGCATCGGCCACCAGGAGGCCACCCGGGCAGACCGGGCACGTCTGCTCAAGCCCGGCGTAGGACGAGGCGTCCGGCGCCGCGGATGACCGGACACTCACCGCCGCTAGGGCTGCTGTTGCCGCTCCGGGCGTGATGGGCGGGTCAAACCACGCGCCGCCACATCCGGCGCACACGAATGCTTCGGGCGCGTCGTCGACGCCTGTCAGGATCAGTTTGCAGTAGGGGCACCACTTCATGGCAAACTCCATTGTGCCGGTAGTCCCGATCGGCTCTACACGGCGACGGCCTGGACCACCCCGGTCATCTGCTGGTCGTCGTAGATCAGTTGGGCGTCGGCATACCCCGCGCGAGTCAGCATGTCGGTGATCTCATCCAGCGAATAGCACGTGCCGCCGTGCGTTCCAACAAGCATATTCACCGCGAAGATCGCCCCCGACGCGGGTGCCGTCTTGCCGGGCGCCATGACGTGGTCACGGACCAGCACGCGTCCGCCCGACGCCATGGCGGCCCGAACATTGGTGAAGAGCCGCACGTTCTCGTCGAATGAGAGCGAGTGGATGATGGCCGAGACCAGCGCGAGGTCATGTCCGCCGGGAAGGGAATCCGTCAGGAAGTCGCCGCCGACGACCACAACCCTGTCACCGAGCCCCGCCTCAGCCATCTTGCGCCGCGCCATAGGGACGACCACGTGCTGGTCGAAGATCGTGGCGGTCAGGTGTGGACAGGCCCGCAGCAGAGCGGCCGCATAGGTGCCGGACGCACCACCGACGTCGATCAGGCGCTCCTCGGTGATCGGGCACACGATAGCGGCGAACTCCTCGGCGGCGCGGCGGGCGATCACATGCATGGCGCCGATGAAGGCTTCCATATCCATGGGTACGCCGCCGCCATCGCCCGCAGGCTTACCCGTGCGGACGACATCGGAGAGGCGATCCCATCGGCGCCACATGTTGCTCATATGCAGCAGCATCGGCAGCATGGACGATTCCGAGTCCGAACCGAGGGCGGCCTGCGTCTCGGGCGGGGCCGAGTAGCTGTCGCCGGACTTGGCCAGTACCGCGAGCGCCACGGCGGCATCCAGGAGGATGGTTGTCCCGCGTTCGCTGAGGCCGAGCAATTGCGCGATACCCGCCGCGGTGGCGGGTCCGGCGGCGAGGGCGTCCACGATCTTCAGGTCCGCCAGGCTGAGCAGAATTCGGCTTTCCATGAAGCCTCGGGCTCGTCGAAGCAGGTCATCACGGTCGTTGGGCGCCATCGCATCTCCTTGGCAAGCGGCAGTTCGGCTGGTTCGCCTCTAAGGCGGTCAAGGTATCATAGCAGCGATTCCGCCAACCACGCCACGTACCGCAGGTCATCGATTGCCGCCCCAACACTCCGACGAGCCAACCGTCCACGCACAGCCCGCCGGTATGGCCGCGCCCGGCGGTAAGCGTTCGCCTGCCGACGGCGATGCGGGCCGGAACCGGCGCAACATGGCCATCGACGTGGTGCGCGGCTACTGCATCATCCTGATGATCAGCAGCCACGTCGCCGCTGACAGCTGGACCAACCAGGTCCTTCACTTCCTTCGGTTCGTGAGCGGCGCCGAGGGCTTCGTCTTCCTGGCGGGCTTCGTCGTCGGTATGGTCTACCGGCGGAAGATCGAGACCGGTAGCCGGCTCAAGGCCTACGCAGCGCTGTTGCGGCGGGCACGGCTCCTCTACGTCACGCACTGCCTCATGATCCTGGCGCTCGTTGGTCCGAACGGCCTGCTGTGGCGGTACGGCGACTTGCCCCGGCCGGCGACCATCGGTTGGGGGCCATTCCTCTGGCTTACCGCAACGCTGCAGCTGCAGCCCGGTCACATGATGAACATCCTCCCCCTGTATGTGATCCTGCTGGCTGCGGCGCCGCTCGGGTTCGAGCTCATGCGGCGGCGCATGACCCTGCTGCTGTTGGCCGCGTCCGGGTCGGTGTTTGTCTGGACCCAGTACCAGCCCGGCGCCTTCAGCATCGTGCACGAATCGAGCGGGGGCGACGCGTTCCCTGTGGCGGCATGGCAGTTCCTGTTCGTGCTCGGGATGAGCGGAGGCTACCACGTGCGCTGGCTGCGCAGCACGTTCGTCGGGCCGCGCCGGACCGCGTGGCGGTGGGGGCTGGGGCTGGCGTGCGCGGCGCTGGTCATTGTGGTCAACGTCCAGACGTCGGGCTTTGAGTTCTACGACCATCTCCGATGGGACGCAACGCTGTGGGAGCGACACCCGTTGCGGGCAGGGCGCGTGGGCTACTTCCTCATCTCCATCGGCGCCATCTACCTGACCGCCCAGGCAGCCATGCGGTACTCGTTCCTGGTCAGGCCGCTCCGGGCCATGGCCCTGATGGGCCGTAACAGCCTCTACTGCTTCCTCACGCATATCGTGCTGGCATTTCCGTTGGTCGCGTTGCTCGGAGTGGCGCCGCGGCTCTACGAGTTCATGCCCCCGATCGCAGTGGTGATCGTGTACCATCTGGCCAAGCGGCAGGTGGGCCGACCCTGGATTCCCAACTAGGCCAGCGCGTCCGCAAGCGCCAGCAGGGCTTCACCCCGCGTCAAGCCCGGCGCGATTCCGGCCAACGCGCGCCGACCGCGCGGACTGAGCGCCTCCGCTGCTTCGGCCGTCCACGGCGCGTCGGGCTGCAGCTCTATGGCGTTGCTGCCGGGCCAGTCGCCCTGCATGGCCAACCTCTGCGCCGGCCTGAAGAGCGGGCTCTCATGCGGCACGTCGCCCCACCAGTAGATCGGCGCGCCGCGGTCCACCAGAGCCGCCTGAAGGCGAAGCAGCGACGCGCTCCCCTCGGCGACCACGGCGCCGGGCTCTGCGCCCGTCTGGAGGCTCAGGACGGCCAACGTGCCGGCGGCCTCGCCGATGGCCCACTCCACCGGATGCAGTCGGAATGCGCCGTTCGTGAGGTGGGTGACACCCAGGTTCTTCGCCGCCGCCAGCAGGTTCGGGCAGTCCCGTCCCACGAGAGCACCGGCCGGAATCTGGTACGGGTGCGTCTCCATGAACCGGCCTGGCTCAGGGCTTGCGCCCGAATGGACGTCCAGCCAGTAGTGCCCGATGCCGCAGGAATCGGGCTGATGAACTGCACGAGGGCCCTGGGCGTGTGTCGCTACGATGTCGGCTTCGGTCACTGTCCTGAGTGCGCGTAGACGCCTGGACTCGCGGATATATGGCTCCAAGGCCAGGCCGTCGGGCGTACCGAACCAGTCGGACCGAAGCCGAAGCTCGGGGTAGCCGAACCCGCCCGCGCAATCCTCTCTCGGGCACTCCGTCTGGAGCCAGTAGACGTAGCCCAACGACGCAAGCCGACCGGCTAGGAGCGCCTGCTGATCGGATGCGGGATCGCCCGAGGGGTAGATGCCGCCGCGGTAGTCATTGGAGCCGGTGTTGATCATGGCCACGTCGCACGGGAATGCGGGGTCATCAAAGCAACCGGCGCTGATTGTTCGCCTGTAGCGCCACCATCCGTAATCACCGAACATGCCCGTCATGGCGCCGTCCAGCACATGGTAACGCTGCATGGCCCTGTGCTGCTCGTAGTTCGGGGGCCTCGGGATCGTATGAGTCTCGCCAGCCGGCCGCAACTCCAGGGCGAAGGGGATCGTGAAGGGCTGGATCCAGCCGGGCTGCGCCTCGTCCGGAGCATGGGGCTCGCCGGTCTCGGTCCGGCTCTCCGCCCCCAGCCGGTAGGGCACACCGGCCAGGTGCAGCGCCTCTCCGGTCTCGGTGGCATCGAGGAAGATCGCGGCCCGGATGATCGAACCGTCGGCCAGCGTGGCATGGCTGATAGCCTCGTCCGAGCGGTCGACGGCGACCGGCCCCGCCCGGCGGAGGACGCGGACGCCGGCCTGTCGTAGTTGCTCGGTGAGGATCGCCTGTGCGACGCACGGCTCGACGGCCATGCGGCTGACCCAGCACTCGCCGATGTTCAGATGGCGTTGCGCCTTGGCGGCATGGGAGAGCCGGTAGCTCCGCGCATAGTGGGCGCGGCAGGCGGCCCGGAGCCGCTGGTAGCTCAGGGTACACCCGCCGGTCTCGACCCACGCGTTCTCGTCGGGCGTGCAGACGCCCTGGGCGGTGAGCTGTCCGCCGACCCATGGCCCCTGGGCCACCAGGATCACATCGGCTCCTGCTTCGGCGGCGGCTAGCGCAGCGGCTACGCCTCCCAGCCCGCCGCCCAGCACGGCCACGTCGCACCGGCGCTCAGTCACCGGATGCGGCGCCCGCCAGGCAGAGCATGGCAGGTTCGATGTGGTTCAGGTTGTTGAGGAGCGGCTCCGTGTACCGGATAGCCCCGAACTCGGCTCTGTCAATGTGGTGCTCGCGACCCACGTGGTTGTTCCAGTCGACGCCCTCGGTCAGGAATCCGTGGTCTCCGTGGTGATGCCTGGCGATGGCGCGCAGTATGTGCACGGCCCGGGCGGACAGACCCTGGTCACCCGTAGCGGCTGCCAGCTCGAGGTAGGCCAGCGCCACCTCCGCGTTCTCCCACAGATAGGCCGTGTCCCAGCTATCCTCCATGCGGAGTAGTCCAGTGGTCGCCACGCCGTTCCGCTCCTCCGTCATGAGGAACCGATGCAGACCGGGCATGGCGCGCTGAACGGCGAAGTCGAGCCAGGCGGGCTCGTGGAGCCACTCGGCAGACCGCATCGTCACGCGGCACGCCACGGCTCGGGCGACACATTCATCCGCATCGTAGGTATCGTGGTTGATACTGCCGAAGATGCCGCCGTCCCGAGCGAACCGTTCAAGGCCTCGAACGGCGTGGCTCCGCAGCGAGGAGTGGCCTCGGCGTGCCTGCTCGATCCAGAGCCACAGCAGATAGAGCCCGTCGGCGCTGCCGTAGGCGAATGGGTCCACAGGGCCTTCGGGACTCCCAAGGAAGGGTGAGCCGTCGGGTCGCACGCGCCGGGGGTACCAGCCGTTTGCGCCGACCTCCACATGCGTCATAAGCCAGTCGGTTGCCCGGTCGGCCGCGCCCACGAGCTTGGCGGTGCGGTCGGACGGGCCGAGCAGATCGGCGAGCCGGAGCATCTGTAGAGCGATCAGGGCCATGCTGCCGGGGCAGAACCACTCGTCGTTGTGCTTGTAGTTCAGGCAGAGCTGGTCCGTGTCCGTGCAGCGGTATCCGGCGATGAGGCCGTCGGCCTGGATGAAGCCATCGTCGAGGACGTGGTCCGCCAGACCCAGCGATACGTGCTCCAGGAGGTGGCAGTGGTCGAAGCGCGCCCACAGATAGAGCAGCGCCGCGCCGCCCATGGCGTTGGCCGCCCAACCGGGACCCTCCAGGTCGCCGAAATCGTGCCAGTGCATGATCTCGCCCTGCGGATCGACAAAGGTTGATCGCGCGCGCCAGCGGCCGGCGGGCGTCGGCTCGAGGCAGCGGTGGGCGAATCGGACCGAATCGCGGGCGCTGTCACGGATCGTGTAGTCAGGGTTCTCTGGGACATGCCCGGGGAGGTCCATGCCGTTCACCTCTCAGTCAAGGCGGCGTAGCTGCGGTATTATAGACCACCGTCCGGAACACGCCGTCGTGCGCGGCACCGGGCGCCTCGGGAGGTGTCAGGTGGCCGATATCAGCCCGTTTCGCGGCATTCACTATGCGTCCCACCTAGCCGATGCGTTGCCCGACCTCATCAGCCCTCCCTACGACGTGGTCACCCATGATGAACGACTTGCCAGGCTCGCTCGGCACGCGGACTGCATCGTCCACGTTATCTTGCCCGTAGACCATGGCGACGTGGGGACCGCGGACGACTATGCCCGATCAGCCGGCGAGTTGTGGCGCCTCCTGGCGTCCGGCGCTCTCGTCGAGGATTCCGAGCCCGCCTACTACGTGTATCGTCAGACCTTCAGCGTGCCCGGCTCAGATCGCCGAATGGCTCGTACCGGCCTCTTCTGCGCCCTGCGCCTGACGCCCTACGCAGACGGCGCGGTGCTGCCGCACGAGGCGACGCGCGCCAAGGCAAAGCAGGACCGCCTCGAGCTCATGCGGGCCACCCAGACGAACACTGAGCCGATCTACTGCCTCTATGAGGACCCGGAGGGGAGCGCGGCTTCGCTACTGGATGCGGTGTGCGAGGCCAAGCCACTGCTCAGCGCCGGCGTGGATGGAGATACCCATGACGTGTGGCGTGTGGATGATCGGGCTTCCATCGCCGCGATCACCGCGGCCATCCCCGGCCGCGTCTGGATCGCCGACGGCCACCACCGCTACGAGACGGCCCTCGCCTATGCCGCCGAAAGCGGTCTGCCAGAGGCGGCGCGGATGATGGTGGTGCTGTCGGCCTTCGAGGACGCGGGCCTGGTGGTGCTGCCGACACACCGCCTGGTGCGTGGGGCCTCCGAACAGGCGCTGGCGCAGTCTCTGCAGGGCTCTTTCGATGTCCAGGCAATGGGTCGGCTCGAACTGACGGAGCGGCTGGCCGAACCGGCGAGTGATCACTCTATCGGCTTCGGCCTGCTCGGACGCGCCGCATCGTATTGGATTGGGCAGCGGGCCGGTGACGTCGGCACGATCTACGACACCGGCCAGAGCCCCGCATGGAACCTGCTCGACGTGAGCGTGCTGCATAGGGCCGTCATCGAGGCCCACCTCGGCATAGGCCTGTCGGACCTGGGCACGACGGATCGGATCGGCTACGTGCGCGAGGTGGAGGACGCCGCTACGGGAGTGGACAGCGGCGGTTGGGACCTTGCTCTGTTGTTGCGCGGCGTCCGGCCCGGGCAGCTGCGGGACGTGGCCGCCGTCGGCGGCAAGATGCCGCCCAAGAGCACCTACTTCTATCCCAAGCTATGGAGCGGACTGCTGCTTCGCGCCCTGAGCCGCTAGGCGGCTCGGGGCAGCGTGCCTGTGGCCACTGCGGAGCGTTGGTCTTCTCCGACACTCGCAGGTGCCCTCAGTGCCGCCGGTTCCCGGTCAAGCTCCACCTCTGTCCCCGCTGCAAGTTCATCGCCGACGCCAAACTCGACGTCTGCCCCAACTGCGGACGACTCTACGAGCCCGGCGGCGACTACCTCTAGTCGCTAAAGGCCCGGATCGCCCAGTGGCGACCGGCCGAGCGCGCCCCTTGCTCCGCCCATGAGGCCCATCATGGCTTCTCGCATACCGATGGCGCTGACGGCGAAGGCCACCCCGTGAACCACTCCGCCCACGACCGACCATATCAGGCAGACGCGGCCCACGTCCTGCATGCGGCGGTCAGGGAGCATCATGAAGATCAGGGCCACGGGGAAGGCCACAACCGGCACGAGCAGGCCAAGTGAGACTGCCGCACGCAGGGCCACGGGATCGACGCCGGCTGAAGGGTAGGGAAGCGGGAGCGCCACGCCCGGCGCGACTCCAACCGGTGCGGCCGTTCCAGAGGCGCCCGGCCGCTGTTGTTGTTGGGCCTGCGCCATGCCGATCACCACCTCGTATGGCACGGTGGGCGTTGGCTGGGCGGTACCGGAAGCCGTCGGTGAGGCCCCCGTGAGGGGCGAGCCGCACTTCCAGCAGACGCTGACCGTGGTGAAGTTGCTGGAGCCGCACTTCGAGCAGGCGGTCCGCCCCGCGGACTGGGTCATGGCTTCCGATCCGATCTCCCGCGCTTCGTGCACGGGCAGTATGGACGTAGACGGCTGGGCGCCGGTCACGAGAAGATTACCCCCAGATGCGCAAACGGCCCCGCCTGTATGGCGGGGCCGTTTGAGAGTATATCCTGGCGGCGTCCTATCTTCCCAGGGGCTTGTGCCCCAAGTATTGTCGGCGCTGGCGGTCTTAACTACCGTGTTCGGAATGGGAACGGGTGGTACCCCGTCGCTATGGCCACCAGGAATCGTGTTGGCTTCGTGGAACGTTGCCAATCGCATAGGGTCGTGGGTGATGTGTGTGTGTTGTCGGGATTCGCTTGATTTGAGGGCGTCATGGAGCTGACGCAAGCTCTTGATTGCAAGCCCTCGGTTGATTGGAACGGCTAAGCTGAACACGTTGCCGCGCTTGCACTTGCCGCCCATCGACAGGTTGTCTACCTGTAACCTTACCAGATTAACTCTGTGGGAGTTCTCATCTCGGGGCGCGCTTCGCACTTAGATGCTTTCAGCGCTTATCGCTTCTCGACATAGCTACCCGGCGTCTGCACCTGGCGGTACAACCGGTACACCAGAGGTCGATCCATCCCGGTCCTCTCGTACTAGGGACAGCCCCCCTCAAAACTCCTACGCCCACCGCGGATAGGGACCGAACGGGTAGCTTTTATCCGATGAGCCCTGGCACATCCACACGTTGCCAGAGGATCACTAGGCCCGACTTTCGTCCCTGCTGGATCCGTCGATCGCACAGTCAAGCACCCTTATGCCCTTATACGCAACAGCTGGTTTCCGACCAGCCTGAGGGTACCTTGGGACGCCTCCGTTACATTTTGGGAGGCGACCGCCCCAGTCAAACTACCCGCCTGCCACGGTCCCCACAACCCGATAAGGGTCGAGGTTAGTATTCCAGATACGCCAGGGTGGTGTTCCATTGGCGCCAATAGGCTCCCACCTACGCTCTACAAGCGTATCCAGAACACAATGACAGGGTGTAGTAAAGCTCCACGGGGTCTTTCCGTCCTGCGGCGGGTAATGCGCATCTTCACGCATGCTACAATTTCACCGAGTCTATCGTTGAGACAGCGGCTAAGTCGTTACACCATTCGTGCGGGTCGGAACTTACCCGACAAGGAATTTCGCTACCTTAGGACCGTTATAGTTACGGCCGCCATTCACCAGGGCTTCGATTCAAGGCTGCCCCTTTCGGTTGACCTCTCCTGTTAACCTTCTGGCATTGGGCAGGTGTCAGCCCCTATACGTCGCCTTTCGGCTTCGCAGAGACCTGTGTTTTTGGTAAACAGTCGCTCAGCCCGCTTCACTGCGACCCCCAGACGCACCGGGCGCTTACTCCCGATACATCCAAAGGCACCCCTTCTCCCGAAGTTACGGGGTCAGTTTGCCTAGTTCCTTAACGATAGTTCTCTCGAACGCCTTGGTATCCTCTACCTGCCTACCTGTGTCGGTTTGCGGTACGGTCAGAGAAGACCTCCCACGCGGCTTTTCGCGGCGGCATCCATCCCGGCTTCGCTTCCCCCGAAGGTTCCACTCGTTCCAGGCCACCCGTATACGGAGGCGGATTTACCTACCCCCACGGGCCATCCCGGAAACACGGTATACCAGCACCGTGACCGAAACTTCAACCGCGTCCCCACGTGATCAACGACCTTCACTGGCTCCGGAATATCTACCGGACTGCCATCGACTACGCCATTTGGCCTCGCCTTAGGACCGGCTAAACTCAAGAGGACGAACCTTCCTTAAGAACCCTTAGGCTTTCGGCGGACGGGATTCTCACCCGTCTTCTCGCTACTTATACCGGCATCCGTACTTCCCGCCGCTCCACCAGGGCTTACACCCTCGGCTTCGCCGCGACGGGAACACTCCCCTACCACGCAGCCCCGAAGGGCCACATCCGCTGCTTCGGTGACAGGCTTGAGCCCCCTTACATTATCGGCGCAGGGACACTCGACCAGTAAGCTGTTACGCACTCTTTCAATGGTGGCTGCTTCTAAGCCAACATCCTGGTTGTCTATGCATCCCCACATCCTTTTACACTTAGCCTGTACTCTGGGACCTTAGCAGACGGTCTGGGCTGTTTCCCTCTCGACGACCAAGCTTATCCCCGGCCGTCTCACTGCCACCCTTCATGTCCTACC
Source organism: Armatimonadota bacterium (assembly GCA_026392115.1). Lineage (GTDB taxonomy): Bacteria > Armatimonadota > Chthonomonadetes > Chthonomonadales > CAJBBX01 > CAJBBX01. The sequence goes on along the minus strand of JAPLCQ010000007.1, from coordinate 1,097 downwards.
ATTCGGAGTTTGGTTGACTTTGGTAACCCGGTAAGGCCCCGCGGCCATCCAGTGGCTCTACCGGCAGGACAAAACAGGTGACGCTGCACCTCAATGCATTTCGGGGAGAACCAGCTATCTCCGCGTTCGATTGGCATTTCACCCCTACCCACAGTTCATCCAAGCCGTTTTCAACCGACACTGGTTCGGGCGTCCACATGGGAGTTACCCACGCTTCCCCCTGACCATGGGTAGATCACGCGGTTTCGGGTCTGCCCCCGGCCATCTATCGCGCTATTCGCACTCGCTTTCGCTCTGGCTACGCCACTGAATGGCTTAACCTACGACCAAGGGCAACTCGCCGGTTCATTCTGCAAAAGGCACGCCATCACCAGGCCGTAGCCCGGCTCTGACTGCTTGTAGGCGCTCTGGTTTCAGGTTCTATTTCACTCCCCTCCCGGGGGGCTTTTCACCTTTCCCTCACGGTACTGGTTCACTATCGGTGGCAGAGCGTATTTAGCCTTAGGAGGTGGTCCTCCCAGATTCACGCAAGGTTCCTCGTGCCCCGCGCTACTTGGGTGCCGGCGCTCGAATGGCACATACTCCTCCTACGGGGCTCTCACCCTCTATGGCGGGCCGTTCCAGGCCGCTTCGAAATCGCTATCCATTCAAGACCATGCCGGTCCCGCAACCCCCATGGGGCGTACCCCACAGGTTTAGGCTGTTCCCCGTTCGCTCGCCGCTACTAGGAGAATCGCATATGCTTTCTCTTCCTCCGGGTACTAAGATGTTTCAGTTCCCCGGGTGCCCCCCGCATACCTATGTGTTCAGCATGCGGTGTCCGCCCATTACGGCGGACGGGTTTCCCCATTCGGATACCTCGAGATCTTCGCTTGATTGCAGCTCCCTCGAGCGTTTCGCCGCTGATCGCGTCCTTCATCGGCACTCTGCCCCTAGGCATCCACCAGACGCCCTTTGTAGCTTGCTAAACTCAAGAACTCACGACAACGCCACGAGCCCTCAAATCAAACAAACCCTCAACACTCACTCACACAACCCTAACATGCGAACAGATTGTCGCACGCATTTACCCAGACCCTATGCGATTGTCAAAGAAC
>JAPLCQ010000170.1 GCA_026392115.1 Armatimonadota bacterium | reverse complement strand
CGGTCCTTGGTGATCTTGTTCATCGCCACCAGATACTTGCCGTTCGGCTTCATCGTGCCGCCGCCCGGGATCATCAGGTGACCGACCGAGTAGTACGTCGGCACGCGATCGACGACTTCCCAGGTGCCAAGCTTCCACTTCACGACTTCAGAGGAGATGAAGAATGAGGTGTAGGCGTAGCCCTTGCCGTCGAACTCGGTGTGCAGGGGGCCGAGGCCCGGGTTCTTGACCTCGCCGGCGAGCGTCGCGGCGTAGCTGAGCACCGGAATCCCCTCGATCTCGCCTTCGAAGGCCTTCGCCTCGATGGCCTTGATCATCTTGGAGAACGAGTGCACCGGGATCACCGACGCCAGCTTGCCGCCGGCCACGATGTACTCGCCCGTCGGGTCGACGTCGGCGCCGTGCGGCGACTTCGGCGTCGGCATGAAGTAGACCGCCCCGGGGCAATCCTTGGCCGCGAACTGCGGGACCGACGTCACCTTCTCGCTGACCGCCTGGCGCGTAAAGGGATCCGTGAAGTTGTGCATGTACTCGGCGGCCACGTTCTTCGTCTTGCCGGCCTTGGCACAGACCTCGATCGCCTTCCAGTTCACGGCGGCCACGAAGTCCTTGTCGTTCTGCGAGGCGTTCACTTCGAGCAGCGAGTTGGCCTGCTCGGTGTTGTACATCGTGAAGAACACCCAGCCATTGCTCGGCCACTTGCCGGCGCGGGCCAGGTCGTAATTGAAGCCCGGCATGACCATCTGGAACTCGACCCGCATCTTCCCCGGCTGGTCGGCGCGGATGAAGGAGATCTGCCCCTTGAAGCTCTTCTTGAAGTCGGCGATCGGCATGTCGGTGTTGGGCACCGGCACGCTGAAGCGCGTCGCCGACATGACGTATTCGCTGTTTTGCGTGACGAACGGCGACCCGTGGTTGCCGCCGGCGTTCGGGATCTCGAGGATTTCCTCGGTCTCGAAGCGCGTGAGGTCGATGCGCGCGATGCGGGGGGTGTTGTTGGCGTTGATGAACAGCCAGCGGCCGTCGTCCTCGCCGTTGGTCTGGGAGAGGGCCGGATGGTGCGAGTCGTCCCACGGGATGAATCCGTAGGACGTGTTGAGCATGGGCTTGGTCTCTTCACTATAGCCATAGCCGTTCTCGGGATACTGCGCGAAGACCGGGATGGTCTTCAGCCGACGCCCCGACGGGAGGCCGTACACGCCGATCTGTCCGTTGAATCCGCCGGACATGAAGGCATAGAACTCGTCATACTGCCCGGGAGCAACATAGACGGCCTTCGCGGCGTCACCGGCGACGAGCCCGTTGCTCGCCTGCCGAGTGGCGCATGCAAAGGTCAGCAGCGCCACCGACGCGAGGGCGCCGGCGCCAACCAGATGGCGGAACTTCGGGAGCGTGAACATGAAGGAGACCTCGAAGGACGTGGAGATCGATGGGGGCAGCCCCGCCATCCAGGCGCGGCGGTTCCTGATAATAGTGGTATGTTTGATTCCAGTTTGCGAGTCAGAAAACGTCCTGAAGTTTTGTAGGGGAACTCCTTGCCGTTTGTCCTGCAGAAAGCCGATGCCCTCTGCCTAGGCATTTCCGGTATCCTTCCGGCACCTTTCGAGCGCCTGAGGCGTTGACCCCATATGCATCTCACCAGGTTTACCGATAACGCCCTGCGCTGCCTGACGTATTTCGCCCTCCATCCGGGCGAGTCGGCCACCGTCGGCGAGATCGCGCGCCGTATGGTCCTCTCCGAGGATCACCTCGTAAAGGTCGTGCAGCGCCTGGCACGGCTTGGCTACCTGGAGACCATGCGGGGACGCGGGGGCGGCGTGCGCATGATCCGCTTGCCCGAGGAAATCAACATCGGGGCCGTGATACGAGAGACGGAAGAGAGCTTCCGCCTGGTCGAGTGCTTCGACGAGGCGAAGAACAGCTGCCCCATTGCCCCGTCGTGCCAACTCGCCGGGGTGCTGGACGAAGGGCTGCAGGCATTTCTCGCCGTCCTCGATCGCTACACGCTCGCCGACCTCTCGAAGTCGCCCAAGAAACTGATCAAGCTGCTGATCGCGTGATCTTCAGGCGGGTTGCCGGCGCCGCCGAGGTGCCGGCCGCCTAGGCGGTGTCCTCGCCGCCGGCGTCCACCACGCCGGCGGCGAACTCGTAGCGGACCCCAAGCCGCGCCAGCAGCTCCACGAGACGGCGCAGCCCAAGCCCCATCACGCTGAAGTAGTCGCCGTCCAC
>JAPLCQ010000105.1 GCA_026392115.1 Armatimonadota bacterium | reverse complement strand
TGTCGGGGGTTCGAGTCCCTCTTCGCCCACATCCCCGCTTGCCCCGCCCTGGGCGCCCTCGGTCAGCCCCTGCAGAGCCCGCTCCACCTCTTGCTGCGCCGTGCGCAAGCGGCGGCGACAGAAGGTCACCAGTTCGACGCCCTCCTTCACCGCCGCGGTGAGAGCATCGACACCGATCTCCCCGCCCTCCAACTGCCCGACGATCTGCTCCAGCCGGCCCAGAGCCGCCTCATAGGTCAAGGACGCCTTGTCCACGGTCTACCTCCGCTTTGACGATCTTGCTGCGAACCGTGCCCCTGTAGAGCTCGGTCTCAAGTGTGGCGCCGTGCCGCAGCGCGGCTGGATCGGTCACCGCCGCGCCCCGGTACCGCGTGATGCTGAAGCCGCGCTTGAGCACGTTGGCCGGGTCCATGATGCTCAGGTTGCGCTCGCCGGCTCCGAGCCGCTCGGCCTCGGACTGCAGGCGCCGCTTGCTTCGTGACGCAAGCCCCTCGGCCACGGGGGCCAGCTTGGCCTCCAGAACGGCAAGCCGCAATGTGGGCGCCCGGCTCAGGCCGCGGATCGACTGGTCCAGCGCCACCGCCCCGGTCCGGAGGTGCCTCGACGCATCCGACGCGAACGCGGCCGTACCGGACGCCACGCGGGCCGACCATGCCGACAACAGCCGCGTCGGCGCTGTGGCAAAGCGCCCCGACACCCCTGTCAGCTCCACCCGGTCGCCGTTCAGGCTCGATGCGGCGAGCTTGGCCGCGCGGCTGATCGCCGCGTCCACCTCCTGCTCGAACTCGTGGATCCGCGCCACCAGCATTTGCGCCGCGTCCGTGGGCGTCTTGGCTCGCGTATGCGCCGCCATGTCGGCCACCGACTCGTCGCGATCATGCCCGATCCCCGTGATCACCGGGACCGGGCACGCGCAGATCGCCGCCGCGACGGCGTACCCATCGAAGCAGTTCAGGTCGATCTGCGAGCCTCCGCCGCGGATCACCACCGCCACATCGAAGGAGGCCGCGCGGCGGCTCACCCGGACCAGCGCGTCGGCGACCGACTGCTCGGCGCCGTCCCCCTGCATGGCGGCCTCAAAGAGCGTTGTGTGGAAGACGAAGCCGTGCGGGTTGCCCGTCAGGTGCCTCATCAGGTCGCCGTAACCCGCCGCCTGCCCCGATGAGATCACCGCCACGCGCTGCGGCGCGACCGGCATGTCCAGCGACCCGTTTCGGCCCAGGATGCCCTCGCGGCGAAGGCGCTCGATGACCTCCTGCCGCTTGCGCGCCATCTCGCCCAGCGTGTAGGTGGCATCGAGTTCGCTGATGATCAGCTTCAGGCCGAACCGCTCGTGGAAGTCGACGCGCCCCCGCATCAGGACCGCCATGCCCGGAGCCAGGCGCTGACCGGTCGCGCGCACGAAGTCGTTCACCGTACCGGACTCGCGCGACCAGATGACGGCGCTGAGCGACGCGACCACCGAATCGGCCTTCTTCTCCACCAGGTTCAGGTACCAGTGGCCGCTGGTATGCTGGCGGCACTCGGCCAGTTCGGCCAGGACCCAGATGTCACCGGCGTCCGACATCCATTCGGCGATAGTGGCCCGGATTAGCTTGTTGAGCTGAGAGAGCGTCATGTGGTTGGCAGTCGCCACGTTAGGCCTCCATCCCCTGCCGCGTGCCGGCCACCCGCCGCAAGCAGCGGGTCAGCTTCTCGCCCAGGAGGTCGATCTCTTCCAGTGTGACGCTCAGGTTGGGCCTGAGCCGGACCGATGTGGGCCCGGCCTTCAGAAGGAGCAGCTCCTCGGTGGTCAGGGCGTCGTCAACCAGCGCCTGAGTGGGCGCGGCCGCCGGCATGCTGAAGCCCTGGTAGAGGCCCATGCCGCGGATATCGCGAACCATGCCGGGAACTGCCGCGGCGCAGCAGTGCAGCATCCGCACCATGGCCTCGCTCTTGGCAGGGACCTGCTCCAGGAGGCGCTCCTCCTGCACGATCGACCATTCCCGCACGAACCGGACCATGTCGGCCAGGCTGCCGCCCCAGGTGGAGTCGAGCACCCCGTGGTCGTCCATGGGATAGAGCATGTAGACCACGCCGCATGCCATCTTCTTCGCGGTGGCGACGGCGGAGGGCGGGTACGGCAGGTCCAGTTGGTCGATGGCGAAGACCGTGCCCGTCTGCCCACCGGCGGTCTGCACCTCGTCGAAGCCGAGGCCGACGCCATGCGAATGGGCCAGGCGGCTCAGTTCCTGGAAGAAGCGGGGCTGGGCCATGCGGTGGCCTCCCGCGCCCTGGAGCGGCTCCACCACGATGCCCGCGATGCCCCCCGGATCAGATCTAAGCGCCGCCTCCACCGCAGCTAGCGCCTCATCGGTCCTGCGGTCGTTCTCGGCGGCGGGCGCGTCGGCGTTGACTGCCGGGAACGCTATCTGAGTGTTGCCGTCGGCCAGCCCGCGGAAGTCGCGTGTGATGACGGGCGAGTGGCGCAGGTCCGTCACGTTCAGCGCGAAGACCGTCCGGCCGTGGAACGCCTGATCGAAGTAGATGAAGCGCCGCGCGTTGCCGCCGTGCTGCTGCACGTGGAGGTTGATCATGTACTTCAGCATGTTCTCCACGGCCTCGGCGCCGGAGTTCACGACGTAGACCTCCAGGCGGTCGTTGCGCATGCGGTGCGGGGCAAGGGAGTGGATCAGGCGGTAGTAGTCGAGGCACTCGCCCGTGAGAAAGTCGGGATTGGCGATCTTGTTGTTGGCCGCGACGGCCAGCCGGTGCAGGTAGTCGGGCGCATAGAGGGCCGGGTGGTTGTGGCCGATCAGCTTCGCCCCATAGTAGCCCGCCCAGTCGAAGAGCCGACGGCCGTCCCGCGTGGCCAGCCACATGCCGGAGGAGCGCTCCAGGTCCAGTACGAACGGGTACGGGTCCGCCACCACGTACCTTCCAAGCTCCTCGAGCATCTGCCGGCTATCCACAACGCGCCTCCACTTAGTGCCGGCCTCGAAGCGGTTCCGGTCGGGCCATAGGGTACCAGACCGCCCGACGCGTCCGCCACAAGCGTCTGTAGCGGCCTGATAGTGCCCAGTCGGAGCGCATGGACAGACCATAATGTGCGTGCCGTCTGTAGGAGCCTGGTGGAGCAATCCGACACGCTCCCGGGAGCGACGCCCCCACGCCAGCGTCCACAGCGCCGCCCTCCTACGCCCACTGCGGCATCTGCCAAGCCCGCATCCCAACCCGCTGCCCAGCCTGCCAGGCGCCGCCCAAGCCCACCTCGGTCAACCCCGTCAACGCGTAGCCGTCCCGGGGTCCGTGTCCGTCCGTGCGCCGGTGTGGACCCGCTCACCAACACGGCACACACCGACCTGCCGCGGGGTTGCCACAAGCGTGGCGACAAGCCACATCGCCCGCGCGGGTACTATCTGCTTGAAACTGAGCGGCGTCCCGGCCTTGCCCGGTCTTGCAGCAGGAGAAGCGGCCCTGAGCGAAGCGCCCACGAACTATGTCAAGTCCAAGAAGCGGGTCGCCGACCACGGCGAGGTCTTCACCCCGGCGTGGATGGTCGAGGCTATGCTCGACCTAGTAAAGGACGAGACGCAGCGGATCGACTCGCGCTTCCTGGAGCCCGCCTGCGGCAGCGGCAACTTCCTCGTGCCGATCCTCCGGCGCAAGCTGGCTGCCGTCGAACTGCGCTATGGCCGGTCCGACTTCGAGCGGCGGCACTACGCCCTCCTCGCCGTGATGTGCGTCTACGGCATCGAGCTGCTGCCCGACAATATCGCCGAGTGCCGGGCCAACGTGCTTGAGGCGCTGGCCGAGTACCTGGATCTGGACGAAGCCGACACCCTCCACCGCGCCGCCGCCGCCGTGCTGTCGCTGAACCTGGTGCACGGTGACGCCCTGAAGATGCAAACCGCCGACGGCCTGCCCATCACCTTCGCCGAGTGGGGCTACCTGGGCAGAGGCCGCTTCCAGCGCCGCGACTTCCGCCTCGATAACCTCACCCACTCGTCGGCCTACAGCGCCCAGGACTCGCTCTTCGCCGACCATGGCAGGCACGAGCTCTTCACGCCGGTCAAGGAGTACCCTCCGGTGACGGTGGCCGAGCTGGCAGGCGAGCTGTAGGGGCGGGTTTCAAACCCGCCCGGGCCGTTCGCGATGCCGAGGCTGGTGTCGCGTAGGGGCGTGTTTCAAACCCGCCCGGGCCGTCGGGATTGCCCCGGATGGTGTGTGTGCGACTGCGCGGCGGGTACATTCCCGGCGGGCGGGTTTGAAACCAGCCCCTACGAACGGCATGCGAAAGGGGACCTCATGATCTACCCAGGCGACGACCACCGTCGCCGGTCGATCCGCCTGAGCGACTACGACTACACGCAGGCCGGGGCGTACTTCGTCACGATCTGTGCACAGGATCGCGCGTGCCTGTTCGGCGACGTGGTCAATGGCCATATGGAGCCCACCGAGGCCGGTGCATGCGCGGAGACGACCTGGCGTTGCCTGCCAGAACACTATCCGCATGTGACATTGGATGCGTTTACGGTTATGCCAAACCATGTGCATTGCATTATTATGCCGAGGGCGGGTTTGAAACCCGCCCCTACGGTGGTAGACCAGGCTATTGGCTCAGGCCACGATGAGGGTAACGGGGTGGTAGGGGCGCGTTTCAAACCCGCCCGGCCCGCTGGCGAGCCGCCCCGGCATGGGCTCCCGGAGATCGTTCGCGCCTTCAAGACATATTCGTCCCGCAGCATCAACCAGCAGATGAACAGCCCCGGTACGCCAGTGTGGCAACGCAACTACTACGAACATATCATTCGCGATGAGGACTCGCTCAATCGAATTCGCGAATACATCATGGACAATCCAATACGATGGCAGTTCGACCATGACAACCCAATCAACTGGGCACCATCCTCGTAGGGGCGGGATTCAAACCCGCCCTGACGTTCGCGCCGCCACCGCCCAGGGAGGGAACCCATGACCACCCAGTCCAGCTTTGCTCTGCGCGGCCGCAACCCGGACGTGCTGACCTGCATCGCGAACCTCTCCAACGACGAGGTCTTCACGCCGCCGGAGTTCGCCAACCGAATGCTCGATACGCTGGCCGACGCCTGGGCCGCCGACCATGGCGGGGCCGACCTCTGGGCCGACAGATCGGTCCGTTTCCTCGACCCATGCGCCAAGTCCGGCGTCTTCCTCCGGGAGATCACGGGCCGCCTCACGCACGGGCTGGCCGCCGCCATGCCGAGCCTAGAGGAGCGCGTCGGCCACATCCTCACCCAGCAGGTCTTCGGCATCGGCATCACGCGGATGACGAGCCTGCTGGCGCGCCGGAGCCTCTACTGCTCCAAACACGCCCAAGGAGAGCACTCCGTCGCACGGGGGTTCGCTACCGACGACGGCAACGTCTGGTACCAACGCACTGAGCATGCCTGGGATGGAGGTAGGTGCGCCCACTGTGGTGCAAGCCAGAGGACCCTTGACCGTGGCGAGACACTCGAGTCGCACGCATACGCGTTCATCCACACTGACAATGTCCGGGCTCGCGTGGCCGAGCTCTTTGGGGGCGATATGCAGTTTGACGTGATCATCGGCAACCCACCCTACCAACTGGACGATGGCGGATTCGGCGCGAGCGCGGTGCCGATCTACCATCAGTTCGTCAGGCAGGCCCAATCGCTGGACCCGCGCTTCCTGACAATGGTGATCCCATCGCGCTGGCTCTTCGGTGGTCGAGGTTTGGATGAGTTCCGTCAAGACATGCTGGCGGATTCGCGCTTGCGCCATATCGTTGACTATGCGGATAGTCGCCATGTATTTCAATCCGTTGATGTAGCAGGAGGTATATGTTATTTCCTGTGGAATCGCGATAATCCAGGCGAGTGCTGCGTAGTGGAATACGACGGCGAAATGACGGTCTCGCAGTGTGTACGCCCACTGCTTGAGCCAGGCGCAGACGTATTCATCAGACACAGCGGCGCAATTCCCATTCTGCGCAAGGTGATGCAAGTGGAGACGGGGGGCCAGACCCTAGCGCTTCCGCCCGAGAAGCGCTTCGATAGGCAGGTGAGCTCTCAGAAACCGTTCGGTCTGCGGACGTTTTATAGGGGAACATCGAAGAGTAGCTCGCCAGAGGACATCCTGGTGCTACAGAGCGGCGGCCGTGCGTGGATGCCACGAGCAGATGTCACTATCGGCCGGGACTTGATCGATCAATGGAAGGTGTTCACGTCAAAATCGTCATCGGAACATGCCGGACAAATGGACAAGAATGGTCAGCGAAAAGTGCTGTCTAGATCGGGTGTCCTGCCTCCAGGATCGGCGGTAACAGAAACCTATATCCTACTGGGGACATATGATGATGAGGTCACGGCTAGGAATTGTTTTTCGTATGTCACAACACGATTATTCAGATTCCTGCTGATTGCTCGATCATCGGCGCAGGACCTGGCGCGCTCAGCCTACTCGTTCGTTCCTATCCAGGACTTCTCCAAGGCGTGGACTGATGAGGATCTCTACGCCAAGTATGGCCTTGATAGCAATGAAATCGCCTATATTGAGACTTTAATACGACCCATGGACCCAGCTGATGCCTAAACCCATCGACGATATCCTGGCGCCGCGGCCGGAAGCTCGCCCCCGCATCTACGCCTACTCCATCGGCGATGAGGCGCATTCGGGTCTCCTGAAGGTGGGCCAGACCACCCGCGACGTGCGGCAGAGGGTCGCCGAGCAGCTGAAGACCGCGGCCATCAAGCGGTACACGATCGTGCTGGACGAGCCGGCCGAGCGCGAGGACGGCACACTCTTCAGCGACCACGACGTGCGCGCGGCGCTGGCGCGGAAGGGACTCGAGAACGCCGAACTGGAGTGGATGCGCTGCACGGCCGACGACGTGCGGACCGTGCTCACCGAGCTTCGTACGGGTCGGCGGTTCGGCGGCACGCACCATGCCGCGTTCGCCATGCGCCACGAACAGGCCGAGGCCGTGGAGCAGACCCGCGCCTACTACCGGTCGCGGTGGGCCGAGGACAAGGCGGCGGTCCCGCGCTTCCTATGGAACGCGAAGATGCGCTTCGGCAAGACCTTCGCCGCCTACCAACTGGCGAGGGCGCTGGGGGCCATGCGCATCCTCGTCGTCACCTTCAAGCCCGCCGTCGAGGATGCCTGGCAGACCGACCTGGAGTCGCATGTCGACTTCGACGGGTGGGCGTGAACGACGACCTTAGCTTGCTCTCCGAGCGCGACGCCCTGTTCCTCCCCATCACGACGCGAGCGTACCTCTACCTCTCCGGCACGCCCTTCCGCGCGCTGGCAACGGGCGAGTTCATCGAGGAGCAAATCTACAACTGGACCTACACCGACGAGCAGCGCGCGAAAGAGAACTACGCCGACGAGCACCCCGACCAGCCGAACCCCTACGGCGCGTTGCCGCAGATGCGGCTGCTGACCTACCAGATGCCGGATGAGCTGCTGGCGATTGCGAGCGCCGGTGAGTTTGATGAGTTCGATCTGAACGCCTTCTTCGAGGCCAAGGGCGCAGGACCGGCGGCGCGGTTCAGGCACGCCGACGACGTGCAGAAGTGGCTCGACATCATCCGGGGCCAGTATGCGCCAAGGGCCGTTGAGAGCCTGGTGACGGGCACGCGGCCGCCGTTCCCCTACTCGGACGTGCGGCTGCTGCCCTACCTGCAGCACTCACTGTGGTTCCTGCCCAACGTGGCGGCCTGTCACGCCATGGCGCACCTGCTTGCCGAGCGGCACAACAACTTCTGGCACGCCTACCAGGTGGTGGTTGCCGCCGGCGCCTCCGCAGGCATCGGGTTGGAGGCGCTGCCGCCGGTGCGCAAGGCCATCGGGGGCGGCTTCGAGACCAAGACCATCACGCTCTCCTGCGGGAAGCTGACCACGGGCGTCACGGTGCCGCAGTGGTCGTCGATCTTAATGCTGCGCAACCTCAAGTCGCCGGAGACCTACTTCCAGGCCGCGTTCCGGGTGCAGTCGCCCTGGTCCATCAGGAACCCCAACGGCGACGATCCGAACGCCGAAGAGGTGCTGAAGCCGACCTGCTTCGTCTTCGACTTCGCGCCCACGCGGGCGTTGCGGCAGTTGTCGGAGTACGGCATCGGCCTATCGCCCAACGAGCCGAACCCGGAGACGGCGGTTCGCGACCTCGTCTCGTTCCTGCCCGTGCTAGCCTATGACGGCGCGAACATGACGCAGATCGACGCGGGCGGCATCCTGGATATCGCCATGTCGGGCACCTCCGCCACGCTGCTCTCTCGCAAGTGGGAGAGCGCGCTGCTCGTCAACGTCGACAACGACACCCTGCGGCGCATCATGGAGAATGCCGATGCCATGGCCGCCGTCGGGCGCATCGAGGGCTGGCGGACGCTGGGCGACAACATCATCGAGACCATCATCAACAAGAGCGATAAAGTCAAGGAGCTGAAGAAGAAGGCGAAGAACGAAGGGTTAACGAAAGACCAGAAGCGCGAACTGACGGAAGAGGAAAAGGAGTTCAAATCCAAGCGCAAGCAGGTCCAGGAGAAGCTCATCAAGTTCGCGACGCGGATCCCCGCGTTCATGTACCTGACCGACTTCCGCGAGAACACGCTGCAGGACGTCATCACCAGGCTGGAGCCGGACCTGTTCCACGCGGTCACCGGCCTGACGGTGCGGGACTTCCATCTGCTCGTGCAACTTCGCGTCTTCAACACCGAGCAGATGAACCAGGCCGTCTTCGCCTTCCGCCGCTACGAGGACGCATCGCTCCGGTACACGGGCATCGACAGCCACGCAGGCCTGACCCACTACGGGCTCTACGACACGGTGGTCGCAAGGGAGTAGGACCGGCCTCGCAGTGACGCGCGGCAGGCGGCGCGTGTCTTTGAGGCGGCCCATAGGGCAAGCGCGAAACCCAAGAGGCAATTCCGTTCCGAGCGTTCCACACAACTAAGACGTTCGTCCCCGACCAGGCCTACCCCGCGCCCCGGGCGATCCACCAAGAGAGCCGCCCCAGGCACGCCCCCCAACGACAGCGCCACCCAGACCGTTCCTTGACCTGAGGGATGTCCGGAGGATATACTGGAGGCAGTTCTTCTGCCCTGCATGCTGGGGGCGGTACCGATCAACGGGAAGAGGAACTGCTCGTGCGGGAATAGCTCAGTGGTAGAGCATCTGCTTCCCAAGCAGAGGGTCGCGGGTTCGAGTCCCGTTTCCCGCTCCATTCATGCGGCCTCGGCTCCGATGCCGAGGCCGCTTTCTGTTCGCTGCCTCCCGGCAGCCAAAGGACCATCCATGCCCTCTGAGGCCATACAACTCAGCACCCTTCCCAACGGCGTCCGGGTCGTATCGGAAACCGCGTCGCACGTGCAGAGCCTCTCGCTGGGGCTCTGGGTGGATGCCGGATCGGTGGACGAGCCCGCCGGCGTTCGGGGGATCTCGCACTTCATCGAGCATATGCTCTTCAAGGGCACGGAGAAGCGCAACGCGCAGCAGATCGCCGAGGCCATCGAGTCGCGCGGGGGGTCGCTGAACGCCTTCACGGATAAGGAGTGCACCTGCTTCTACGTGAAGTCGCTGGCCGAGGACGCCGAGGTCGCCATGGACGTGCTGAGCGACATGCTCCTGGCGTCCAGGCTCGACCCCGACGAACTGGCGCTGGAGCGCAACGTGGTGCTCGAGGAGATCAAGCGCTACGAGGACACGCCGGACGACATCATCCACGATGTCTTCACGCAGACGCTATGGAAGCGGCACCCGCTGGGCCGGCCGGTGCTGGGCACGGCGCGGACCGTGGCCGAGCTGGACGACGCGGCCGTGCGCGCCTACCTGGCCGAGAACTACACGCCGGACCGGATGGTGGTGGCGGCGGCCGGCAACGTGCCGCACGAGCGGATCGTGGAGCTGGCGTCGCAGATGCTGGGCGGCCACGCGGGAGCCTCCAAGCGGAAGAACCGCAAGCCGCCGCACGTCTCGCGACTGAGCAAGAGCGTACGGAAGCGCACGGAGCAGGTCCACTTCTGCCTTGGCGGCGACGGCGCCGGACAGCACGACGTCCGCCGCTTCCCGCTCACCATCCTCGACATGGTGCTGGGCGGCAACATGAGCTCGCGCCTATTCCAGGAAATCCGGGAGAAGCGCGGGCTGGCCTACTCCATCGGCTCCTACCTGACCGTCTTCCAGGACTGCGGCTACTTCACCGTCTATGGCGGAACCAGCCCCGATACCTACGACCAGGTGCTGGAGCTGGTCCACGCGGAGCTGGCCAAGGTGCGGCGGGAGGGCCTCACGCCGGACGAGGTGGCGAAGGCCAAGAACCAGGTGCGCGGCTCGCTGATCCTGGGCCTCGAGGGAATGAGCGCCCGCATGATGCGGCTGGGCAAGTCGATCCTGAGCTTTGGTTACGTGCCCTCGTTGGACGAATTCGCCAAGCGCATCAACGCCGTGACGCTGGACGACGTGCAGCAGGTCGCCGCCGCCGGACTGGATCCGGACGGCCTCACCACCACCGCCATCGGGCCCTTCGCAAGGCTCGCGGCGGCCGAGGAGGCAGCATGAGCCAGGAGATCCGAGTCGCCGTATCGGGAGCCGCGGGCCGCATGGGCCTGGAGGTCGTGCGAGCCGTACACGAGGCCGAGGGCCTGGCGCTGGTCGCGGCCATCGACCCCGCGGCGAGCGGGTCCGACATCGGGGAGCTCGCGGGCATCGGTTCGCTGGGCGTCGCGGTGGCGGGATCGGTCGGCGAGGCACGGCTGGCGGGACGCGCCGATGTGCTGGTGGAGTTCTCACCGGCCCGGTCGGCGGTGGGCAACATCGAGGCCGCCCTGCGGCAGGGGTGCCGCGCCGTGGTCGGGTCCACGGGCATCGATCCCGCCGAGCGCGACCGGCTGGGCGCGGTGGCCGAGGAGGCCGGGCTGGGACTGCTGGTGGCCCCCAACTTCGCCATCGGAGCCGTGCTCATGATGCGCTTCGCCGAAGAGGCGGCGCGGTACATGCCCGACGTGGAGGTGATCGAACTCCACCACGAGAGGAAGCTCGACTCCCCCTCCGGGACCGCCATGGAGACGGCGGCGCGCATCGCACGGGTCCGCACCGGCCAACTGCCCATGCCGGAAGGGCAGATCGAGAAGTCGCCCGGCGCGCGCGGCGCGAGCCCCGACGGCGTGCCGGTACACAGCATCCGCCTGCCCGGCCTGGTGGCGCATCAGGAGGTGCTCTTCGGCGCCCTGGGGCAGACGCTCTCGATCCGGCACGACAGCATCGACCGGCGCTCGTTCATGCCAGGCGTCGTGCTGGCAATCCGACGGATCGGCGCGGTGCGGGGCCTCCGAGTAGGCCTCGAGCATGTCATGGTGGGTCAGGGGAGCCCGGCTTAGGCCTCTTGCCGGTTGACCGGGAACGAAGAGCCGCCGGGGCGCATCTATGTAGTTGGCGCACGAGGGCAACACCCCGGCGACCTTCAGGATCTTCGACCATGGAACGCTGCAAGCACCAAAACCGCACCCTGGCCGCGCTCCTCGCCGCGGGGTCGTCCGCCGACGAGCTGGCCGCGGCGCACCAGCATCTGGAGCGGTGTTCGCAGTGCAGGCAGGCGCTCCAGATGGCCGTCTGGATCGCCTCCAACGAGCAGGACGAGGTGGAGCCGGCGGTCCCTCCGGGGCTTCGCGGCGCCATCCTCAGCGCCACGGTAGACGGTCGCCGACGCCGGGCCGTGCATCGCCGCATCGCGCTGGCCGGTGCGTGCGGCGCCTGCGCGGCGGCGCTCACGCTGGTCGTGGCCCACAAACCCGGGTCCGCATGGCTGGACGCATCGTTCATCTCCCGGCCGCACCCGATGATCGCGCTCTGGCGCCGTCTGACGCAACCCGCCGTGCAGGCATCCGTGGCGTCCGCCGAGCCGGCCGCGGCGCCTGTCGTGCGCCCCGTCTCCGCCACGGCCTTCGCCGAGCAGCCGGTTCGCTCCACTGTCGAACGCACGGAGCTCGCCGACGTCCGCGAGGCGCCTACCCGCGCCCGTCGCCCCGCCGTCTCCTACGCCGTCCTCCGGTGGCCGACGACCGCAACGCTGAGCGCCGATCCGGTCGAACCCGCGGCGTTGCGCACCGTGGCCACGGCGCAGCCCGCCGCCGAACGCCGAGCCGACACGGAGCCGCAGGCCATGCTCACTGATGATGAGTGGCTTGAGTCCGACGAAATGCCATCGGAGCCTCGGGCCACTGCCGCACCCGTGGTGGTGCTGTCGGCGGCGCAGTCCAGCGGACTGGCCGACGGCGTGGTCGCCACTCTGGCGTCGATCCGATCCTCGCGAGCCGCCATGGAGCCGCTACCCGACACATGGGAAACCGGGCACGACGGCCGCCGCGAGGCCACGGTGTCGCTCGTCCGCAGCCGCTTCTAGCGCGGGCCGACCGTGGCGCAGATTGAGGTCCGCGGCCTCCGCAAGAGCTTCCGCGCACCGCTGCGGTCCAGTGGCCCCTTCGGCGCCCTGAGGGACCTCCTCCACCGCCGCACCCGCACCGTCGAAGCCCTGAAGGGCATCACGTTCGACATCGAGGCGGGCCAGATCGTCGGCTGTATCGGGCCCAACGGCGCGGGCAAGTCCACGGCGATCAAGATCATCGCGGGCATCATGAACCCCGACGGCGGCGAGGCCACCGTGCTGGGACGCACCCCATGGGCCGACCGCATCGCGCACGTCCGCCACATCGGCGTGGTCTTCGGGCAACGGACGCAGCTCTGGTGGGACCTGCCCGTCATCGACTCCTTCGCCCTGCTTCGCGAGATCTATGGTGTCGCCCGCCGCGACTACGACGAGACGCTGGCCGACGTGGTGGAGCGGTTCCACCTGGCCGAGGTCCTCGACTCGCCGGTGCGGCAGCTGAGCCTCGGACTGAGGATGCGGTGCGATCTGGCCGCGGCGCTGCTGCACCGACCCAGCATCCTCTTCCTGGACGAGCCGACCATCGGCCTCGACGCCGTCTCCAAGCTCGCCCTGCGCGAGGCGATCCGAGACTGGTCCGCCGAGCGGGGCCTCACGGTCCTACTCACCACCCATGACATGGACGATATCGAAGACCTCTGCCGGCGCGTCCTGCTCATCGCGGACGGTTCGCTGCTGCTTGACGGCGCCATCGACGACCTCCGCCGCATGAGCAGCGCCAGGCGCACGTTGATGATCGACCTGGCTGCCGGCGTGGCCAACGCGGAGCTGGAGGGAGCCGAGTTGGTCCGCCGCGAGGGCGACCGGCTCTGGCTGGAGTACGACCCCGAGCAGGTAGCCACGCACGAGCTGATCGCACGGGCCGCGTCGGCCTTCCCCATTCGCGACCTCACGGTGGCGGACCGGCCCATCGAGGAAGTGGTGGCGCAGGTCTACCGCGACGCGCCCTGATGCGCCCCTACCTGGCAGTGCTTCGCACGCGGTGCCGCCTGCTGCTGCAGTACCGCGCCGCGGCGGCGGCCGGTCTCGCCACGCAGGTGGCCTGGGGCTTCCTGCGTCTCATGATCCTCGAGGCCTTCTACCGGGCCCTGGCTGGGGCAGGCCTTCCTGGCCATGTTCCCATGGAACGTGGACGCCGACGTGCGCGACCAGGTCCGCACGGGTTCCGTGGCCTACGAGCTGGCGCGGCCCATCGACCTCTACTCGCTCTGGTTCGCCCGGGCGCTGGCCATGCGGACCGCCCCCACGCTGCTCCGATGCGTGCCGCTACTGGCCGCCGCCCTGCTGCTCTTCGGCATGCCCGGCCCGGCGAGCGCGGCCTCGTTCGCGTGGTTCTCCGCATCGATGCTCCTGGCGCTGCTGCTGGCCTGCGCGCTCACGGTGATCCTCACGGCCTCGGCGCTCTGGACCATCTCGGGCGACGGCGCGTCGCGCCTGTTGGCAGCCGTAGCGCTCAGCCTCTCTGGCAACATCGCTCCCCTGGCGCTGCTGCCCGACTGGCTCGGTCGAGCGGTGGTCCTCTTGCCCTTCAGCGGCATCGTCGACCTGCCCTTCCGGCTCTACTCGGGCAACATCGCCCCCGAGGGCGCCTGGCTCGTCCTCCTGCACCAGTCGGTCTGGACGGTGGTTCTGGTGGCGCTCGGGCGATCCATGGTGAACCGAGGCATGCGGCGGCTTACCGTCATGGGCGGCTGATCCGCAGGAAACCGGGCGGTCCGCGCCGAAGCCTACGTCGAACGCCGCATGTGAGGAGACGGACCCGATGCGATCTTGGTCAACGTTTGCCGCCCTTCTGGCCTCCGCCGTCTGGATGGCCGCGGGCCCAGCCGACGCACAGGAGAAGACCTCAGTGAAGCAAGACGTCCCAGAGAACGTGTACAAGGGCGAACTGGTCTCGTACCCCGGCGCCTGGAGCTTCCAGCTCGGCAGGGCGTGCATCATCCTCGTCAGCGACAAGGAGTTCGAGGCGCTGGAAGATCCCGACAAGGCGCTCAACCTGACGCTCACCTTCCAGAAAGAGGAGGCCAGCCTCCGGCAGGTGTGCGAGCGTGCCAAGGCCGCGGGCCAGCGGACGCTCATCATTGCGTTCGACCACTTCTTCAGCCAGTACCGGCCGGGCCAGTCGGGTCCGCGCAACCTGATGCCGGACATGGACGAGTACGTACAGCGCATCGCCAAGATCGGCCGGTTCGCCGAGCAGTACGGCCTGGGCCTGGAGCTGAGCCTTCTCACGCCGCTGGAGATCGGCAAGGCCTATACACGGGCCACCGGCGAGCAGGGCGTCTGGATGCACTACCGCGAAGGCCGACGCGACGCGGCCACGGGCAAGTACAGCGTGCAGCTCTGGCAGCAGCGCATCTGGGTCAACAACAAGGGACCGTTCAAGATCGCCGACGCCGGCGTCCGCGTCTTCGCCTTCCATGAGGCGCCCATCAACGGCACTCCGTACCGCGCCGTGGACCCGAAAGGCATCCGCGAGATCACCGACACCGCGTCGGTGGAGCTTATGGAGAAGGAGGCCGAGGGCAAGTCGGCGGTGCAGATCCGCGTCTTCGGCAAGGGGCGCACCGACGTGGGCGGCCTGGAGCGCGTGCTGGTGGTGCAGCAGTACAAGACGCCAGAAATGGACTACCTGAGCCCGAAGGCGCTCCCCTACCTGAAGAAGCTGATCGACAAGTACGCCGATGCCGGAGTGAAGCTCAACGCGCTCTACTCCGACGAGATGCACATCCAGCAGGACTGGAACTATTTCGGGCACCATGACCACGGCCAGTTCGCCATGCGCTACGTGTCGCCGGGCCTCTCGCGGACCTTTGCGCAGAAGTACGGCGCCGAGTACGCCGACCTGGCCAAGTACATGGTCTTCTTCGCCTACGGGCAGGAGGACCAGGCCAACGACCTGACGGCCGGCGAACGAATCTCGCACGTCATGGGCGCCACGCCGGACGATGCCCGCCGCACCGAGCTGTTCCGGTCGCGCTACTACCGCCTGCTGCAGGACGGCGTGGTGGAGCTCTTCGCGGCGGCTAAGCGCCACGCCGAGGCGCGCATGGGCCACAAACTCGAGTCCCGCGCCCATGCTACCTGGGCCGAGAGCCCGACCATCGACAACTGGCGGGCCTACGGCGAGAACATGTTCAGCCAGGCCTATGAGTACACGCCGAACTTCGTCTGGTCCAACACCGTGCATCAGGCCGCGTCCGCCTGCCACGACTACTTCAAATGGGGAGAGTTCCTCACCGGCAACGGCAACGACCACGCCGAGTGCGGCTGGCTCGACCGCAACTACGTCGGCCTGGCGCTGGCATGCTCCACCGGCATCATCAACGAGGTCCCCTACTCCTACGGCGCACACTGGGGAATGCCCAACGCCATCAACGCCCGGCGCATGGACCTGGTGAACGTCTACGGCGCGGCGGGCTCGCCGCTCTTCGGCATGGTGCAGGAGATGCAGCACCGCGACGTCTCCGTGCTCATGCTCTACCCGCTGGACCTGGTGGCGACCGAGGAGCGCTTTGGGTCGTGGATGACGCAGTACGGCTATGCCAACCTGATCACACAGGCCAAGCTGGTGGAGCTCGGAAAGGTGGAGGGAGGGGCCATCGTGCTGGCGGGCCGCCGGTTCACCACGCTGATGGCGCAGTTCGAACCGCTGCCCAGCGCCAGGCTGCTGGCCATGATGGGTGAACTGGCCAGGGCCGGAGGCCGTGTGATCTGGTGCGGCCCGCCGCCGACGCTCACGGCCGAAGGCGAACCCGCGCTTGCCGCATGGTCCGAGCTGTTCGGCGCGACCACCAAGCCCGGCCACAACCTCGGCGTCATCGCGCCGGGACGGCAGGTAGCCTTCGAGGGCAGCCTCAAACAGGTGGCGCCGCAGACCATCCTGACCGATATGCTGGTCGACCGTATCTACCCGCTGGAGCCGGCGACCGGATCCGAGCCCGTGGCGCGCTGCCGAGGCCGCATCATCGGCGTCCGGCGCACCTTGCCGGGCGGCGGTCTGTGCTTGGCGCTGGGCTTCCGGCCGCGTGACGACCAGTCGGCGAGCCTGGGACGCGAGGAGCGCACGCTTTACGATATCCTGGCCACGCTGGGGGCCTACGACGGCAAGGGCAACACCGAGACGCTCTCGCGCACGACGCCCTACCTCTTCTGCCGGTTCCCCAACGGCGCCGTGGCCGCAGCTCCCCACCTGCGGACGGTCGAGGAGCAGTGGGAGGGAGGCTTCGCCAGGAACGAGGAGCGCGACAAGGCTGCCATGGCTACGATCACGCTGCCGGACGACACATTGGAGCTGAACAGCGCCGCCGTCAACGGCCATACCGTGACCTACAAGGGGAAGGGCTCCATGTGCTTCCGGGTGGACGGCGCGGGCAACCTGATCGCCTTTGCGGGAAGCCAGGCCAACGCAATCACGGTCGACGGCAAGACCACCGTCTACGCCGACGCCCCGATCGGCCAGCTGGCATGGGCGCCCGTGCCGGACGCGCGGCGCGTGCCCGGCGGTGCCGTGCTGCAGGCCATGGTCTACGGACAGGGCGTGGTTCGCATCCCGGATGTGGGCCTCCCGGCCTCTGTGAAGGTCCATGCGGAGGGCGCGAGACCGGGTAGCCGCGGCGCCGAGGTGAAGTGCGAACGGAACGCGGGCTCGCTAGCCATCACGGTCGGGCCGGAGGCGGTGGGTCGGTGGCTCTACGTGACGCCGCAGCCGTAGAGCGCAAGGCTTGCGAGGCGGCGCCGGGATGATCCGATCCGTGCGGCGGCATGCACGCATCTATGGCCGCCTGGCCGCCGCCTCCGTGCGGTCGCAGTGGCAGTACAGGGCCTCGTTTGCGCTCTACTCGGCCTCGCAGCTGGTGGCCACGCTGGCCGAGTTCGGCGCGATATGGGCGCTCTACGCGCGGTTCGGTTCGTTGCCGGGGTGGCGGCTATCGGAGGTCGCGGTGCTGTACGGCATCAGCAACGTGGCCTTCGCGTTGGCCGAAGCCGGCGCCCGGGGTTTCGACGTCTTCCCCGGCATGGTCCGCACGGGCGACTTCGACCGCCTGTTGCTGCGGCCACTGCCCACGGCGTTCCAGCTCGCGGCCCACGACGTGCAGATCATGCGAGTAGGGAGGCTGGCGCAGGGCGCCGCCATCCTCGTCTGGGGCTGCATGGGTGTGGGCATCCAATGGGACGCGGCGCGCGTGGCGTTACTGGCAATCTGCGTCGTGGGCGGCGCCTGCATCTTCGCCGGGCTCTTCGTGCTGCAGGCGACGCTGGCGTTCTGGACCATCGAGTCGCTGGAGGTGGTGAACATCGTCACCTACGGAGGCAACCAGATGGCCCAGTACCCGCTGACGATCTACCGGCCCTGGTTTCGGCTCTTCTTCACGGTGGCGGTGCCGCTGGCTGCGATCAACTACGTGCCCCTGGCCGCGCTCTTGTCGCGCCCGGATCTCAGCGGGCTTCCCGCGCCGCTCAACTGGCTGGCTCCCTGCGTAGGGGCGCCCTTCCTGGCGGCGTGCTTGCGGATCTGGAAGCTCGGCGAGCGTCGTTACGCCTCGACAGGATCGTAGCGGCGCGGCCTACTCCTCCTGACGGCCCAGATCGGCGGGCGGGCGGGGCCTGAGCGCCATGGCTGCTACGACCGTGGCGATGTAAGGGATGCTCCGCAGCAGCTCGCCCGGCAGTGCGACGCTGCCCTGCAGTTGGAACTGGAGCGCGTCAAATGCGCCGAAAGCTAGCGCCGCGGCGGCCATCCCCAGAGGCGTCCAGCGTCCGCAGACCACTGCCGCCAGCGCGATGAAGCCGCGCCCGCTCACCATGTCGTCGCTGAACCGCCCCACCTGCGCCAGCGAGAGGTAGGCCCCGGCCAGCCCGGCCAACACGCCGGATGCCGCCAGACCCATCATCTTCACGCGGGCCGTGTCGATCCCCGCCATGCGGGTATCGGCCTCGCTCTCGCCCACCGCCCTCACGCGCAAGCCCAGCGGCGTGTAGTAGAGAAGCAGGTGGAACACCACCACCAGCGCCAGGGCGAGGCCCGTGAAGAGCGCCGTGGGGAGCATGGTCTGGATGCGGGCCTCAACCGGCGGGTCCGCCTGATTGAAGAGCCGCCGAAGCAGGAACGTGGTGGAGTGGAGGGCGAGGAGGTTGATCGCGACTCCGCTGACGATATGGTTCAACCGCAGCTTGCGCGTAGCCCAGAGATGTGTGAGCCCCACCAGCATCCCCACCGTCACGGCCACCGTCACGCCGACCAAGGGACCTGCCAGACGGCCGGCGACGAGGCCCGAGAACGCCCCGGCCAGCATCATGCCCTCCAGCGCGATGTTCACGATCCCCACGCGCTCGGAACAGATGCCGCCCAGGCCGGCCAGGACGAGCGGCGTGGCCTGCCGAAGAGCCGAGACGCCCAACGGAAGGAGGAATCCGGCGAGCTCGGGACCGCTCACCGCCGCCGCCCCTTCAGGTACCGGGCGCCCGCGGAGAAGATCACCACGCCCTGCACGATGCCCGCGATCTGCCGGGGAACGTGGGTCCAAGCCTCCATGTGGGTGGCGCCTGCGCTGAGGCCGCCGAAGAGGAGCGACGAGAGTGTCACACCCACCGGGTTGCCGCCGCCGAGCAGAGCCACGGCGATGCTGTCGAAGCCGTAGCCCGGCGAGAACGCGTCGAGGTAGCGGCGATGGACGCCCAGCACCTCGATCGCGCCGGCCAGTCCGGCCAGTCCGCCTGAAATGGCCATGGCTGAGATCATCGTTCGACCCACGTTGACGCCGGCCACCCGGGCGGCATCGGCGCCCAGCCCGACGGCGCGGATCTCAAAACCCAACGCCGTGTGCCGCAACAGCACGGCCACCCCCACGGCGGCGAGCAGCGCCAGCCCGAAGCCCGCCGAGAAGTTGCTGCCGTCCGCGGCCGCCCAAAGCCGGGCCGACGGCTCGACCATTGAGGTGGCCGGAGCCATGCTGACGGGGTCCTTCATGGCCCCGTTAACCAGGAAGTGGGCGAGCTGGATGGCGAGGTAGTTGAGCATGATGGTCACGATAACCTCATGCGACCCCCGCCAGGCGCGCAAGGCGCCGGGGATCGCCGCCCAGACAGCGCCCACGACCACGCCGGCGGCCAGACAGATCGGAATGTGGACCCAGGCGGGAAGCCCGGTGAACGCATGGCCCGCCCAGGCCGCCGCCAGCGCTCCCAGGATCAACTGCCCCTCGGCGCCGATGTTGAAGAGCCCCGCCCGAAGCGCTACCGCCACCGCCAACCCGCTCAGGAGCAGCGGCGTGGCCTTGGAGAGCGTACGCAGGAGACCCGTCGACGATCCGCACGAGCCCTGCAACAACGCGCTCAGCGCCTCAAGCGGACTGCCGCCGCAGGCCCATACGACGACTCCCGCGACGACGAAGGCGCCTGCCACGGAGAGCAGAGGCTGGACGGCAGGGGCGAGGCGCCGCAGGATCATGGCCGCCCCTCGGTCATCAGCTTGCCCAGTTGATCCATCGCAGCGTCGTCGCGATCCAGTACGCCGGCAATGCGGCCGTTGTACATCACCGCGATGCGATCGGACACTTCGCGCAGTTCGTCCAGGTCGAGCGAGAAGAGCAACACTCCCATCCCCGCGGCCGTGCGCGCACGAATCGCGTCGTAGACCGCCGCAGAGGCGCCCACGTCGAGCCCGCGCGTGGGCTGCATGGCGACCAGGGCGCGAGGTCGACGGGCCAGGGCGCGCGCCACCACCACCTTTTGCTGGTTCCCACCCGACAACGAAGACGCCGGCGCCGTTGCGCCCGCGGACACTACGCCGCCCTCCGTCAACAGCCGTGCTGCGTCGGCCAACACTCGGCGCCGCTGGAGGAACCGCCCCCCGCCCGCGGACGCGTCGCGGTGACGTCCGAGCAGCAAGTTCTCAGAGAGGTCGAAGTCCAGGATGAGACCCTCGCGGTGGCGGTCCTCCGGCACATAGGCGAGGCCCGCAGCAGCGCGAGACGCCACGGAGCGCGCGGTCACGTCCTCGCCGCAGAGCGTAACGGAACCGGATACCGCGGATCGGAGGCCGACGACGGCCTCAGCCAGTTCACGCTGACCGCTTCCGTCGACGCCTGCCACGCCGAGCACCTCTCCTGCGCGCACCGACAGATCGGCGGAGTGAACCGCCGGGCGCCCGCCGCGGCCGCGCACGGTGAGCGAGCTGACCTGTAGGGCAAGCTCGGACCGGCGTGACGCTTCCGGCGTGGCCTCGACCGAATGCGCCACCGATCGATCAGAGCCAAGCATCAGTGAGACCAGCTCATCGGCGCAGGTCTCCGCTGTGACCCGATCACCGGCCTTGGCGCCGCCGCGAAGGACCGTTACATGGTCGCTATGGTCCAGCACCTCGCGAAGCTTGTGGGTGATGAAGAGCACCGATGCGCCGGAAGCGACAACACCGTGTACTACGGCGAAGAGCCGGTCGGCTTCGGCAGGGGCAAGCGTGGCGGTCGGCTCGTCCAAGATCAGAACGCGAGCGCCGCGGTAGAGCGCCTTGACGATTTCGGCCTTCTGTAGAGCGGCAACGGAGAGGGCGTCGGCGGATGCGCCCCAATCGACTTCGATGCCGGCTTGTGCGGACAACTCCTCGACGCGGTTGCGGCCCATGCGCCGATCCAGAACGCCCAGACGGCTCGGCTCGAAGCCGAGAAGCACGTTGTCAAGCGCCGTGAGGGCCGGGATCATGGTGGTGTGCTGCGTCACGAGGCCGATGCCATGCCGGATCGCGTCGGCGGGGCGTCTAAGGGTGACCGGCGAGCCGCTGACCTCGATGGAACCCGAGTCGGGTCGAATGGAGCCGTAGAGAACACCCATAAGGGTGGACTTCCCAGCGCCGTTCTCACCGACGACGGCGTGGGCCGTACCGGGCAGGACGGTGAGAGAGACGGCGTCGTTAGCCACCACGCCGCCGGGATACCGCTTGGTGATGCTCTGCATTCGCACAGCAGGGGGAGTATCGGAGCGCATATCGAGTGCAGTATGGCGAACGAAACGCCCGGGCGTCAACCAGTACGCCCGGGCCACCATACGGGTGCAAAACGCCGCCCGCCAACCTGCCGCATCCGGCATCGGCGCGGACAAACCATCGCTCTGCCGAAACCGGCCCGGCAGACCGTCCTCAGTTCCGTGCGCTAGACTGAGCTAGCCCTTCTTGACGAACCGGCTCTGCGTCCAATCGATCTGGGCGTTCTCGGCCAGCATATAGTCGCGCGCTTCCCGGTTCGGCCGGCCGCGGCGGTTGCAGAGGATGGATCCGCTGCCGTCCATTTTCGCGATGGGCACCGCGTCGGTCATGCCGCGATGGTACTCCGGCCTGATCGGGACAACCGGAGCCAGTCCGCCCAGTCGCACCACGACGTCCGAGCACTGACGAGCATGCTCGAGCACGGCGTTCCTGGGGTCATCATCCGTGAGCAGCTTGGCCAGCGAAGCGAACTCGTCGGTCATCGTCACGGTGAACTGAAGCCGCCAGTTGGCCGCCTTCATCTCCTCAATGGAAAATCCTGACACGTGTATACCCTCCATTGCAGAATCGCCTTACGCGGTCAGTCTACCACGCATCGATATTCGTGTCGAGTTTCGCGCCGCCTGAGAGCCGAGTTCCCGGCGCAATCGACAAGCATCTCTCCGGGAAAGCGCGCAGGGAGTATCCTAAGGGCGTCCATTGGGAGGTGAAAGCAATGCCGCAGAGTGCCGACCGCTTCCGGCTGTCATCCCGTCTGGCCGCGCTTCGACAGCGTCGGATGGATTCCCCGACGCAGCCGCTCCTGACCTCGTGGCGGGATTACCACTTCCTCCGTGAATGGGTCAACGCCGAAGGGGCCTCGTTGCCCGAGCGATTTGGGCGATCACTGGCGGCCGTGATCCGTGAGATTCCGCTGGGGCTCAGCGGCGAGGCCTCGCTGGCCGGTGAGCATGGCGGCGACCACAGTAATGTCGGCTTCCGTTCGCATCTTGGCGGAGACGTGGTCGAACGGGCGCTTGCCGCCGGACTGCCCGCCGAAGCAGTTGACGAGATGCGCGGCTGGGTTGCTTCGCAGCCCTTCGCGTGGCAGTCGCTGGCCGCGGTAGCCGGTTGGCCGCCCGAGCTTCGGGAAGCCCAGGACCGCGCCATCGTGCAGGTCTGGGGCACGGACCTGAACCACAGCATCCGCGACTACAGCCGGGTACTCTCCGAGGGCTTCACCGGAATCATCAGCCGGATCGATGCCGGTCTCGCGGCTCAGGCCCCGACCGATCCGCAAGCGCCGCAGCGTCGGGCCACCCTCTGGGCGTTCCGCGCCGTGGCCGATGCCGCGCTGGGGTTGGGTGTCCGACATGCCGCGGCCCTACGCGCCCAGGCGGCGGACGCGCGCGACGAAGCAACGCGAACGCGCCTACAGACCATGGCCGATACCTGCGAGCGGGTGCCCGCGCAGCCGGCGCACACCTTCGCCGAGGCCGTTCAGTCGCTCTGGTTCGCGCATATGGTCACCGTCTGGGAGGACGGCGTCAACGCCAACGGGATCGGACGCATCGACCAGATTCTGTGGCCCTACCTGGAGGCCGACCTTGCAGCCGGGCGCACAACGCGCGCCGAAGCATCCGACCTGCTTGCCGAGCTCTGGCTCAAGCTCTACATGCCCTATGACGTGCAGCAGATGATGGTGGGCGGCCGGCGAACCGACGGCTCCGACGCGGTGAACCCGCTGAGCTACCTGGTGCTGGATGTGACCGAGGCGATGGATTTCGTGCGGTGCCTCTCCGCCCGCCTGCACAACGGATCGCCGAGGCCCTTTGTCACTCGATGCGTGGAGCTGGTAGCCCGAGGCGGCGGCATCCCGTTCTTCTTCAACGACGAGGCGCTGGTTCCGGCGCTGGTCGATCACGGCGTCCCGATCGAGGATGCGCAAGGGTACGCCGCCATCGGCTGCATCGAGATCACGGTGCCCGGCAAGGCGTCGCCGCACGCTGTCAGCCACTGGATCAACCTGGCGCGCGTGCTGGAGCTCACGCTCCATGGAGGCCGCGACCCGCGGGACGGCCGCCAGGTCGGCCCCGTGGGACCGGACCTGCGCCAGTGCTCCTGCATGGACGGCTTGGTGGCGGCATTCAGGCGGCAGCTCGAGCACTTCGCGGCGTGGTCGGTGTACGGGTCCAACTCGGCCGAGACGGCGCACCAAGCGCAGTACCGGCTACCCTACCTCTCCATTTTGACGGACGATTGCATCGGGCGCGGGATGGACATCATAGAGGGCGGCGCACGGTACAACTACCACTCCAGCGCAGCCATGGGAGTGCCCAACGCGGCCGACAGCCTGGCCGCCCTCAACCAGGTGCTGTACGTCGATGGCTCGGCCACGGCCGACGAGATTCTGGCGGCGTTGGGTGCGGACTTCGAGGGCCATGAAGCGTTGCGCGGCCGGATGATGCGGTGCGCGCGGTACGGCAATGACGACGCGGAGCCTGACGCGATGGCCGCTCGGCTCGTGGACATGTACTGCGACGTGTTGGACGGACACCAGACCGTTCGAGGCGGGCGGTTCTTCACCCACCTGTTCACATTCACGCTCATGCTGCCCATGGGGCGCGCCACCGGCGCCACACCCGATGGTCGCCGCGCCGGAGAGCCCCTGGCCTACAGCGTGTCTCCGGGACAGGGCCGGGATACGCACGGACTGACCGCCGTGGTCCGGTCGTTGGCGGCGCTGCCGCACCACCGAGTGGCGGCCAGCAGCTCGGCGATCCTGGAGCTGGACCCGGCCTTGCTCGAGTCGGGCGGCATTGATGCGTTCGTCGACCTGCTGATGGCGGCGGTCCGTATGCGGGTGGGTCAGCTGCAGTTCAATGTCGTCAGCGCCGAAACGTTGCGGGCCGCGCAGGAGGACCCGGGCCGATACGCGAACCTCTGTGTGCGGGTATCGGGATTCAGCCAGCAGTTCCGCCTTCTCGACCGCGAGATGCAGGAGCACATCATTGCCCGAACCAAGCACGCGCAAGGCTAAGTGGTTGAGCAGGAGCCGGTGAATGCACATCCCTGACGCGATGATCAGCCCAGCCACGTGCGCCGCAGCTGGCGCGGCGATGGCGCCTGCCTGGTGGTATTCGGCCAGGCGGCTACGGCTGGATCTCGACACGCGCCGGGCCCCATTCCTCGCCATGGCCTCGGCCTTCTGCTTCGTGCTCCAGATGTTCAACGTCCCCGTGATCGGCGGCACCACCGCACACCCGGTGGGCTCGGTGATGGTGGCGATCCTGCTGGGGCCGTGGGCGGCCATCATGGCGGCCAGCGTGGCGTTGCTCGTGCAGGCCCTCTTCTTCGGCGACGGCGGCGTGCTTGCATGGGGCGCGAACAGCTTCACCATGGCGTTCGCCATGCCGCTGATGGGCTACGCCGCTTACCGCGCCATCGCGGCGGGGCGATGCTCCACACGGCGGCGCGCCGTTGCGGCCTTCGTGGCGGGCTACCTCGGCGCCAACCTCGCGGCCCTGCTGACGGCCACCGTCCTCGGCATCCAGCCCGCCGTGAGCCACGACGCGGCGGGCCGCGCCCTCTACTTCCCCTTCGACTTGCGCGTCACCGTACCAGCGCTGATGATCCCCCATCTGGCGGTGGTGGGCCTGGTTGAGGGTGCGATCACGGCATTCGCGCTCCGGTTCGCCCAGGCCGGCGGCTTGGTCGGCGACGAAGGATCGACCGACGCCGGCTCTCGAGTGAACCTGAAGCCGGGATGGGTGGCATTGGCGCTGCTCGTAGCGCTGGCGCCGCTCGGCCTTCTCGCCACCGGGGAGGCGTGGGGCGAGTGGGACAAGGCAACCCTGAGCAAGATGGCCGGCTACACGCCGCGTCTGTACTCGACCGCGGAGGAGCATGGCTGGAAGGGCTTCAACCTGCTGCCGGACTACAACTCCGAGCGGGGCGCCGGGGCGTACATCGCCTCGGCCCTTCTGGGCGGCGCGGTGGCCGTACTCCTTGGATTGGCCATTACCGCATCGCTGAGGCGCCGACGGACTCCGGCTGGACGGGACGGTCCGACCCGGCCGGGCGGCAACGGGCCCTGCACAGGCAAGCTACCGGACTGGCTCCTGGTTGACCAGGGCGAAGACGATCCGCCCATGGTCGAGCGGCGGCGCGGCGCCGACTTCGTAGAGCGGTCGCTGACGGGCATCTCAGGCGCCGGGGCAGACTCGCTCCGCCTCGAGGAGTGGTCGCGCCTACCCGGACCGATCCAGGCTCTGGACCCGCGGTCCAAGGTCATCGGTCTGGGCCTACTGCTGGTTGGGTGCGCCTGCGCCGCGTCATGGGCCTCCATCGCCGCGATGGCGGTCCTGGTGCTCGCCCTCAGCCTCCTCTCCGGTGCGCCGCCGCTGCGAATCTGGGCGCGCGCCGGCGTGGGCACGGCCATGTTCAGCGCGGCCGGCATCCTTCCCGCCGCCTTCAGCTTGGACCAGCATGCGGAGCCCCTGCTGGTCTTGGTCAGCGATCCCTATCTGTCGATCACGGCGCACGGCCTGAGCTACGTGGCGCTGGCGACCACGCGCGTGTTGCTCTGCCTCGTTAGCGTCTCCGTGGTCGTCTCCTGCACGCGATGGCAGCTCCTGCTGCGGGGCCTCGGAGCGCTGGGCGCCCCGCGGTCGCTGACCGTGGTGCTGGAGATGACCTACCGCTACACGGCTGTGATCCTCGCCACCTTGCACGAGATGCTCATTGCGCGCCGAAGTCGGACGCCAGGAGCCACCCCTCCGGGCAAAGGCAGGCAGTACCTGGGCGCCGTGGCGGCCGTGCTCATCTGGAAGTCGCTCAAGCTGACCGACGACATCCATTCCGCCATGGTATCGCGCGGGTGGCGAGGCGAGTTCGTCACCGGGGATCGGCTACTCCTGGCCCCGGCGGACTGGGCCTGGCTTGCCGGCATCGGCGGCGCAACCGCAGCCTCGATGTTGCTGGGAGCGCGGACGTGACGGCGCCCAACGAGCCGGCCTTCAGCCTTGATGGTGTGTCGTATGCCTACGCCCAGGGGCCCGCCGCGCTGAGCCGGGTGTCGTTCGAGATCGGGCGCGGCGAAACGGTCATGCTGCTGGGCGCCAACGGGGCCGGCAAGTCCACTCTGCTGCGCTTGATGGATGTACTGATGGCGCCGACTGCGGGACACATCCGCGCGTTCGGGCGCGAGGTCTCCCCCGACCTGCTGCGTGACACAGCCCTGTCGCGCTGGTTCCGCAGCCGCGTCGGCTTCGTCTTCCAGGACGCCGACGCCCAGCTCTTCTCACCCACAGTGGAGGAGGAGCTGATGTTCGGCCCCCTGCATCTGGGGCTGGCCGCTGACGAGGCGCGCCGTCGCGCGCACGAACTTGCCGCGTCGTTCGACATCGAGCGGCTGCTTGATCGGGCGCCGTTCCGCCTGTCGGGCGGCGAAAAGCGAAGGGTCGCCCTGGCCTGCACGCTGGCGGTGAACCCTGGTGTCATACTGATGGATGAGCCGACGACCGGGCTCGATCCGAAGAGCGAAAGCTGGCTGATCGATATGATGCATCAGCTGGCTGCGGCGGGCAAGACCATCGTGGCCGCCACGCACAGCCTCCATCTGGCCGCTGAGGTCGGGGACCGAGCCATCGTGCTGGGTTCGGGAATCGGGCTGGTGGCCGATGGGCCGGCCAGGGCGGTGCTTACCGATCTGGACTTGCTGGAGCGCGCAAACTTGATCCACACCCATACGCACGCTCACGACGATGACAGCCATGCGCACCCGCATACGCACGCGGGGGTTCACACGCATGGCGAGGATGGAAGCTGATGGCAGGCTCCGGCCCCGGTCGAGCGCAGCAGACGCTGGGCGTACTTGCGTTCCTGATCGGCCTCGGGGTGATCGGCATTGTGCTGCACATCGCCTTTGGGATGCTCGCCGACCCAAAGGCGGGCATTCCCGACGCCGGCGGCGCATCGGCAGCCTCCGCCATGGCGCTGGGCGCCGCCTTCGTGCGCCTACTCACGCGGCTGGCGATCCTGCTGCTGGCCTGCCTGTGCGGCTCGATGGTAGCCGGTAAGGGCGTCCAGTTGCTGCTCTCGGGCGACCGAAGCGGTCGCCCAGGACCGACGCCCTAGCTTTCGGCCCTGGGCGGCCTCAGCATGAGTTCCCCGACGGCGTGGTCAACCGCCATCTCCTCGAACAGCAGACCGTACATGGAGCGCGTGATGGGCATCTCCGCGCCCATGCTGCCCGCCAGACGCCACATGGCCCGCGTCGTCGGCACGCCCTCGGCGACCTGACCGATGTCGGCCAGCACCTCCGCCAGAGCCCGCCCACGACCGAGTCCGACGCCGACCCGATAGTTCCGTGACAGCCTGCTGCCGCCGGTGGCGATCAGGTCGCCCACGCCCGCAAGGCCTAGAAAAGTGCTCTGTTTGGCCCCGAGCGCCAGCCCCAGCCGCGTGATCTCGGCGAGCCCTCGCGTCATGAGCGCGGCCCGCGTGTTGTCCCCGTAGCCCCGCCCCTCACAAATCCCGCAACCGATGGCGATGACATTCTTCATGGCCCCTGCAAGCTCCACGCCCACCACGTCGTCCGACGAGTAGACACGGAACGCGGGCCCCATAAAGAGCGCGCGGCTCCGCTCTGCCAGTTCGGGCGCCTGGCAGGCCGCGACTGTGGCGGACGGGTGCCCCATGGCGACTTCCATGGCCAGATTCGGTCCGGAGATCACGGCCACGCGGCGCGATGAGCCTTCGGTGGCCCAAGCGCCGTCGAGGGCGCGCCCGATCACCTGCGACATGCGGAGGCCGCCCTCCTCGGTCAGGCCCTTGGAAGCGCTGACGAGGAGGGCGTCCCGCGCGATCAGCGGAGCGGCCAGACGGCAGACATCCTCCATCCCGGCGCTGGGAATGGCGAACACCACCGCCTCAGACCCGGCAAGGGCGCGGCCCAGGTCCGACAGGGCCGCGACGGATGGCCAGAGGTCGACGCCCGGCAGGTAACGGCGGTTCTGGCGATCCCCGGCGATGGCATCGGCCAGGTCGGCATCGCGAGACCAGAGCGTCACCGCGTGGCGAGGCTGCAGGATCGAGGCCAGGGCGGTGCCCCAGCTTCCTGCGCCGAGGATCGTCACCCGGCTCATGGGCGCCCGTCCGCGATCATCAGTCCAGGTCCGCCTCGTAGCCATACCTGCCCTCGTGCGCATGCTGCAGGTAGACGGTCAGCAGTTGGATGGCGGCCTCGATGTCCTTCAGGCTGGCCATCTCGTTCACCGTATGGACGTACCGCGACGGGATGGAGAGGGTGATGCTCGGGACCGGTCCGCGCGAACGCTGGATCGCGCCGGCGTCCGTGCCGCCCCTGGGCAGGATTTCCATCTGGTGGCTGATGTTGTTCGCTTCGGCCAGGTCGCGGAAGTGGCGGACCAACTGCGGGTTACAGATCAGCGACGAATCAAGGATCTTGATGCCCACGCCGCTTCCGAGTCGCGTGACGGCGTCGTAGTCGGCCGGGCCGGGGTAGTCATTGGCCAACGTGGTGTCGATCGCCACACCGACCGTCGGCTGCAGGTCGTGCGCGGCAACCAGGGCGCCGCGCGTGCCGACCTCTTCCTGCGTGGTGGCCACGGCGAGCACCTCGGCCTCGTGGTCGCCGACTGCGCGAAGGGCCTCGAGCATGACGAAAACGGCCACGCGGGCGTCCAGCGTCTTGCTCATCACGTTGCCACCGACGATCTCGGCCGTGCGCGCCATGGTCACCGGGTCACCGATCTCGAGGCGGGCCTTGACCTCATCGGCGGGCAGGCCCAGGTCGACAAACAACTCGTCGATGGACGGCGGCTTGTTGGCGTCTTCGGGCTTCTGCATGTGAATCGGCTTCGCGCCGGGCATGATCGCGCCGAGGAGGCTCTCGCCGGACTTGGTGTGGACATAGACGCGCTGCGACACGACGTTGCGCGGGTCCCAGCCACCCATGGGCAGGATGCGTACG
Organism: Armatimonadota bacterium; assembly: GCA_026392115.1. Taxonomy (GTDB): domain Bacteria; phylum Armatimonadota; class Chthonomonadetes; order Chthonomonadales; family CAJBBX01; genus CAJBBX01. Next base: position 21,258 of record JAPLCQ010000105.1, on the reverse strand, counting down.
AAGCCCTTGTCATCGATGTGCTTCACCATGAAGCCGATCTCGTCCATATGCGCGGCAAGCATGACGCGGCAGGAGGAGCGGCCCGGACGCCGACCGATGACGTTGCCCAACGCATCGACGGTGATCTCACTCACCAGCGGTCGCATGGCGTCAGCCACCAGGCGGCGGATCGGCTCCTCGCGCCCGGGAATCCCAGGCGTCTCGCAGAGCCGCTTCAACAGCCCGAAGTTGATATCTGACATCTACTCCCCCTCTCACAGTCGTACGCCCCGCCGCTAAGGGCGGGGCGCTCTCGCCACATCGGTTATCGTTGAGCCAGGCTTACCTGGCGTGGTTAACCAGCAACTCGCTAAGGTTGGCGAGGCCAAGGGGCACGCACGAGACCTTGCGCTTGATTCTGGCCAGGGCATTATCAACGGACTTCGTCTTGCACTGAAGCTCCACGGCGATCTCGCGATAGGACTTACCGATCTGATACCCGGCGAGCACCCGCCACTCGAAGTCGCTGAGCATATGCTGAAGCATCTGGTGCAGTCTGCGCGTGTCCTCGACCTGGAGGACGATCCCCTCCGGGTCCGGCGAGCTGGTGGAGCACAGGACATCGGCAAGGGACCAATCGGGACCGCTGTCGTCGGAGGAGGTCTCCAACGGAAGCGACGTGTTGAGCGGCATCTGCTTCTGGCGCGTGGCGGTCTTGATCGCGGTGATGATGTGCCGTTGGATGCAGACCTTTGCGAAGGCAGGGAAGGAGATGGCGCGCTCGCAGCTGAAATCGACCACCGCTTGCCACAGGCCGATCATCCCGACCTGGAGGAGGTCTTCCTTCTCGGCACCGACAAGGAAGTAGGACTTGACCTTCGTCCGCACCAGGTTCCGATACTTGTAGAGCAGGTACTCCGCAGCAAGCTCTTCACCGCGCTGGGCCCTGGCGACGATCTCGCGATCCGACATATCGAGGTAACGGGAGTGCGCGGGTCTGAGTTGCTGCTGCAGGTCAAGGTCCACACGGATCTCCGTATTCGCATTGTCGACCGGTGAGAGCTACGCGAGACCGCCATTGGTCCGCCGCCCGAAAGTCGCCGGGCCGTCGTTGCGGGTCATTATACTTGAGCCGTGCATCGCTTCGCAACACGTGGGCAACGCCGCAGGGCGGTCTCGGCGCCCCCACAAGCCTTATGCCAAACCCAGGCCAATCCACGAAGGTGAACCATGGGCGCGCGGAGAACCTAACCACGCATCGCTCTCACGTGTTTCACGGGGTAACCTGATGACAGCCTGGTTGTGATCTCGCCCGGTCGGGCCGAGGCGCAGGGCTCGTGCGACGGTGCACACAGGAACCGCCTGACGCACATCGAACCTGATGTCAGCAATCACAAGTCCATCTCGGACGGAGAGGATCACGTATGGAAGCCTATTGCGTCAAGTGCAAGGCCAAGAAGGAAATGAAGGATCCCACCAGCATCACGATGAAGAACGGCAAGCCCGCGACCACCGGTACCTGCGCCACCTGCGGGACCAAGATGTTCAAGATCGGCAAGTAGTGAGGCTGTCTCGGGCGCGCCAGGCTGATGTGCACTCAGTCAGCCTCGCCTGCGCCCCGGCTCGGTATGGGCGCGCCGCGGCGCCGGCTGAACGGTAGAGCATTAAGGGCTACCGGCGCCGGCGCCGTTGCATGTCATGGGTGAGTGTTTCCACGATGCGGCCTGCCGCCCCGGCGCGGTCGTGGCCGAGCGGGACCGGACCGGAGCCACCCCGCCCGCGGTAGGTTGCGCGGAGACGTGATCCCCTGAAGTCGGCGCCGGGCATCCAGCGCAGACCAGTCACAGTAGAACGGGACGCCACGGAGGCGTCCCGTTCTGATTGCGCCACCGGATCAGCTCCTACTCGGCGGCCTTGGCCGGAGTGGACGGCGCCGGCGTGGAAGCTGCCGGGGTCTCCGTACTGGCGGGAGCCGCCGCCGGAGCCTTTTCGGGCTCGGACTTGCCCGCAACGGTGCTGCTCTTCCGGGCATAATCGTTCACATGGAAACCGGAGCCCTTGAACGCGATACCCACAGGGAAGACGAGCTTCCGCAGGGCGCCGCCGCAATCATCATGCTCGGTCAACGGAGCGTCCGACATGCGCTGCGTGACCTCGAACGTGGCCTTGCAGCGCGTACACTCGTACCCATACACTGGCACGGCTATCACCTCACCAACTGGATTGCTGAATCACAGGATTATAGCAGACCACACCCCGCCCGGGTTCCCGTCGGTCCGCTCTGAGGCCTTGCTCTCGCATGAGCGGTAACGGCTCGGTCCTGGCGATAGGGCTCATGTCGGGCACATCCGCCGACGGAATCGACGCCGCACTGGTCCGGGTACGGCTCCGTCGCGGCGCTCCGCTGGATGTCCTGGCCGCACGGTCCGTCCCCCATCCTCCCGCACTGCGCTCCGAGATTCTGGCCGCATGCGTTCGAGGCGACTACGGCGCCGACCGGCTCTGCGCCCTGCATCAGGCCCTTGGCCACGCATTCGGACAGGCGGCGGTCGACCTCTGCGCCGACGCAGGCGTGGACTTGGCCGACGTGAACGTCATCGGAAGCCACGGCCAGACGGTCTGGCACCAGCCGGAGCCCGTGGCATTTGGCGGCCAGACCTGCCGCGGCACGCTGCAACTCGGCAACCCGGCGCTGATCGCCGCCGCGACCGGCTGCACCGTGGTCTCCGACTTCCGTTCGGCCGATATGGCGCTCGGCGGTCAGGGCGCGCCCCTGGTGCCCATGGTCGACTGGCTCACCATGAGCGCGGACCATGTTGATCGGGCCGTCCAGAACATTGGCGGGATCGGCAACGTGACCTGGCTGCGGCGTGGCGGGACGGTCGGTGACATCGTGGCGTTCGACACGGGGCCGGGCAACATGCTGATCGATGCGGCCGCGCAGCACGTGTCTGCCGGCGACCAGGCTTTCGACATGGATGGCCGCCTCGCCGCCGCCGGGCGGCCGAGCGAGGCCATGGTGCGCCGGCTCATCGAGGCGATGCCGTTCTATGCAACGCCGCCGCCAAAGAGCACGGGCCGCGAGGCCTTCGGCGCGGCGTACTTACGGCGGGCCGTGCTTCCGCTGAGCGCGTCGCTTGGGATCCTCGGGCCCGATCTTGTCGCGACCCTCACGGAGCTGACGGCCCGGAGTATCGCCGATGCCTACCGGCGTTGGTTGCCCGGCTTCGGCGCCGGGGCGCAGGTGGTTGCCTGCGGCGGGGGCGCCCGAAACCCGAGCCTGATGGCGTGCTTGCGCAGGAACCTCGACACCTCAGTCGTGACCACGTCCGACGCCCTGGGTATCGACGCGTCGACGAAGGAGGCTGCGGCATTCGCCGTGCTGGGCGCACTGACGCTTTGGGGCCTGCCGGGGAATGTCCCCACCGCTACCGGGGCCTCGGGACCGGCCATTCTGGGCAGCGTCACGCCCGGCGCACGCCGACCCATCTGGTAGACTTCCCGCAGTATGAGCGAGACTACCGAGGCCGCCCAGCAATCGGGCCGCAACGACACCAGCAGGCGCATGGCGGGCGCCGCCGCCGTCATGATGGTGTCCATGTTCGCGAGCCGCGTCCTCGGCTTCGTGCGCGACGCCATCATTTCCGGCAAGTTCGGCCAGGGCGCGGGCTCCGACGTCTATTACGCCGCGTTCAACGTTCCCGACCTGCTCTTCTACCTCATTGCCGGCGGAGCGCTCTCCTCCGCATTCATCCCCGTCTTCACCGAGAAGATCACGCTGGGCCGGCGGCATGAAGCGTGGCGCATCTTCAGCACGGTGGCCTGCGTGATGTTCCTCGTGGTCTCCGTCGTGGTGGTCGCCGGCGAGCTGTTGGCCTCCCAGTTGGTACGGCTCACAAGCTATGGATTCGCGCCGAAGCTGATCCCCGAAACGGTTCGCCTGACGCGGATCGTGCTGCCGGCCCAGCTCTGCTTCTTTCTTGGCGGACTGATGATGGGCGCGCAGCAGGCGCACGGCAAGTTCCTTGTTCCCTCGTTAGGCCCCAACATCTACAATATCGGTATTATCGTCGGCGGCATGGCGCTGGGATCGGCGCTGGGACCCGAGGGCCTCTGCTGGGGCGCACTGGGCGGCGCGATCATCGGCAACTTCGTGATCCAGTTGATCGGCGTGCGCCGACTCGGCATGCGCTTCACGCCCTCGCTGGCGTGGCGCGACCCAGACGTGATGCGCGTGTGGAAGCTGATGCTCCCCGTGATCTTCGGCATCGCCCTGCCGCAGGTGAGCATGCTGTTCAACAAGATATTCGCCTCATCGCTGGGGCAAGGCCCCGTTTCGGCGCTTCAGCGCGGCGCCTTGTTGATGCAGGCCCCGCTGGGCATCTTTGGGCAAGCGCTGGCCATCGCCATCTTCCCCACCATGGCAGCGCAGGCCGCCCGCAAGGACTTCGGCGGCATGCGCAGCACGGTGAACCAGGGCATGAGGTTCGTGCTGTTCCTGACGATCCCCAGTTCGGTGGGCCTTGTGCTGCTGGCCCATCCGGCCATTGCGCTCTGGTTGCAGCACGGCGTTTTCCGCCAGACCGACACAGATATGGTGGTTGTCGCGCTCACCTACTACTCCATCGGCCTGTTCGCCTGGGCGGCGCAAGGAGTGCTGAGCCGCGGGTTCTACGCCCTGCAGGACACGGTGACGCCCGTGGTCGTGGGCACGGTGGTGACGCTCATCTTCATCCCGACGAACCTCTTCTTCATGAACGGCCTCCACCTGGGAATCGTCGGCCTGCCGCTGGCCACCACGGTAGCCGCTACGGTGCACATGCTGGCCATGGGTACGGTCCTTTCGCGCCGGCTGTCGGGCATCGGCGCGGCAGGCATCGTCAGGTCGGCCGCGCTGATCTGCGCGGCCAGCGCGGCGGCGGGCTTCGCCGGCTGGGGCGCCCTACGACTGCTCGATCTCGTGCCCGCGATCGGCGCCGGCCTTGCCGCGGTGAAACTCGGCGCCTTGCTCAGGTTGTTGGCGGGCGGAGGCGTCTTCGTCGGCGTCTATCTTGGTGCGGCCTTTGCCCTGAGGATGGATGAAACCAGCCAGATCCTGCGCATGCTCCGCGCTCGACGCGGCCGGCGCGGCGGCGCCGCTAAGGCCTGACGACCGGCCCCGGCGGCAAAGGCTGCGGTATACTCCTGACTCGCATGCCGCGGGAGACTGGTCCCGCGGCAGTTCGGATTCGTCCTGGTTGAAGCGATTTCGCGCGCCACAAGGAGTCTTGAGTTGATCGCTCCCGAAACGTACAGAGAGATGGGCCTGAACGACCTGGAGTATCAGCAGATTGAAGGCATCCTGGGCCGCGAGCCGACCGGGACCGAACTTGGCATGTTCGCGGTGATGTGGTCAGAGCACTGCGGCTACAAGTTCTCGCGGCCGATCCTGGCGCTCTTCAAGACCTACCGGAAGGCGCAGGAGGAGGGCTCGCTGGAGAACGCCGGTGTCGTGCCGCTGGACGACCGACTGGGCATCGTCTTCAAGATGGAGAGCCACAACCACCCGTCGGCAGTGGAGCCCTTCCAGGGCGCGGCAACCGGGGTCGGCGGCATCCTCCGCGACATCTTCACCATGGGCGCACGGCCTATCGCCAACCTCAACAGCCTCCGCTTCGGCACGATCACAGGAAAGAGCCGCGAGGCTTCGAGGAACCGGTTCCTCTTTGAGGGCGTCGTCGAGGGCATCGCGCACTACGGCAACTGCGTGGGCGTGCCCACGGTCGGCGGCGAGGTCGTCTTCTCGCACTGCTACAGCGGTAACCCGTTGGTCAATGCCATGGCGGTCGGCGTGGTGGATATGGGCTCCATCGCAAGCGCCCGGGCTGAAGGCGTGGGCAACCCCGTGCTCTACGTGGGCTCGGCGACGGGCCGCGACGGCATCCACGTCGCCACATTTGCCTCGGTGGAGCTGGGGCCCGACTCCGAGAGCCGCCGCCCCAACGTGCAGATGGGCGACCCCTTCATGGAGAAGCTGCTCATCGAGGCCACGCTGGAGGCCCTGGCCACCGGCGACGTGGTCGGCATCCAGGACATGGGCGCCGCCGGCCTCACCTGCTCCACCAGCGAGACGGCCAGCAAGGGCGGGCTCGGAATGACGGTGGACATCAGCAAGGTTCCGCGCCGCGAGACGGGGATGACGCCCTACGAGGTCATGCTCTCCGAGTCGCAGGAGCGCATGTTGGCAGTCTGCCGCAAGGGCACAGAAGAGCGCGTGGCTGGCGTCTTCCGCAAGTGGGGCCTCAACGCGGTCGTGGTTGGCCACGTCACCGATGGAGGGTTGCTCCGCATCTTCGACGGCGACACGCTGGCCGCCGAAATCCCCGCCGACGCCCTCACCGACCGATGCCCGACCTATCACCTTGAGACGCGCGATCCCGAGTACCTCGCCCGTGTGCAGGCGGTCGATCCGCTCCTCCTGCCTGAGCCGACCTCGTACAGCGAGGTCCTGATGCAGCTGCTGGCGTCGCCGACCATCGCATCGAAGGTGTGGGTCACCGACCAGTACGACTCCATGGTCCAGACGCAGACGGTTCTGGGGTGCGGCGCGGCTGACGCGGCGGTCCTCCGCGTGCGCGGCTCGGCCAAGGGCATCGCCGTGAAGACTGACGGCAACGGGCGGTACTGCATGCTGGATCCGTACGTGGGCGGCAAGATCGCCGTGGCGGAATCAGCCAGAAATGTCGCCTGCACGGGAGCTCGTCCCGCCGCGGTGACCGACTGCCTCAACTTCGGCAATCCGGAGAAGCCGGATGTCTTCTGGCAGTTCCGCAGAGCCGTGGAGGGCATCGCCGAGGCTACGGAGGCATTCGACACCCCGGTTGTCTCGGGCAATGTCTCCTTCTACAATGAGACGCCCGAGGGGGCCATCTTCCCCACCCCGGTGATCGGAATGCTGGGCATCCTCGACGACGTCACCAAGTGCTGCGGCATGGCATTCGCCGAGGAGGGCCGTCCCGTCTTCCTGCTCCGCGCGGACAACGACGCCACAGGCGGCCTGGGCGGCAGCGAGTACCTCGCGGTGGTCCACAAGCTCGAGGCGGGCCGGCCGCCGTCGATCGACCTCGAAGCCGAGAAACGCCTGCAGGCATGCCTGCTTGCAGCTATCCGATCGAGCTTGGTCGCCTCGGCCCACGACTGTTCGGACGGCGGCCTGGCCGTGACCCTTGCCGAAAGCTGTATGGCCGGTGGTCTGGGGGTCTCCGTGCTGATGAGGTATGACCAGTTCGGCCAGTTGCCACCCAGCGCGGTGCTCTTCGGCGAGGCGCAGTCCCGCGTGCTCGTCTCGCTCTCAAGTGAACGAGCCATGGGCCAGTTCGAGAAGATGGCCGAGCAGTTCGGCGTCACCGCGCAGTGGATCGGCACGGTGGGCGGCGACAGGCTCCGGGTCACGATCGACGGTCAGTTACTACTCGACGAGGCTGTTGAGGAGATGAAGGCCAAACATGAGGGTTCAATCACCTCTCTGATGACCGCGAAAGGCGCCTGAGCATGGATTCGTGGCGACAGGACGGCGTGCACGATGAGTGCGGCGTCTTCGGCGTGTTTGGCCGCGGCGAGGACGTCGCCCGCACCACGTACTTCGGTCTTTTCGCCCTGCAGCACCGTGGACAGGAGAGCGCCGGCATCGCTGTAGCCGACGACGCCACCGTTCGGGTTCACAAAGAGATGGGTCTCGTCACGCAGGTCTTCGACGAGCGCCGCCTCAAGCGCTTCCGCCCCTGTCACATCGCCATCGGCCACACGCGCTACTCGACCATGGGTTCCGCCGTCGTTCGCAATGCCCAGCCGATCCTGCTCACGGCGCCCGCCGGACAGATTGCGGTTGCCCACAACGGCAACCTGGTCAACACGCAAGCCCTCCGCGACAAGATGACCAACGAGGGAACGCAGTTCGATACGACCAACGACAGCGAGGTCATCGCGCGTATTCTGGCCGAGTGCTGGACAGGCTCCATCGAGGACGCCATTCGGACCATGATGGGCCGGGTCTCGGGCGCCTACTCGCTGGTGGTACTCACCAAGGACCGGCTCATCGCGGTACGCGACCCCCACGGCATCCGGCCCCTGTCGCTGGGACGGATCGGCCCATCGGCCTACGCGGTCGCCTCGGAGACCTGTGCGCTCAACGTCACCGGCGCCCAGTTCGTCCGTGAGATCGAGCCGGGCGAAATGGTCTCCATCGACGACAAGGGCGTGGTCGAGTCACAGGTCGTGCCCACGGCCCGCCACGCCACCTGCATCTTCGAGTTCATCTATTTCGCCCGACCCGACAGCCGGATTTTCGACCGTACGCTGCATCAGGCCCGCCGCCGCATGGGACAGGAGTTGGCGCGCGAGCACCCGGCGCCGGGCGCGCAGATCGTCATGCCCATCCCCGACTCGGCCATTCCCGCTGCTCTGGGTTACGCCGAAGCGGCCCGCCTGCCCTACAGCGAAGGCGTGGTGAAGAACCGCTACATCCAGCGCACCTTCATTCAGCCCGACCAGCGCATGCGCGAGCTAGGCGCCAAGCTCAAGTACACGCCGCTACGCGATGTGCTGGACGGTCGGCGCGTGGTCATGGTGGACGACTCGATTGTGCGCGGCAACACCACGGGCAAGCTGGTCCGAATGCTCTTCGACGCCGGAGCCAAGGAGGTCCACGTCCGCATCAGTTCGCCACCCGTGAAGTACCCCTGCTACTACGGGATCGACATGGCCGACCAAGATGAACTCGTGGCCCACAAGCACTCCGTCGAGGACATCCGACGGATGATCGGCGCCACGTCGCTGGGTTACCTCTCGCTCGAGGGGGTCGTCAGAGGAATCGGCATGCACAAGAACAGCTTCTGCCGAGCCTGCTTCGACGGCAAGTACCCGATCGACATCCCGGAGCACGTTCGAATCAGCAAGATGATGTTGGAGGACGCGTGCGAGCCATCACCGGAGGGCGGCGACCCGATCGACCACCTTCCCGCGCTCCCGGCCTGAAAAGCGAGGCGGCCCACGTGGCACTCCTTCAGACAAGCAACCTGACCAAGATTTACAACAACCGGCTCATCGCGGTGAACGGCGTCAACCTGGCCGTTGAGCCAGGCTGGGTGTTCGGCTTGCTGGGTCCCAACGGCGCCGGCAAGACGACGATGCTGAAACTCGTCATGGGCCTGCAGTTGCCCACTGCGGGTTCCGTGACCCTCTTCGGCGAACGTGTCACCCCGAACGCCGCCAACGTCCGACAGCGCATCGGGTACCTGCCCACCAACCCGAAGTTCCCGCCGACCCTGACGCCTATCGGCTACCTCGACCTCGTGGGGCAGCTTTTCGGCATGGACTCCGGTCTTCGCAAGCCGCGACTGGCGGCCCTGCTCCGTGCGGTGGATCTTCTCGGCGCTGCGGCGCAGCCCATCAAGACGCTCTCCACGGGCATGACGACGCGTCTCGGCATCGCCGCCGCGCTGATGAACGACCCCGAGCTGCTGATCTGGGATGAGCCGACAGCCGGCCTGGATCCCGCGGCTCGGAAGTACACGCTGGACCTTATTCGCGAACTCGGGCTCGAGAAGACGATCATCGTCTCGTCGCACATCCTGTCCGATATTGACCGCGTTTGCGACCACGTGGGCATCATGCACGACGGCAAGGTGATCTACTGCGGATCGGTGGCGGACCTGAAGCGCACGATCGGACGGAACACGATCGAAGTCGAGCTTGACGGCCCCGAGGCCCAGCTCGCGTCGTGGGAGGCCGAAGCGCGCGTGCTGGGACCTGTGCGGGCGGTCCAGCGCACGGGTGCGTGGGTCTCGGTGGCCCTTGATCCCGACGCCACGCTCGCCGAGCCGCTGGCGTCGCTGCTCGCGCTGGCCACACGGCACGAGCTCGAGGTCCTCTCCGTCACGTCCGCCCGGGCACAGACGGAAGACGCCTTCCTACAGCTACTGGAGGCTGACCAAGCCAATGGGTTCTCAAGGGCCTACAGCGAGATGGCGCCGGCAGGTGATGGCGCTGTCGGCGCTGTGCAAAGCTGACCTCAGCTCTCTCGGACGCACCTGGGTCTTTCGGGGCTGGCTCATCGCACTGGCCGTCAGCGAACTGCTGACGCTGTCGGGCGCCCTTGCCAGTGGCCGCAGCGGCGCCATACCAGCCTCGCTGGTGCTCTCCATGAGCCTCCAGGGCTTCCTGTTCGTCTGGAGCACCTTCGTCATCTTCCTGAGCGCAGGCTCCGTTTCGGCCGAGTCGGACATGGTGACCGACGGCATCCTGAGCCGGGCCTGCACACGTACCCAGTACATCGGCGCCAAGCTCCTGTCGCGCATGGGTACCGTGCTGGCCGTCTACGCACTCTTTGGGGGCACCGCGGCGCTGGTCTGCTGGCGCTACGCGGCCAACGATATGACGCCTGCGACCATCCTGACCGGGCTCGGCGTCGTGGCCCTTGCGCTGGTCCTGCTCGTCACGCTGGGCGTAGCGTTCAGCGTGGCATCGAACAACACCGTCTTCGCCGTGATCGGCGTCTTCCTGCTCTGGTACGTCGCGTCGCCAATCTTCGCGTTCCTGGGCGCGGACTATCTGGCGCCGGCAAGCCTTGCCCGCAACCTACCGCTGATGCTCAAGGACCTCAACGCCCCGCAGGTTGTGCAGGTGACCGCCGACACCCGCTCCCTCACGGTCTACTTCTCGAAGAAGATGGACCCTGCCGCCGTGGAGGCCCCGGAGAGCTACTCGCTGGAGGCGCCCGACGGCGCACTGGCCCCCGCTTCAGCGGTGACCTACGATGCGACCGCCAACTCCGCCATCCTGGGTGGCCTCACTCTGAAGGAAGGCGCCAACGTCACGGTCACACTGCGAGGCATCCGCGACAAGGGCGGCTCACCGCTCAGCGCCGCCTCCGAAGTCAGCCGTGTAGTCGTCCAGGGCTCAGAACCGGCCAAAAAGGCCACAGGCGCCAAACCGCTGAGGAAGGGGCCCGCGCCGGCCATCATGGATTGCACGCTCACCGATACGAGCATTCGCCTGGACATGAACACCGAACTCGATCCGGACGAGGCAGACGTCGCCGCCAACTACCTGGTCGAGTCACCGCCCGGCAAGACCCTCGCCGTGCGGCAGGCGATCTACCGACCCAAGACGCGGCAAGTCCTGCTGGCCGGACTGGCGTTGGACCGCGAGTCGCCCGTACGGGTCACGATGACCAACGTCCGAAGCGCAACCGGCGTGGAAATGCGCCCCAAGGGCAGTGCCCTCACGCACGCTCAGGTTGCCGTCTGGAAGTACCTGCTGGGGTTCGGTTGCCCATCGGCGCTGGCGGCCCTCCTGGCCATGGTCTGGTTCCGCAGGCGCGACCTGTAGGCGCCCGCGAGCGTAGGAAACCGATGGTGGGGCCTGTCCGTCTATCGGATACGTTTCGGTCGACGGACATGGAGGCATCACGATGGCAGCGATACTAGGTAGCGTTCTCAGGCGGCTGGCCGTGGCGGCAGTGGCCGCAGGCGGCGCAGCGGTAGCCACGGCGGGCGCCCGCTACGTGGGCAGCAAGAGGATCAACGCGGCAGAGCGGCTGGGTGAGGCTCTGCTGGACAGCCAGCAACTGGACATTGCGGCCGGCTACACCGAGGACGAGAGCGAGGCGGCCCTGGCCGCGTGCACCGCGTACCTGATCAACGTGGCGCACCAGTCGGCCGCGGGCATCGCCGGTCCTCCAACGGTCGACAGCGTTGGGTTTGAACGCAAGGTGAAGGCGCACAAAGGGGTGGGACAGGCGAGCGTCATCACGACGGCGCCGGAGCCGGAGCCTCGGTGGCAGTTCGAGATGGACGCGCCGGGAGTGGCTCGCGTCAGCGGCAGCCGGCGACTGATCTCCTCGAAGTTCGCGGGGCCGAAGGTCAACATGCGCACGCCGGATACCGTCTCGATCCGATTTGAGAACGGTTATGTCGCCAGCATCGAGTCCGATCTCGAGTTCACGTCGAACCTGATCCAGGTGACGGGGCCGCGCACGCAGGTGCACGGTACGGCCAATGTCTCGGACAACCGGGGCAACGTCGGCCGGCTGCGCATCGACGTGTCGGGTAGCGTAACGGGTACAGTAACGCGCGGTGCAAACGTCGTGGGCCGCTTCGAGGGTAACCTTGGTTCCGGCATCACGTTTCGCCAGTATTCGCCCGGAGCGGCCTAGCCTACGCACCTGCGGAGCCGCCCGACGCCACGAAGGGACACGCCCACCATGCCCGATGAGTCCATAACCTACCGTGACGCCGGTGTCGATATCGACGCTATGAACAGCGCTGTTCTCCGTATGCGGGAGCATGTGCGCACGACTTTCACACCGGGCGTGCTGACGGATGTGGGCTCCTTTGGGGGCGTCTTTGCGCCGCCGTGGACGGCGTACACGGATCCCGTGCTGGTCTCCAGCATTGACGGCGTTGGAACAAAGGTGAAGGTGGCGCAGTCCATGGCGCGCCACCATACCGTCGGCGCCGACCTCGTCTCGCACTGCGCCAACGACATACTGGTGCAGGGCGCCCGGCCGCTCTTCTTCCTGGACTACTTCGCCACAGGCAAGCTGGAGCCCGATGTCGTCGTGGATGTCGTGCGTGGGCTTTCCGAAGGGTGCCGCGCGGCCGGCTGCGCGTTGCTTGGCGGCGAGACCGCTGAGATGCCCGGCGTCTACAACGACGGCGAGTACGACCTCGCAGGTTGCATCGTCGGCATGGTCGATCGCAACAGCGTGGTTGACGGTTCCCGCGTCGAACCGGGCGACGCCGTCATTGGGCTGGCGTCGTCCGGCCTGCACACGAACGGCTACTCGCTGGCCCGGCATATCCTCTTCACTTGTGCCGGCCTGGTTCCGGACAGCACGCCTGCGCAGCTGGCCGGGCGCTCAGTGGGTGACGTGCTGTTGGACCCGCACCGGTGCTATGCGGCTCCCATTCTCCCGCTCCTCGGCAAGTTCGATATCCGCGGCATGGCGCACATTACGGGTGGCGGCTTCTACGACAACATCCCGCGCATCCTTCCCAGCGACTGCTCCGTGACGCTGGATCGACGGCTCTGGGTCGTTCCTCCCATCTTCCAACTGATCCAGGAACTGGGGGCCGTGCCGGACCCGGAGATGTACCGCACGTTCAACATGGGGATCGGCTACATCATCATCGCCGATAGGCTACAGGCGTCTGAGATCGTGACGGAGCTGACCAGCGCGGGCGAAACGGCGGGGATCATCGGCGACGTGTTCCGCGGCGTCCACGAGGTGGACATCTTGTAGGCGTCGGCGGAAGCCCCTACTGCTGAATCAGCGAGACCAGCAGGTAGCCCAGCGCGAATATGCACAGCGGGATGGCCAGCAGAATGGCCGCCGTGACGAGCTTCCGTTGCTGCGCGCTGAATGCCCCGGCGGTACCACAGAGAGGACAGCGCCGCCACCGGCGATCAATGAGGCGCCCACAACTGGTGCATGGAGCTAATCCGCGGCGTCGGTCGCCATGGTGATGGTGGCGCTTGGGGGACGAAGCCCCTCTCCCCTCTTCCACGTTGGCAGGCCTCCACAGGGTGCGATGCACCTGAAGCTATCGGCAGTGGATCGTATGGAGAGAACTGGCGACCTGCCGTGGCAGGTCAACGCCGTTTCAACTGGAGTGGTGGGCAGTACTGGATTTGAACCAGTGACCTCTTCGGTGTCAACGAAGCGCTCTACCCCTGAGCTAACCGCCCGCGCCCGTAGATTATAGCCCAAAGCTGCCGCGAATACCAACGCCCGGCGGGCCATCGCGGCGCACATCCGCGCGGGATGAGTGCGGCAACTTGAGCGCCGTGCCCAGCAATGGATCGGGTACAACACTGACTACCAATTCGTCACGGACGTGCCCCTTGCCTGCTCCCAGCCCCGATCACGTTGTCGTCGCCGATGTCTCCGTCCTCACGGACGCCCAGGGCCTGCTTCCTACCTACACGTACCGCGTGCCTCAGGGAATGGTCGCCGAACTCGCCGTGGGCGTCTGTGTCCATGTCCCGTTCGGTCGCGGGGAGAGCGTGGGCTACGTGCTGGGCGTCCGAGGCATCGGCGCCCAGGATCCCCCGGTCGAGCGCCTCATGTGCATCATGGCCACCGCCCCCGATTCGTGCGTCTTGACTCCGGACAGGATTGCCCTGGCCCGCGCAATCTCACATCGATGGCTTACAGACCTCGGCTCGGCTATCAGCTGTGTCGCCCCGCACCTGGTGGTGAGCGCGACGCGGCGCGTCTACCGCCTTGTGTGGGATCGTAGCGACATGCGCCTCCTCGGAGCTGCCCGCACGCAGGACGCCTCGATCCTCGATGCCGTCGAACGGCTGCTGGACGCCATGGATCAGGCTGAAGGTGCGCTCTCCGACGCCGAGTTGAGGAGATCGGCGCCCCCTGCCTGCTATGACGCGGCGATGGCGTCCCTGGTCCATGTAGGCGCCGTGGTCCGCGAATACCGCCTTGTCGGACCTGCGGCCAAGGCCAAGACACTCGGGAAGTACGCCATGGCCCCCGACTGGACCCCCGGCTCGGCGCGCCTGGGTCCCGCCATGCGCCGCGTTCTCGATGCCGCGCGCCAGGCGGCGCAGGATGCCGATCCATGGCTGGACGCCCGTACGCTGGCTGAGATGGCCGGGTCTACGCCAGCCGTCGTCCGGTCCATGGCCGAACGAGGCGCCCTGCTCCGCACCACCGTCTCGGTGCGTCGGGCTCCCGGAGGCGCCTCCGAGGGGCGCAACACGGCCCCGGCCCTAACGGCGTCGCAGACCGATGCCTGTCGGGCCCTGGCGGACGACGGCGGCCACCGACGTTTCCTCCTGCACGGCGTCACGGCCAGCGGCAAGACGGAGGTCTATCTGGACGCCATCGCCCGGGGTCTGGAGCGCGGTCGTGGTTCCGTGGTCCTGCTACCGGAAATCGCACTGACCGCCCAGGCCCTACACGTCTTCACGGCCAGGTTCGGCGACGAAGTGGCCATCCTCCACAGCGCACTCACGCCCGGTGAATGGCACGACGAGTGGCGCCGGCTGGAGAGCGGCGAGGCGCGCATCGCAGTCGGGGCCCGCTCCGCGGTCTTTGCGCCCGTGAACGACCTCGGCCTGGTGATCGTCGACGAGGAGCACGAAAGCTCATACAAGCAGGACAAGGCGCCCCGGTACCATGCCCGCGACGTAGCAGAGGTCCGGGCAGGCGAAGCCGGCGCCCGGCTCATTCTGGGCAGCGCCACCCCCAGCGTTGAGACCTACTACGCGGCACAGGGCGGACGCTTCACGCTCCTGGAGATGCAGACCCGCGTCGGCGACCGCGCCATGCCCGAGGTCCGCGTGGTAGATATGCGCTCCGCCCTGCGGGCTCAGAGGACGCTCTTCTCGCCGGATCTCACGGATGGCATCGGAGCGCGCCTCACTCGCGGCGAGCAGACCATCCTCTTCCTGAACCGTCGCGGATACTCGCCGTTTCTGCTTTGCCGGGATTGCGGCCATGTGCCGGGCTGCCCCAACTGCGCCGTGGCCATGACCTACCACGCCGGCGCACAGCGCCTTCGATGCCACCATTGCGACCATGGCGAGCGTCTGCCTGTGCTCTGCCCGGAGTGCCGGGGAGCGTCGCTGAAGGGCTTCGGCGTCGGCACCGAGCGCGTGGAGGAGGAGATTCAGCGCCTCTTTCCAGCGGCTTCGGTGGCCCGCATGGACCGCGATACCACGGGCCGCAAGGGGGCGCATGCCGAGATTCTTGGCCGCTTCCGCTCCGGGGAGGCGGACATCCTCATCGGCACACAGATGGTGGCGAAGGGCCTCGACTTCCCCGGCGTCACACTCGTGGGCGTCATCAACGCGGACACCACACTCCACGTGCCGGACTTCCGCGCCTCGGAACGCACCTTCCAACTGCTCGCACAGGTCGCTGGCCGAGCCGGAAGGGGGACGACATCGGGCGAGGTGCTGATCCAGACATTCGCGCCCGAGCATACCGCCGTTCAAGCGGCCGCACGGCATGACTACGCGGCGTTCTACGGCGGCGAGATCGAAGCGCGCCGAGAGTTGCTCTACCCGCCCTTCAGCCGCCTGGCCAACCTTGTCTGCCAGGACAAGGGCGAGGCCGCCGCGCAGTCGGGCGCCGAAGCGGTCGCAGGCGCACTCCGCGACGCGGCGCCGTCGGAAGCCGAAGTGCTGGGGCCGGCGCCCGCGCCGCTCGCCAAGCTCAACACGCTATACCGTTGGCACGCCCTGCTGCGCACGCCGCCCGAGTGCGACATCTCCGAGGTGGTGGCGCGCGCCATGACCACGGTCTCCTCCGGACTGCGTCGAGCGCTGATCGTCGATATCGACCCGCAGAGCATGGCCTGACGCAGGAGTCCGCGGCCTCCGTAGCGAACCCTCTGCCAACCACGCCTTGCGGAGGACGCCACCATGAGCCTTATCCCCATCACCTCGCTGCGCCCCGTTCAGCCCGACTGGGAGGGACTGAAGCAATGCATCCTGCGGCAAGGCGCCCCGGATCGGGTCCACTATATCGAGCTCTTCCTTGACCCCGAGATAAAGGACGCCGTGGTCGACCGCCTGGACCTCTGCGCCGGCATCGACCTGTCCGCGCCGGACTACGGCTTACAGCGCGAAGTGGCGATCCAGCGCGGCCTGGGATACGACTTTGTTCGGTGCGGCGTGGAGGGCCTCGACTGGCCGATGAACCGCGGCACCACGGACGATACTGCCTCGCTGGGCCGCGCGGGCGGGCGCTCCTACATCGACGAGCACACGGGTCCCATCACCAACTGGAACGAGTTCGAGGCCTATCCCTGGCCCGATCCCGCCAAGGCGACCACCCGCGCCCTGGAGTGGTGCGAGAAGAACCTGCCCGACGGCATGTGCGTGATCGCGGGAGGCGGTTTCGCGCATTTCGCGGAGCACCTGACGTGGCTCATGGGCTATGAGACCCTCTGCTATGCCCTCTTCGACCAACGCGATCTTGTGCAGGCCATCGCCGACCGCATGAATGACATCTACAAAGCCGCGCTGGCGACGATCTTGCAGTTCGACTGCGTCAAGATGGCTTGGGGCAGCGATGACTTCGGGTTCCGCTCGGGCCTGCTCATCTCGCCGGCCGACATGCGCCGGTTCGTGCTTCCAGGACACAAGCTGATGTCCGAGATGTCGCACGCCGCTGGCCGCCCCTACCTGCTCCACTCCTGCGGCAACCTGCGAGACATTATGGACGACCTGATCGACGACGTGAAGATCGACGCCAAGCATAGCTTCGAGGACACCATCGAGGATGTCACCCAGGTGAAGGCCGGCTACGGCGCCCGGATCGCCCTGCTCGGCGGCATCGATGTGGACTTCCTCTGCGTTGCCGATCAGCAGATGATACGCAAGCGCGTAAGGAGGACGCTGGACCTCTGTATGCCGGGAGGCGGCTACTGCATGGGCACCGGTAACAGCGTCGCCAACTACATCCCGGTGGACGCCTACCTGACGATGCTGGACGAGAGCCGCAACTGGGCCCACGGCTAGCGCGGAGTGAGTATCTACAAGGCTTGCGATATCCGCGGCCGGTTCGGCACAGAGCTGCTGCCTCAGCACGCCGAGGCGCTGGGGCATGCGCTGGCGGTCCTGCTGCCTCCCGGCTCACTGATCGTCGTCGGAGGCGATGGGCGCCTCTCGACGCCGGGCCTGCGAGCTTCAGTTGCATCAGCCATGGCTCAGGGCGGATTGCGCGTGCTGGACCTGGGTACCGTTCCCACGCCAGCCTTCAACTTCGCTCGGCACGATCTGGGCGTCGTGCCCGGCGTCATGGTGACGGCCTCCCATAACCCACCGGATGACAACGGCTTCAAGATCGTCCTCGGCGAAATGCCTCTCACCGAGGAGGAGATGGGTTTGCTGCGCAGGTCCATGGAGACCTCCGCCAGATGCGAGCGAACCGGCGGCAGCGTCACTGCGACGGGGGTTCTCAGCCGCTACATCGGGTCGCGTTGCTCCGTGGAGCCGCCGTGCCGCCCCCTCCGCCTGGTGGTGGACGGCGGCAACGGCGTCATGGGCGCACCGGCGGTGGAAGCGTTGCAGGCGCTTGGCCACGACGTGACGCCCCTCTTTATCGACATCGATCCCGGCTTCCCCGGCCGCGGCCCCAACCCGGGCACGCCCGGCGCCTTGGAGCCGCTCTCACAAGCGGTGAGGGCCACCGAGGCCGACCTGGGCATCGCGTTCGACGGCGACGGTGACCGTGCCGCCTTCGTGGACGAGCGCGGCGAACCGCTGGCGCCCGACCGGGCCATCGCCCTGTTCGTGGCCGACGCTCTCGCGTCGAGCCCCGGCGCCGCCATCGTCTACGACCAGAAATGCTCACGTCTCGTGCCGGACGAGGTCCTGCGTTGCGGAGGCGAACCGGTCGCTGAGCGTTCGGGTTACGCCTTCATCAAGACCACGATGATCAGGCGTCGGGCGCCCTATGCCGGCGAGCTGTCGGGCCACCACTTCTTCTACGAGGTAGGTGGCGACGATGGTCTGGTGGCCGCCGCGCGCATGGCCAGGCTCGTCGCGGACCGCGGCCCGCTCTCGACGATGCTCGCCCACTTGCCCACCTACGCCACCGGCCCGGAGCTTCGCGTTCCCGTCGCCTCGGGACGCGACGCGACGGACGTGCTCGATGGCCTGGCGGAGCGTCTGTGCGCCCGATACCAGATCTCGCGGGCGGACGGCGTGCGGGCCGAGGCGGAGCACGGCTGGGGCCTCGTTCGCATGTCGGTGACCGAGCCGGTGCTCACGGCTCGGTTCGAGGGTCGGTCGGAGGAGGAGCTGCGACAGGTACAGACCGACTTCGCCGACATCTGGCCTGCCCTCAGGAGCCATCTATGAAGCGTGAGCAACTGGTACTCGGCATGGATGTCGGCACGCAGGGCGTGCGCGTCGTGGCCGCTTCGCCCGCCGGCGTGATTGCGGCCCGCGCAGGCAAGGCCTTCACCGATACCGAAACGCGGCCGGGCCCGGATGGCCGGTTCGAACAGGAGTGCCAGCGCTGGTTCGAGGCGCTGGCGGCCGCGCTGAGCGACATCTGGGCGCAGCTGAGCCTTCAGGGGCTCGGCCCGAAAGACGTGGTCGCCCTAGCGGCAGACTCCACCTCCGGCACGATCATACCGGTCGACGCTTCAGGCCGTCCGCTGACACCGGCGATCATGTACAGCGACCAGCGCTCCCGGTCAGAGGCCCAGGCATTGAACGAGGCGGGCGCCGACTTCTGCCGACGAACCGGGGTGCAGTTCGGCGCCTCCTACGGCCTGCCCAAGGCCCTCTGGCTAGCCCGACACGCCGCTGGTGTCTGGGAACGGACCGCCTATGTCGCCCACGCCGCCGACGTGATCGTGGCATGGTTGACCGGCTTGGCTGGCGTCACGGACGCCAACAACGCCCTCAAAACAGGCTACGACGCCGCTGCCGGCGCATGGCCTGGTTTCATCGCGGACGCCGGCATCGCGCCGGAGAGGCTCCCCGAGGTCCGCCGCGCCGGCGCTCCCGTGGGCCGGGTTCGACCGGAAGCCGCCGCGGCCACGGGCCTGAGCATCGACACACTGGTCCTGCTCGGCGCCACGGACGGCTGCGCGGAGCAGTTCTCGTCCGGCGCCGCGGTACAGGGCGAATGGAACAGCGTCCTTGGTAGCACGCTCGTGCTCAAGGGGCTCTCAAGCGAGTTCGTTCGCGATCCCGATGGCGTGGTCTACTGCCACCCCCATCCTGACGGCATCTGGATGCCCGGCGGCGCGGCAAACACGGGCTGCAGGGCCATCGACGCGAAATACCCGGGCATCGACCGAGACGCTTGGAACCGCGAGGCGCTACGACGGGCGCCGACGGACCTCTGCGCCTACGCTCTCGACGCACCGGGCGAGCGCTTTCCGTTTCGCGCGCCGGAGGCGGTCGGCTTCATCGATGGGCGGGCCGATGACGTACGCGACATGTACACGGCGACGCTGACTGCCATGGGTTTCACCGAACGGTTGGCCCTGGAGCGGCTGCGACGCCTTGGCTGTGAGAGGCCGCAGCGGGTCTTCACCACCGGGGGCGGCGCCGCATCGGACGAGTGGGCGCAAATCCGCGCCGACGCCATCGGGCTGCCTGTCCTACGAACCGCATCGCCCGGAGCCGCCATGGGCTGCGCCGTGCTGGCGGCTGCACACGTACTCGACGCGCCGGTGCGGGAAGCCGCACGCCGCATGACGGTAGTTGAGATGGAGTGGGAGCCGCGCCCCGAGGTCCGAGAGGCGTTCGATTCGTCCTACGACCGATGGCTCGCCGCCCTGACGGCCCGAGGTTGGATCACCGCTCGGCCTGATACCGAGTGAAGGAGGCTGGAATGGTCTTTCAGAAGGATGTCACGCTGGCGACGCGGGGCCACGGCGACATGCTGGACCTCACCGACGCGCTGCGGGAGGCCGTGCGGCAGTCCGGCATCCGGGCGGGCCTGGCCCATGTCTTCAACGTGGGAAGCACCGCGTCGGTGGGCCTGATCGAGTTCGAACCGGGCCTGGCCCGGGACCTACCCATGGCGCTGGATCGCCTCTTCCCGCCCGGCCTCGACTACGCCCACGAGCAGGCGTGGCAGGACGGCAACGGCCACTCACACGTGCAGGCGACGATGCTGGGCAGCAGCGTGACCGTGCCGGTTCGTGCCGGCGAGCCGGTGCTGGGTGCGTGGCAGCAGCTCTTCCTGGTGGAGTGCGACGTCCATTCGCGCACGCGCACCCTCGTCATCACCGTGATGGGCGAGTAGAGCGCAACCCTCGCCAAGCGCGCAGACGCCCGCCGCCGGCCCCGTAGAGGGAGGCCGACGGCGGGCGTCCTGGCTTGGCTGGACGCCGTTGCTACTTGGCGGCGTGGACCGGCTCGGGCCTGCCCGAGTTGATCCGCATGCAGTAGAACGAGCGGTAGACGAATACGACCATGACGGCGAAGAGCACGGCCGCTGCGATGTGCCGGTTCATGGTGGACATCTGCTGGGCCAGCTCGACTGCGAGAAGGCCGAACAGCGTGGTGAACTTGATGATCGGGTTCATCGCCACCGACGAGGTATCCTTGAAAGGATCGCCGACGGTATCGCCCACGACGCTGGCGGCATGGAGTTCGGTGCCCTTCATGTTCAGCTCCGTCTCAACCAGCTTCTTCGCGTTGTCCCACGCGCCGCCCGCGTTGTCCATGAAGATGGCCTCGTACAGCCCGAAGATAGCTATCGAGATAAGATAGCCGATGAAGAAATAATGGTTCAGACAG
>JAPLCQ010000153.1 GCA_026392115.1 Armatimonadota bacterium | reverse complement strand
GGTCGCCCGCGCCCGCCTGTGCCTTTGACGTCATCCTGACGCGGAGCGGAAGGATCCCCCGGCCCGAGCCGCCGCACCTGCGGGACCAGTCAGCCCCGCCGTTCAGCGCGGCGCCAACGGAAGCGCCGTGCAACGCGGAAGCGCGGCGGGCGGCCTACGGGGGATCCTTCGGCCAAACGGCGGCCTCAGGGACGGCCCGGGGGGGCAGGGCTCCGGCGCCTTTGACGTCATCCTGCCGCGAAGCGCTAGGATCCCCCCGGCGTGAGCCACCGCACCTGCGGGACCAGTCCGCCCCGCCGTTCAGCGCGACGCCAACGGAAGCGCCGTGCAACGCGGAAGCGCGGCGGGCGGCTTACGGGGGATCCTTCGGCCAAACGGCGGCCTCAGGATGACGGCCCGGGGGGGCAGGGCTCCTGTGCCAAGGCTGCCAAATCGCCAAGGTAGGAAAGTGGCAGCCTTGAGACCAGCCCGGTCAAGGCTGCCAAATCTCCAAGGTAGGAAAGTGGCAGCCTTGGGCCGTGAGCTTATGAGTTGTCTGTGCCCAACTGCCACTCCCGCTCTGACCCGTTCCGCCGGCTCTTCACCTGCGTCTGCTCTTTCGCCCTCCTCAGCGTTCGCTCGCTGATCCCCTCCGCCTCCGCGCGTTCGATCACCTCGGCCGCCGCCACCGGGCCTTCGGCCAGACGGCGGCCTGAAGATGACGGCCCAATGCGCCGTCAGCGTGGTCAACACCGTCCAACTGCCGATGCGGGCATAATACCTGCAGTCCGCCGCGCGCCCCGGGGACCGCCACAGGCGTCGCGGATCGGCCCCACGACCACCGCCCGACACCGGGGAGCCCGCCCTTGCGCAAGCTGACGTGGACCGAACATGCCGACCTCGCCATCCGCAAGACCTGTACCGTGGGCCGCGCGGAGTACCTCGACCACATGACCTTCGTGCGGAACGAGCGGCCGCTCTTCACGGAGATCTTTGGCCCGCTCATCGGCCTGAAGGAGGAGTGGGAGGAGCAGGGCGCCACGCCGGAAGAGCTGGACATGTCGGCCTTCCGCTACCGTTGCCCTCGCATCGGCGGGCTCCCGGTGGCGACGGGGTGGATGGGCGGTTCGGCGCCCGAACTGCTGGAGGAGACCGAGACCGTCCGCATCATGCGGGATGCCATGGGTCGGACCATGAAGCTGGCCAGGGGCGCCTCCACACTGGCCCTGCCGCTGGACTGGCCGGTGCGGAACATGGACGACTGGCTGAAGGTGAAGCCGCGCTACGCCTTCAGCGAGGATCGGCTGGCTGGGCCGTGGGAGCAGGCGGCGCGCGACCACCTGGCCGCCGACCGCGCCGTCTCGGTGGGCATCCCCGGCGGCTACGACGAGCCGCGGCAGCTGATGGGCGACGAGGCCGCCTGCCTGGCCTTCGTCGAGCAGCCCGAGCTGATCCGCGACATGCTGCAGACCCTGGCCGATACCGCCTTCCGCGTGCTGGAGCGGGTCTCCGCGCTTGTGCCGGTGGACATCCTCTCGGTGCATGAGGACATGGCCGGGCGGAGCGGTCCCATGGTGGGACCGGCGGCGATCCGCACCTTCGTCGCGCCCTACTACCGCCGCGTGTGGGAGATGCTGTGCGACCGGGGCGCCCGCCTCTTCGAGCAGGACTCCGACGGCAACATGAACCCGGTGATCGAGGCCTTCCTGGAGGCCGGCGTCAACTGCATGTATCCCATGGAGCCTGCGGCGGGCATGGACGTGGCTACCGTGCGGGAGCGCTACGGGCGGCGGCTGGCCTTCTACGGCGGAATCGACAAGCATGTGCTGCGCGGCACGCGGGCCGACATCGACGCCGAACTGCGGCGCAAGGTCCCGACGATGCTGGTCACAGGCGGCTGCATGCTGGCGCTGGACCACCGCATCCCCAACGGCACTCCGCTGGAGAACTACCGCTACTACGTCCGGCGCATGTGGGAGATGCTGGAGCCCTGAGCGCGCCGCGGGAGGAGCCGGCGGGGCCGGGGCTGCACGCGGCCTTCCAGATGGCGGCGCCCTACCTGGCCGTGGCGCTCTTCATGGGCGTCTGGTCGAATGCGTGGCTTTGCCTGCTTGTCTACCACGCGCAGGTGCTGGCATGGTCGTGGCGGCGCGTGGCCCTATGCCTGCGAGGCTGGGATGCACGCGCGGCGCTGGCGGTCGGCTTGCCATGCGCGCTGGCCGGACCCGCCCTCTGGCTCCTGCTGCCGCATATGTCGGAGCACCGGCCGGCGGAGTGGTTGGCGGGCTACGGCGTGAGCCGGGCGGGGTTGCTGCTCCTCGCGCCGTACTTCGGCCTGGTCCATCCGCTGTTGGAGGAGGCGCATTGGAGCAGGCTGCGGCGGCGCGCACCGGCGGCGCACCTGCTCTTCGCGGGCTACCACCTGCTGGTGCTGCGGGGCCTTCTGGCGCCGGGTTGGCTGGCGCTCTGCTTCGGCTGCCTGGCGTCGGCCTCGGCGATCTGGGGATGGGCGGAACGGCGGTCAGGCGGCGGACTGCGGGTCTGCTGGCTCACGCACGCCGCCGCGGATCTGGGTATCGTCGTCGCGGCGATCTTGCGGTAGCGCCGTCAGCGCGCCCGCATGAGCAGGCCCGCCACCAGGCGGTGGACCTCGATGGCCAGTTGCGGGTTCTCCTGCTCCAGCCTCAGCAGGGCCCCGGCGTCCAGCACGTCCACCTCGGCGTCGGAAGCAGCCGCGTAGTCCAGCGGCGAGACCCACGGGCCCAGCGCGGCCTCCGGCGCGAAGGCGTCGCCCTGGCCCAGCGTGCGGAGCCGCACCGCGCCTCCCGCCGCCGCGGGTTCGCGCTCGCCCACCGCGCCGCGGGCCACCAGGCAGAGGCCCGGCGCCGCTTCGCCCGCCGCGACCAGCGTCCGGCCCGCCGCGAACCGAACGCGCCTCGTGCGGCCCTCCAGCGCCTCGATCAGGGCCTCCGTCGCCTCCCGCTCCTCCAGTTCGCGCAGCAGCTCCCCGCCGGCGGAGGCGAGCAGTTCGGCACGGGCGGCTCGTCCGTGCGGCGCGCCTGAACTCATGACGCCGTCGATCCAGGCGAGCAGGGCCTCCTCGGCCATGGCCAGCGCCTCGTCGGCCGACGCCGCGAAGGTCACGGGTTCCGCGTCGGAGCCCAACTGGCCTTGCATCAGGGCCTCGAAGCGATCCGGCGCGGAGGCGATCACGAAGCGCTCCACCCTCGGTCGCAGCTTGCGGACGAGCTTGCCGAAGCCGCTCACCGCCGTGATGTCGAAGCCCGTCACGTCGGTGAAGTCGAGCACGATCCAGCATGGGCGCCCGTCCCGCATCGGCGGCGCGTCGGCCGCCACGGCGTCCATGAGCTGGGCGCCGGAGCCGAAGAAGACGTACCCCGCGAGCCGGTAGACGCGCACCTGCTCGCCGTGGGTCCGCAGAAGTCGCCGCCGGGGAGCGGGCCGCTCGCGCCGGCTGCACACGGTGGCGCATGTGCCCGAGCTTCGCAGCAGCGGCACCCGGCTGATGCGCCCGACGAAGAGGATCACGGCGACGACCAGCCCCACGAGGACGCCCTGCATGAGCCCGATGAAACAGACCACGGCGCAGACCGCCACCATGAGCAGGTAGTCGGCGGTCGGCATCCTTCGCCGGCCCGCCACGAGCCAGTCGCCGGCGTTGAGCATGCCGGTCAGCATGAGGGAGCCGCCGTAGAGGGCGTTCGGCACGCCGTTCAGCGCCGAGCCGCCGAAGACGAGCGCAACGCCCAGGAGGAGCGCCGAGACGAGGCCGGTCAGGCGGGTCTCGGTGCGCGTCCTGATGCCCAGGTAGGTGAGGCCGATGGCGACGTGGCCCGCCTGGCACCCGGTCCCGGCCGCCAGCAGGTTCGCCGCGCCGCTGGAGGCCATCTCGTGGTTCAGGTCCACGTCGCGTTGGGCCATGTCGGCCAGTCCGCCCGTGGCGAAGAGCATGTTCACCATGGTCAGGAGCGGCACGGCCGCCAGTTCGACCGCATGCCGCCCGAGCAGGTCCCAGCGCACGAGGGCGATGTCCGCGAAGTGCAGCGCGGGCCAGACGGCGCCTGACGGGAACGGGGCCATGAGGAAGCCCAGCCGCCGGGCCTCCGCCATGTCCACCCCCGCCGAAGCCGCCACGAGGTGGAACAGGCCGATCATGAGCAAGCAGGCACCGGGCATGACGAGGCAGTGCGGGCGGCGGGTCACCATGGCGTAGGTCGCCAGCGCCCAGACCACCCCCGGAGCCCAGAGCATGGCCGTGCGGGGCTCGAAGTAGCCCGTCGGCGACGCCGTTCCGGGCGCCGGGCCCGACATCACGGTGATGCTCGCCCGCAGGAGCAGCCACCCCGCGCCCGCCACCAGACCGCCCACGATGGGGTAGGGCGCGATGCGGACCAGGTTGGCCAACCGCAACCGGGCGCCGACGAGGAAGAGGATGCCGGTGGCCAGGGTGGTGAGCATCATGGCCGCCGTGACGGTGACGAAGAGCTCGCGCCCGCCGCCCGCCGATGCCGCGGCCCGCGCTCCCACGCCTCCCGCCATGGACGCCGCCACCGACGCCAGGAGTACGCCGGGCAGCTCCTGCGGCTTCAGCACCATCGTGCGGATGCCGCTGCTCAGCGAGGCCGCCACCGCCATGGCCAGCGCCCCGGCCGCCGCCATGCCCGCGCCGGCGGGTCGGTACGGGGCCAGCGGACCGACGAAGATCATGCTGATATTGGCCACCGAGGCCACGAGGTTGACGAGGAAGACCGCGCCGCCCATCCCCAGCGCCCCGATCAGGCGAGGCGAGAGGAGGTCGTCCCGCAGTTCGCGGCCCAGGGCCCGCACCGACGCCCACGCGCGGTGGCTCGATCGGCCGGATGGGGCTTCGGTTGGCGCCATGGACATGTGGAGTGCCCTCAAGACGGCCGCCGGCAGAGCGTTACCGACGCGGCGGCCTGCCTCCAGTATATCCGCGCGGGCGATCCGCGCAGGAACCGCGCCCCACGGCGTCGAACTTCGCGGCAATCCATCACCAGTGAGGCCAGCCCATGAAGCGCAAGTGCAACTGCGCCGGTTCGTGCGTACCCGTGTCGGACGTCTCCCGCCGTGAGTTCATCGGCATCGCCGGGCTGGCCGTGGGCGCCTCCGCCGCGGCCGCTCCCCCGCCCGTCACCGAGCAGGAAGTGGCCCAGTGGCGCAAGGCCGCCCTGCAGCCCGACAAGCCCCGCGTCTACCTCTCCGGCAAGCACACCGACGCGCGAATGCACCTCGGCGGCATTGGAACCGGCAACTTCGAGATCGGCGCCGACGGCCAACTGACCACCTGGCAGCTCTTCAACACCCTGCGCGACGGCGAGGTCGCCTTCACCTTCGGTATCCGGTGCGGCAAAACCGCGCGCCTGCTGCAGACCGCCGGCGGACCCGGCTGGCCCAGGGTGAAGGCCATCGAGATGCGCGGCGAGTACCCCATCGCCCGGCTCAAGTTCGTCGACCCGGCTCTGCCCGTGCAGGTCGAGCTGGAGGCGATGACACCCTTCGCGCCGCTGGATACGGACTTCTCGTCCATGCCGCTGGCCCTCTTCACCTTCCGTATGCGGAACCGCGGTCGGAGCGCCCAGACCGTGGACCTGGCCGCCTTCATGCAGAACCCCGTGGGCTACGAGGCCGACGGCGCGCCCAAGGGCCTGGAGCATCCGCGCTACGGCGGAAACGTCAACGAGGCCTCGGTCACGAAGCAGGGCGCCGCCCTCCGCATGTCGGCTCGAACCGGTGCGAAGCCCACGCTGGACAAGCCGCGGCGCGTCTTCACGTCGCTGAACACGAGCGCCCTGGATCTGCCCTTCGCCGACCGTCCCGAGGGGTTTCGGCTCTTCGGGCTTGAGGCGCTGCAGGAGGCCATGGCCGCGGGCGGCGACCTCTCCGACGCCGTCGTCTGGCTGGAGGACGTCTCGGCGGACGTGAACCCCGCCATGGTCCGCATCTGCGCGTCGGCCGCCGCCGCCGGCGCCCTGGTTCTCTTCTCCGGCGGGCTCCAGCCGTTGCTCGGGGCCTACGCCGCCGCCACGCAGGGCAAGGAGTTCAGCGCCGAGCGCGTGCAGCCGCCGGTGGTCTTCGAGGACTTCGAGTCGGGCTACGGCAACTGGACCATCGAGGGTGACGCCTTCGGCGCGGAGCCCGCCGCGGGCACGCTGCCGGGCCAGCAGCACGTCTCGGGCTTCATGGGCAAGCGGCTGGTCAACACCTTCCTCAAGGCCGACACCTCCACGGGACGCCTCACCAGCAAGCCCTTCACGGTCGAGCGCGCCTTCATCCGCATGCTCGTCGGCGGCGGGAGCAGGCCGACGACGCAGGTGCGGCTGCAGGTGGCCGGCAAGACCGTCCGCGCCGCGTCGGGCAGGGAGAGCGAGCGGCTGGAGATGGTCACCTGGGACGTGCGCGAGTTCGTCGGCAAGGAGGCGCGCATCGTCATCGCTGACGAGGACACCGGCGGCTGGGGCCACATCAACGTGGACCAGATCGAGTTCACCGATATGCCCGGCTCCGCCGAGGCGCTCCAGGCGCTCTCCACGCTCCTGCCGGCCCGCTTCGCCGGACTGCCGGCCGACGGCGCCCTGCCCGACGGCCGCCCCAAGCTCCGAATGGCCGGCGCCGCGCTTCGGTCCGACGCTACGGAGGCCGCCGCGCCCAATGGCGCGCACATGGTCACGCGGCCGCTGGGCAAGGGCCGCGTCGCCGTGCTCCTGGCGCGCATCGCCGATCCCAACGACTTGCAGAACGTCGAGGCCCGCCAGCGCGCCTACCGCGACCTCTGCGCCCTCACCGGCGCGGCCTACACGCCGCCGGCCGGCCGCCATCCCGGCGCGCCCGGCTCCGGCGAGCTGACGCTGCTGGCGCTCAACCCCGGCAGCACCGCCGCCGCGTCCTGCGGCGACTGGGGCGAGGCGTGGACCCGGTTCGCCGCGGACGGCCAGTTCGAAGCCCGGGGCGGCCGCACCGAGCCCACGCCGCAGGGGCGCACCGTGAACGGCGCCCTCTCCACGCGGGTCGAGCTGGTTCCGGGCGCCTCCGCCGAGGCGGTCTTCGCGCTGGTCTGGCGCTACCCGAACAAGTACAACCCGGCCGGCGCGCCCATGGGGACGCACTACTCGGTTCGGTGGCCCAGCATCGCCAAGCTCGAGGAAGCCGTCCGCCGCGGCCATGCCGCCATGGCGCAGCGCACGCGGGGCTTCCGCGACGCCTTCTACGACTCGACGCTGCCCTACTGGATGCTCGACTGCCTCACCTCGCAGGCAGCCATCAGCCGCCATATCGGCATCACGTTCCGCATCGCCAACGGCGATTTCTTCGGCTGGGAGGGCTCCAACGGCTGCTGCCAGCCCACCTGCACCCACGTCTGGGGCTATGAGCAGTCGCTCTCGCGCCTCTTCCCGGACCTGGCGCGCGTCATGCGCAAGATCGACTACAAGCACCAACAGCGGCCCGACGGCGGCGTCAACAACCGCACCGACGTCCCCTCGCCGCCCCGCCCCACCGGTGAGCAGCCCTTCGCCGATGGCCACGCCTCCTGCATCCTGAAGGCCTACCGCGAGGCGCTGAACTGCCCCGACGAGGCGTGGATGCTGGAGCAGTGGCCGCATATCAAGCGCGCCGTTGAGTACCTGATCAGCCGCGACGAGGCCACCTCGGACGGCGAACCGAACGGCGTCCTCGAGGACGACCAGTGGAACACCTACGACGAGGCGCTCCACGGCGTCACCACCTTCATCTCCGGCTACTACCTGGCCGCGCTGAGGGCGGGCGAGGAGTGGGCCAAGCGGGTGGGCGACCTGAGGACGGCGGAGAGGTTCCGAGGCGTCTTCGAGCGGGGCCGGGCCCGCCAGGTGGAGCTCTGCTGGGACGGCGAGTACTTCCGCCAGAACCTGCCCGGCTACGAAGGCATGCCCGGCGAAGTGGGACCGGGCTGCATGTCCGACCAGCTCATCGGCCAGTGGTGGGCGCACCAGCTGGGGCTCGGCTACATCCTGCCCGAGGACAAGGTGAAGTCGGCGCTCAGCGCCGTCTTCCGCCACAACTGGAAGAGCGACCTCACGGGCTGGAAGCACATCCCCCGCGCCTTCGCCGGCGACCGCGACAAGGGCCTCATCATCGTCACCTGGCCCAAGGGCGGGCGGCCGCCGCACGTCATGCTCTACTCCGACGAGGTCTGGACCGGCATCGAGTACCAGGTCGCCGCGCACCTGATGTACGAGGGGCTCGTTAGCGAGGGGATGGCCGTTGCCAAGGCCGCCCGCGACCGGTACGACGGCGTGCCCCGCGCTCCCATCCCGCGCAACCCGTGGAACGAGATCGAGTGCGGCGGCCACTACGCACGGGCCATGTCCTCCTGGTCCATGCTGCTCGCCCTCAGCGGCTGGCGGACCGACGCGCCGGCGGGCCTCGTGGAGTTCGCGCCGCGCTGGACGCCGGAGAAGTTCCGCGCGCCCTTCGTGGCGGCCGCGGGCTGGGGCTCCCTTCGCCAGACCCGCACCGCCGCGGGCCGGCGGAACGAGATTCGCGTGGTGGAAGGCGTGCTGAAGGTCTCCACCCTGCGGCTGGCCGCCGCGGGCGCGGTTCGCACGGTCTCCGTGACCTGCGCCGGCAAGCGGCTGGAGGAGAGCCACAGGATCGTGGACGGCATGGTCGAGATCACCCTCGCCAAGCCGGTCGATGTGGCGGCGGGCAGGACGCTGGCGGTGACGCTGGCATAGGGACACAAGCGGCCCCGCCGGCCCGGTGGGCTGCGCGGGGCCGCAAGGACAAGATATGCAGAGCGCCCAGATCCACTACGCCGCCGCCAGGGGCGACCTGGAGGGCGTCGCGCGGCAGCTCAAGCGCGGCGTGCCGCCGGACGCGCGGGATGAGCAGGATCGAACGCCGCTCATGATCGCGGCCGGCGACGCCCGCGCGGGCACGGAGATGCTGGACCTGCTCATCGGCGCCGGAGCCGACCCGAACGCCGTCGCCTCCATGCTGGAGAAGGCGCCCCTGGCCATGGCGGCGGGCTCGCTCCGGCCCGAGTGGGTCCGCGGATTGCTTGACGCCGGCGCCGACGCCGCATACCAGAGCAGCCAGGGCTACGGCGCGATCGTGACCGCCGTTTACCACTCCAACCTGCGGCGGCGGGACGAGGGCCTGCGGGTGGTGCGGATGCTCCTCGACGCCGGCGCCCATCCCTCCGGTGTGACGTCTTACGGCGAGTCCCCGCTCCGCGTCGCGTCGCACCTCGGACGCTTCGAGACGATCAAGCTGCTCCTGGAGGCCGGCGCGGATGCCGGGCAGCTCGGATGGTCGCCGCTCCATCACGCCATCGCGCTGGGGTCCCTCGACGAGGTGTCCGATCTGCTGCGCCGTGGAGCCGACCTGGCCGCCCGCGACTGGTGGGAGCGGACGCCGTGGCTCCTCGCCCTGGCCGTCGGCGACGTGGCGATGGCGGAGGCGCTCCTGCGGGCGGGCGCCCTCCTCGCCGACAGGGGCCGTTGCTCCGAAACGAACCTGACCTGCGCCACCTTGAATGACAGCGCGCGGTGCATGGCCTGGCTGATCGAGCAGGGCGCGGACCTGGCCGCAGCCGACGAGTTCGGCGGGACGCCCCTGATGGCGGCGGCAGAGAACGGCGCCGTAGCCTGCGTGGCCGTGCTGCTGGCGCGCGGCGCGGACCTCCACGCCGTGAACCACGTCTCGTCGTCTGCCGTGAACTTCGCCGCCACTGTGGATGTCCTGCGCCTGCTCGTGGGCGCGGGCGCCGACTTGAACCACGTGGACGGCGCCGGATCCTCCGTGCTCAAGGACGTGGCCGAGAAGGGCGACTTCGGGATGATCGGCGCCGCCCTGGAGCTGGGCGCGACGGTCGACATCACCAGTACCGGCGACACGCCCCTCCATGCCGCCACAGGTTCGGATCAGTCGGAGGCCATGCGCCTCCTGCTGGACGCCGGCGCCGACCCCAACGCTCAGGATGTGGACGGCTGCACCCCGCTCATGTGCGCCAGGAGCGCCGAGGGCGTTCGCCTTCTTCTTGCCCGCGGCGCCGACGTACAGATGCGCGACGAGATCGGCGACACGGCGCTGGCGTCGCAGCGCGACCCGGACGCGATCCAGGCGCTGATTGAGGCGGGAGCGTCGGTCAACCCGCCCGAAGCGGAGGGTGGCGGCGCCCCGCTCACGGAGGCGGCCAGGGCAGGCGCGGCGGCGCAGGTCGAGGCGCTGCTGGCCGCGGGCGCGGATGTCCGAGCCGCAACGCGCGACGGCCTGACGGCGCTGATGGCGGCCGCCGAGGCGGGCGCGACCGACGCCCTGCGGGTCCTGCTGAAGGCGCGGGCGCCGCTGGAGGCCAGGGACCGCCAGGGCCGGACCGCGCTCTTCTACGCCTCGGCGCCGGAGGCCTTCCCGATGCACGCGGCGAGCGAGCGCATTCGGGGCATCGACATCCGAACCGTGGCTCGCGATCACTTCGGGATCGAGATGCCGGAGATGCCGGACGGTATCGAGGCGATGTCGGCCAGCCGGTTCGCGGCCGGCTACTCGTACGGCGATGCCACCGAGGCGGTCGAGATCCTGCTGGCCGCCGGCGCCAACGTGAACGCCCGCGACCGCATGGGCATGACGCCCCTGCTGCTTGCCGTCTCCCGCGGAAGCCCGGCCCGCGTCCGCTGCCTGCTGCAACGCGGGGCCGACGCCCGTGCGCGGTCGCGGCTGCTGAAGACCGCGGGCCGGGAAGCCCGCAAGCACCCCGACCCGGAGCGCCGGCAGCAAATCCTGCGCCTGCTCAAGGGCTGGAGATGACGGTCAGACGGACGGGACCGTTCGCATGGGTCCCATCCGTCCCACACCGTCCGTCCCGGCTACCGCGCCTTGACCCGCAGCACGGTTACCGACCTCGGAGGCAGGCGGCGGGTGAACGTGGGCTTGAGGCCGCTGACGACCTCGGTGCGCGGCGCCACCTTGCGCGGCTCGGCGAAGCTGTTCTCGTCGTTGCCGTCGGCCGACGTGAGCACCGTGGCCGTGCCCCGCGCCGCTACTGACTTCACGCCCTGCAGCCGCACCTCGGCAGTCCGGGCCTCGGGCGAGGCGTTGACGAGCTTGACCACGATCTCGCCGGATCGATCCATGCGGCCGACCGTGGCCGCCACGTCGGTCGTGGCGGCATCCTCCAAGTCGTGGATCAGCTTGCCGTCGAGGAAGCAGCGGATGCGGGCGCCCTCAAGCTCGATGCGGATGTCATACCAGCGGCCGGCCTCCACTCCTCCTGCCACCGGCTCGCCCAGCGTGGTCTTCGCGCCGCCGGTGCACTTCTCGATGGCGTGGCGGGCGTTGCCCCATCCGCCGATGTTCCACCAGTACCAGTTGGCATCGTCGCGGGCGTGGAAGAGGATCAGGAACCCCTCGGCCCCGGCCACCTTGCGCGCCTTCAGCCGCAGCGTGTAGTCGCCCCACGTTGGGTCGCCCACCACCTGCCGCGCGCCCAGGTCGCGGCTCTCCTGCCGCAGGATGCCGCCGTCGGCCACGCTCCAGCGGCCCTGCGCGCCCTGATCGCCTCGGACCAGCCGCCAGCCCTGCAGCGCGTCGGAGGCAAGGCGGTCCCGGTAGAGCGGCGCCCGACCGGAGGTCACCGTCACGTCGCGGAACTCGGCCGCCGTGTCCCAGGCGCCCACGCCGACGGCTCCGGTCCGTGCCTGCGCCGCCGGCCGCGGCGCCTTCAGCGTCACGCCCAGGAGGCGGTCGGGCCGGTTGGCCGCGAAGAGCGCCTGCACGTGGTAGGAGGGCGTGCCGAAGCAACGCGCCGCATCGTAGACGATCGCGTCGGGGTTCCATGCGCGGTTGTTAACGTTCACGAAGAGCGGCGCGTAGGACGACATGACCACATGGTCGCTGTTGCGCTCCATGCCGACCATGAAGGCCGCCTCGGCCACGGCCGCCGTCAGGTTGCCCTGTCCGCAGCCCTGGGTCACGGCGTACTCGCCCATGTAGATCGGCGGGTCGGTGCGCTTGTACTTGTCGAAGTGCGTGGCGCCGGCCACGAACCAGTCGGGGTTGGAGTAGGAGTGCTCGTCCACGATATCGGGCCGCCGCGAGGCGACCGGGACGTTGGAGATGAGCTTCACCTGCGGCCAGGCCCTCTTCAGGGCGTCGTGGAAGAGGGCGAAGCGCTCCTCGTAGGCCGGGCCGCCGTTCTCGTTGCCGACCTCGAGCAGGCGCAGGTTGAAGGGGGCGGGATGGCCCGCCGCCGCGCGCAGGGCGCCCCACTTCGTGGTGACGGGTCCGTTGGCGTACTCCAGCGCGTCCAGCGCATCCTGAACAAACTCGCCCATGCGGTCCATGGGCACGATATCGGCGTGGGCCATGCCGCAGTTGATGACGAACAGCGGCTCCGCGCCAAGGTCCTCGCACATCTGCAGGTACTCGTGGTAGCCGAGGCCGTCGGTGGACCGGTAGCCCCAGAGGTTCCGATGGCCCGGCCGCTCGGCGATGGGACCGATGGTCGTCTTCCACCGCGTGGCGTTGGCCATTCGGTCGCCCTCGACGAAGCAGCCGCCGGGGAAGCGGATGAAGGCCGGGCGCATGTCGGCCAGCATTTGGGCCAGGTCCTTGCGAAGGCCGTTGCGCCGCCCCTTCCAGGTATCGACCGGTATCAGCGAGACGCAGTCCAGCCAGATCGTGCCCGGTCCCGTGGCCGTGATGGTGAGGCGCGCGGCGGGGTCCGTGGCCGAGGCGGTGAGTTCGCCTTCGAAGAGCCGCGGGCCCGCCGCGAGGCCCTTCAGCGCGGCGGAGCCGTAGCCGCGGCCGGCGGCGTTCTCCAGACCCACGCGCACGTCGGGCGCATCGCCCCAGGCATAGAGCGCGTAGCGGTATCGCGCGCCGGCCTTGACGGCGATGCCCCAGTAGCCCGCGTTGGCGGCGCCGCCCCGGCCGGACCCGGTGATGTCGACCCGGAGCGACGTGGGCGAGGCGGCGTTCACCGGGTTCGAGCGATCCAGCGAGATGCGCGCGGCCGCGCCGCCCTCGGAGACCGGCGACCAGGCCTCGGGCGTCTGGGCGTCCTCCAACGACCGGTTGCGGACCAACTCGGCGTAGATGCCGCCGTCGCCTGCGTGGTTGATCTCCTCGAAGAAGATGCCGTAGAGCGACTTCGGCACAGCCGCGCCGGGCTGGTCGGCGCGCACGGTCAACTGGACCGGCGCGCCCGGCGCCTGTGCGGCCAGACAGACCGCGGCGGCAAGGGTGGCAAGCAGCATGGGCGGGTTCCTCCACAAGTGGGGCAGGTATGCCTCCATGGTACTCCCGTGGCGACGACCGGCGCTACCGGGCCGTTGTCAGTAAGGTCAGCACGGTCAACACCGTCCCTCCGCCTCTGACCTTGTCCACGCGCTACCGGGCCGTTGTCGATGGCCCCTGCCCCGCGTTCAGCGCCGCCGCGCTCCATGCCTCGCCCGGCGCGGGCAGTTGGACCTGCTCGCCGGGGAAGACGACCTCGTAGCCCACGGGCGTGCCCGGCGCGATCGGCTGGGTGCGCAGGTGGACACCTATCGCCGCCACCGTACCGGTGTTGGTCACGGTCACCACGCCGCCTCGCTCCTCGGCCGCCAGCGTCGTCGTGGGCAGCGCGGCCAGCGGCGCCAGAGGGTGCTCGCCGCCCTGCTGCGTGAAGAGGACCACGCTCCGCCACGGCTCGGCGCCCTGCCGGGCCAACTCCATCTCGACCGCGAAGACGCCCTCAGGCGCGTCAGGCGCCGGATCACTGATGGCGAGAACCTGCTGCGAACCCACCGTCTCCAGCCGCAGATGGGCCTCGTGCGTGGCCATCGTCTCGCCGCTCAGGGTGCGGACGCGGGCGCGGATCGCCACCTCTGCCGGCTCGCCGTCGCTGTGCGCGAAGAGCCGCAGGTCCATGGCCTTGCCGGGCGCCTGCGTGATGCTCTCGTGCCGCAGCGACAGCGCCACCGGCGCGAAGGCGCGGCGCAGGGCCCAGTAGGCGGGCTTCAGGCCCAGGTCGAGCTGGATGAAGGAGTTGTTCATCACGCACGAGAAGTCGTCGTGGCCCATCCAGAGCAGCACGCCCGACGACGCGAAGGCCCGCCGCCGCACCGCCTCCACGATGGTCCGGTACTGCTCGGCCTGGAGGAAGTGCGAGAGGCCGACCAGGCGCTCCAACTCCTGCTCGCCGGCCGGCATGGCGAGACCGAACTCCTGCAGCGTGGGATCCATGCGCCAGAAGAAGCCGCCGTGGTTGCGGTAGTAGCTGCAACTCGGGTCCAGAGGCAGGATGGGGCGGCCGGCGGCGTAGCGCCGCAGCGTTTCGAGGTGCGCCAGCGCGGGCACGCCCACCTCGCTCCGCATGATGGAGTCGTCGGCGTTGGTGGCGGCATAGAAGGCGCCGCTGGGCACGATGCCCCAGCCGCCGTGGGTGTCGTGGTGGAGGCCCTTGCCGATGTTCTCGGGCTTCACGAAGAAGCAGGGCCCGCTGGGGCTGGAGGGGAGGAAGAGCTTGCCGGGGTCGTCCCGCTCCACAACCTCCTTGAACATGGCGATCATGGGGTGGCGGTCGTCGATGGGGATCATCTCGCGGTCCAGATGCGACCCGTAGGTGATTTCGTTGCCGCCGTCCCAGAGCGCGTGGCAGGCGTGGTGTCCGCGCCGCTCCACCCAGTCCTCGGCCAGGCCGCGCATGGCGGCGATGCTCGCGTCGTCGTCCGGCGGCGTGTTGCTGAGCGCGGCGGAGGAGAAGGGGAACTCCTGCCAGAGCAGGATGCCCATCTCGTCGGCGATGCGGTAGCAGGCCTCCTTCTCCAGGATGCCCCCGCCCCAGATGCGCAGCATGTTCACGTTCATGTCGCGGTAGAGCTGCAGCAGGCGGCGGTAATCGGCTTCGCCCACGTCGCCGTAGCAGGGCGAGAGCGGCACCCAGTTGGCCCCTCGAAGGAAGACGCGCCGGCCGTTGATGACGGGCAGGTAGGGGTAGGCGCCCTCGGGCGCGCCGTCCGTGGGCTCCCAGACGAGGCGCCGGAAGCCCAGCGTCCATTCGCGCCGGTCGGACACGGCGCCCGAGGCGTCGATGAGCCGCGCGGCCAGCGTGTAGAGCGGCTGGTCGCCGAGGCCGTTGACCTGCCACGGCAGCACGCCGGGCACGGCGAAGCCGGTCTTCAGGCGACCGTCGGCCAGGGGCGCTTCGGACTGCCAGTGCTCGGCTCCGTCGGGCGCGGTCAGCGTCAGCCGCAGCGAGGCGCCGCCTGGGGCCTCGGCCTCCACTCGCAGGCGGCCCGTACACAGGTCGGCGTCCAGGTCGGCGGAGACAAGCGCCCGCTCGAGCCGCGCGCCGCCGGTGGCCTCCAGCGCGATGTCGTCCCAGATGCCCACGTTCACCACCCGCGCCATCCAGTCCCACGTGTAGTTGAATCGGGGCTTCAGGTGGTCGGTCCGGCAGCAGTAGCCCATCTGCGCGTCGAGCTGCGGCGACTGGTGGAAGACCACGCTCAGCTTCTGCCGCCGGTCCGGCTTGGCGGCCTCGCCGAGGCGGAACCGGTGGCTCACCAGGGCGCCCTCGAACTCGCCCACGAGGGCGCCGTCGAGGTAGACCAAGCCGGAGTGGTCGAGCCCCTGGCATGCGAGCCACACCTCGCGCCCTGCCCACTCCTCGGGGATGGTGACCTCGCGATCATAGATCCACTCGCGGTTGTTGATCCACTCCG
Source organism: Armatimonadota bacterium (assembly GCA_026392115.1). Lineage (GTDB taxonomy): Bacteria > Armatimonadota > Chthonomonadetes > Chthonomonadales > CAJBBX01 > CAJBBX01. Next base: position 6,539 of record JAPLCQ010000153.1, on the reverse strand, counting down.
ACTGGTAGGAGGCCAGCGCGTCGTTCCAGTCCGGGATCACGCCGGCCTCCCGCAGGGCGCCATGCACGCTGCCCGGCACGTCGGCGGGCACGGTGGGGATCATGGGCAGCGTGGGGCTGTCGATCTCCATGGTGGTCTGCAGCCGCCAATAGTGGCGCAGCCAGCCGCTCAGGTTCCAGCGGCCGTTCAGCGGGATGCGGTCGTGCGGCGAGGCGCTCATGCGGGGTTCTCCGGGTATGCGGGGTAGGGGTCGCGCCGGTGCAGCGCGACCCCTGAGAGCCTACCCGAGCGGACGGCGCCGCCGGCTACAGCCGCAGCAGCTTGGTATCGCCTTTCTGCATCTCGAACGAGAGCGTCGTCGCAGGGGGGTGGGCCTCGCCCGTGACGGCGTCGCGGCAGGCCACCGCCCGCGGCAGCCGGATCGTGCGCGTGCCCGACTCGGTGGCATGGAGCGCCACCCATCCGCCGCCGGCCATGACGACGTCGCCCTGCTCGCTGTAGAGGTGGACGCCCGCCTTCCGAGCCAGCTCGCGCAGCATGCCGGCCGGTAGCACGAGGGCTCCTGAGTAGACGCTCAGTCCCTCGCCCACGGGCTTCGATGCCACCGCCACTTCGCCGCCGAGTGAGCCGGAAGGCGTTCAGAATGATCGTGAGCTTGGCGGGCGGCGTCTTGCCGGAGAGGAGGTCCTCCAGCAGGTAGATGCCCGTGGGCGCACCGATCCGGTACCACTGGGCGCGGAAGAGGTAGAGCAGCGGCATATTGACGCGGTCGTTGGGCGCTCCGAAGAGCGGGCTCCGCTCGTCGATAACGACGGCGACCTCCGGGCGGTAGGGGCCGCGCTTGGCCAGCGCCTCCGTATAGGCCCGGTCCAGCGTGCCCAGGTACTGCCACATCTCGTCGCCGGCGAACCAGCCCTGGCCCGGCAGGTCCATCCACCAGACCGCCGTGCCCCGGGTGGCGACGTGCGCGAAGTTGCGCGCCAGGACGCCCCGCGTCTGGCGGAAGTCCACCGGACGCTCGTAGCCCGCGTCGGGCGGCGACAGGTGCGTGCGGGTGTCGTCCTCCACCAGCCAGAGCTTGCCGTGCAGCTGGATGGAGTCGATGGGCGCCATGAAGTAGCCGGCCCCGCCGATGCCCCGGTCCCAGTAGCTCACCGGCGAGCATAGGATATCCACATCCGGCGACCGGAGCAACCGCCCCAGCGCCAGGTGGCCGCTGGTTGACATACCGGCCTGCGCGGGCGCCAGCTCGAAGTGGTAGCCATAGAAGGCCACCGTGAGCTTCCTGGGCGCGGCCTGCTTGATGGCGCGGCAGAGCAGGGCCACGGTGTCGGCCATCTCGGTGTTGCGGAACTCGTCGAAGTCGATGGCCTGCCGTTGGCCGGCCGGGTCGCGGAAGGCGCCCTGGTCGGCCCGCGTCTGCTCGGCCTTGCCCGGCGGCATGGCCGTCTCCAGCGTCGCCGCCGGGTCGCCCCACGCGCGCCGCAGGGCCGCATCGCCGCGGTACCGGGCTTGCAGGAACGCCCGGAACGCCGGGGCGGCGGGCGGCTCGAAGCTCGCGGTGCGCCCCTCCCACATGCGGTCGTAGAACCACTCGCCCGTATGCTGCCCGCTGGGGTGGTAGGCGAGGATGTGGTCGCCGAACCTGGCCTCCAGGTGGCGCACCAGCGCTGCGACGTGCAGGGCCGCATCGCGCCGCCACGCCTGGGAGTGGACGCTGGGGAGGCCGCGCGCGCCGTCGTCATAGAGCATACGCTCGTCCGGATGGGCGGCGAACCAGGCGTCGGACGGCGCGGTGGTCAGAATCCGCGGGATGAGCAACGCCCCGGGGTTGGCCTTCAGCGCCATCTCGATCCACTGGTCGGCGGCGCCCGCATAATCCGGCGTCTCACCTTCGGCGGGCCAGGGCGTGCCGATGGTGAGCGAGACGATGGTCACGCCATGTCGCCCCGCCGCCTCCACCTCGCCGAGCTGCAGCGGGGTGTGGACCGGGTCGGCCACATCGTGCAGGTTCACGAACAGCACGCTGGGCGTCATCGGCTTGCAGTTCACATAGAGCGCGGGACCGGCGGGCGTCTTGCGGATCTGCGCCTCCAGACCAGCGGCATAGCTCTCCACGGCGCATCCTCCCATCGCGGCGGTCGCCGCAAGCAGACCAACGGTCCATACCAGGTGCATAGGTTCCCCTCGCCGCGCCGCGCGCCCGGCCCGCAACGATGCGCGCCCACGCCCCGGCTTCGGCGACCCATTGTGGCAGACGCGGCGGTGAATACGACGGGGCAGGCCGACAGGCAGGCGATCCTGAAGAAGCTGGGCGGGATGCGCGCGCTGCCCGACGCCGAGCGCGGAACCGCGACTCGCCGGGTTGCGCTTGAGATTCGCGCCCTTCCCGCCTCGCCCGACAGGGTCGACCTGGCGACGGGCCTCGCCAACCTGGCCACCGAGCTGGTCCAATGCGCGGCGGCCAATGTCCATGGATACCCGGAGCGGCGGCGGGGGAAGTACAATGAGCCATCCGCGCAGATCACGATGCGGAACGGTGCAGCCTGAGGAGAGCCCAATGACCTATGTGATGCCGATCATCGTGGAACAGGACGATGACGGGTTCTACGCCGAGTGCCCGACCTTCCAAGGCTGCTACACGCAGGGCGAAACCTACGAAGAGGCGCTCGCGAACATCCGCGATGCAGTGGCCCTGCACATACAGGAGCGGCAGAGCCGCGGCGAGGAAATCCCGAAGCCGCGAGTGGTAAGCGTGACAGCCCTGGAAGTCGCCGCCTGATGCCCCGCTTGCCGCGCGTCACGGCAGACCAGGCGATCCTGGCGCTGGGCGAGTGACCAACCCGCCCGCTGCAACGGCGCTGCCTGGAGCGATGCCTTTGCGACGCGGCGTGCCACAATCCTCCGTGTAACCACGCTCCCGCGCGCCCGGAGGTCCAGCCATGAACACGATCTGCCTTGCCGGTCTGCTTTTCGTCTCCGCATCGGTGGCCGTTGCCCAGGCCCCGGCGCCCGCCGAGGCGCCCGCCCGGCTCACCGTCCGGCGCGGCGGGTTGCCCAATGCGCTGGCCAAGCTGAACGCCGGGAAGCCGGTGCGCGTGGCCTACTTCGGCGGCAGCATCACCGCTGCGCCGGGATGGCGCGTGAAGACGCTGGAGTGGTTCCGCAAGCGCTGGCCGGCGGCGAACGTGGAGGAGGTCAACGCCACCATCGGCGGCACCGGTTCCGACCTGGCGGCCTACCGGTGCGGGCAGGATGTGCTGAGCCACAAGCCGGATCTGGTCTTCGTGGAGTTCGCCGTGAACGACGGCGGCGCGCCGCCCGACCAGATCGTGCGGACCATGGAGGGCATCGTCCGGCAGACGTGGCGGGCCAACGCGGCCGCGGACATCTGCTTCGTCTACACCTTCGTCAACGGCTTCGAGGCGCCCCTCCAGCGCGGGGTCTGCCCGCCCTCGGCCTCGGCCGACGAGCGCGTGGCGGAGCGGTACGGCATCCCGGCGATCAACGTGGCGTTGCGCATCGCCGAGATGCAGCGCGACGACAAGCTCGTCATCGCGCCGGAGTTCGACGCCGGCGGTGCGCCGAAGCCCGACCCCAAAGGGCGCATCGTCTTCTCGCATGACCGCGTCCACCCGCTGGACGCCGGGCACGCCATCTACGCCGAGATCGTGCAGGGCGCGCTGGAGGAATGGGCCTCCGGCGCGAAGCCGAAGCCGCACGCCCTGGGCAAGCCGATGAACGCCGACAACTGGGAGGACGCCACGCTGGCGCCGGTGCAGGCCGCCATGGTGAGCCCCGGCTGGAAGCGACTCGGCGCCGGCGAGGATCTGGCGAAGTGGTTCGGCGGCAACATGCCCGGCATCTGGGAGGCGCGCGCGCCCGGCGAGACGCTCACCTTCCGCTTCAACGGCGTCGGCGCGGGCGTCTACGACCTGATGGGCCCGGACGCTGGCCGCGTGGTTGTGGCTGTGGACGGCAAGGAGGGAGGCCCGATCTCGCGGTTCGACGTCTACTGCACCTACCACAGGCTGGCCAACTTCCCGGCGGCGAACGGCCTGGCTCCCGGCGAGCATACGGTGACGGTCCGTATTGACGCCGCGGAGCCGGATCGGAGCGCCGTCGTCAACGCCGAGCGAGCCAAACCCGGCTTCGACCCGAACCGCTACAAGGGCACGGTGATCCGCGCGGGCGGCCTGCTGCTGCGCGGGAAGCTGCTGCCGTAGCGAAGACCCGGTAACACCGGACGCTACCAACTCCCGTACTGAAGCAGAGGGAGGCCGGGTGAGCAATAGCAGCGAACCAGCGGGAAGACCGGTGCGTCGCAGGTCCGCCCGATGGTTGGCGGGATGCCTCGGCGTGCCCGCCGCGCTGGGCCTGATGCTGCTCCTGCCGGTCGCCGAGCCCCTGAAGTACCGAATCTGGACATGGCTCGTCCTTTCGCTGCCGCACAGGGGGCATCTGGAAGAGGTGGCCGTCCCGGCGCCGTCGATGGGCCGCGGCGCGACGCGGCAGTGCTGGCTCTACACGCCGAAGGACCTCCGGGTCGATCCCCGGCGCCGGTTTCCCGTGGTGGTCCTGCTCCACGGCGCTCCCGGTGCGCCCATCGACTTCCTTGCGAAGGGGCGGGTCACCCAGATCGTGGACGGCCTCGTGGCGGCGCGATCGCTGCCCGAGTGCATCGTCGCCATGCCGGACGGCCGCGGGAGCGGACCCAGACGCTCGTCCATGTACGTGGACGCAGAGGGCGCTGGACCTGCCGGAGCGGTGGAGAGTTGGATCGCGAAGGATCTGCCGCGGTACCTGCGAGAGCGGTGCAACGCGAGCGGCGATCCCAACCTCTGGACGGTCGGGGGCCTCTCGGAAGGCGCGTTCGGCGCCGCCAACCTGGTCTGCCGCCATCCGGGGCAGTTCAGGAGCGCCATCCTCCTCTCGGGCTTCTTCCGCCCCTCCGTCGAACCGGCGAACGCCGGGGCACTGATCGGCCGAGACGCAACGGCGTGGCAGGCCTACACCCCGGCGCTGACCGCGGCAGGGCTGAGCCCGAAGGCCGACTTCGCCTTCGTGCTCTCCGTCGGACGGGATGACGGCTATGATGGAGGCGAGACCCGCCGGTTCGCGGGTGCGCTCCAGCGGCTGAAGGTTCCATGCATCGTCAGCGTCCGGCCGGGCGGCCACTTCTGGAGTTTCTGGTCGGAGGGGATCGCGGTATCTCTGGCGGAGGTGGGGCGGCTCCGGCGATGGCCGCCGCCGCGATAGTGCGTCACGAACAAAGGACAACCGTGTGAGAGTTCGACACCAGGCCTGCGCGCCGCCCGCGCTGATCTCGTACCGCGCCGCGTGGGCGCTGGTTGCCCTTGGATCGGCGGGTTGCGCGGCCGCGGCCGGATCGCTCCCGCCCAGGATGGGCGTCATGCAGAAGGTGGCATTCCAGTCGCAAGCCCTCTCCGAGACGCGCTGGATCTACGTCTACACGCCGCCGGGGTACCTGCCGGTCGGGACGACAAGCTACCCGGTCGTGTTCATGCTGCACGGCTCTCCGGGCGAGGCCTCGGACTGGATCACCAAGGGGCGGATTCAGGGTGTGCTCGACGCCGCGATCGGATCGGGCGCCCTTCCTCCGTGCATCGCCGTGCTCGCGAACGGCAAGGGCCCATACTACAAGACCGGTTCGGAGTGGGCCGATTCGACCGACGGGCGTTGCCGCATGGAGACGTCCATCGCGGTGGACCTGCCCAGGTTCATATTGTCTCGGTACCGGGCGGCGCCGGACCCGGCGTTCTGGGCGCTCTGCGGCGTTTCAGAGGGGGCCTATGGCGCCTGCAACCTGCTGGTCAGGCACACCGATCGATTCCGGAGCGCCCTGGCGCTCTCCGGCGAGTACGAGGTCTCGGACGCCTGGCCCGACGCGTCGGATGTTTTTGGAGACAACCGGATCTACTGGCGGCAGAACTCGCCCTTGCAGCAGCTTGAGAGAGTGTCACCGGTCGTCCGCAAGGAGCTCCACTTCTGCATCGTGGTTGGCGACGAGGACGCCCAGAGCCTGTCGCAGTCGGTCGCATTCGCCGGGTTGTGCGGACGGCTGGGCGTCACCGCGCGCCTCGTGCGGGCGCCCGGCAAGCACGGCTGGGTGGTCTGGAACCCCCGTCTGCCCGAGGCTCTGGCCGCTCTGGGCGGTTGGTGGAAGGACCTCCAACGTTGACGACGACCGCACCGGCGCCGCGCCGGACGCACTTCCTGCTCTGGACCATACCGGCGGCGGCGCTGGCTGCAGGTCTCTGGCTGGCGTGGCGAACCGCTCCGGTGACTCCCTCGCAGTTGTTGAACCTTGCAGGCCGAGCCCACGCCGGCTGGCTCGCGGCGGCGGTCGCCGGGCAGATTCTGCACTTCGTCGGCTACAAGATGCTCTTCGGCGGAGCCCTCCGCGCCGTGGGCGTCCGGAGCTCGGCCTGCGGTTGGCGCCGCCTTCTGCCGCGCGTACTGGCGTGGACCGCCGCTGATCGGATTATGCCGCTCGCCGGTCTGGGCGGCGGCGCGGC
>JAPLCQ010000081.1 GCA_026392115.1 Armatimonadota bacterium | reverse complement strand
CACGTGTTATCGAGCGCAAGAAGTACGGGGGCGCCAGGCCGCAACGGCGGAAGATGGCGATCTCACCGTCGTTAAACATGCCGACCTTGCGGGAGTGAGCCGCCTCGCTGTGGCTCTCATAGGTCCGCAACTCAAACTGGCGCGGCTTGGCCGTGTCCGGCGCCTCCAGGCGGGGCATCCCGGTGAAGGCGGCCGCCAGCGAACTCTCGATGCGCGCATAGGCGGGCGACTGGGGTTGCGCGCCGATGTAGGCCTCGCCCGCGCGCTGGTACTCCTTGTCCGCCGCCAGTTTGTCGCCGAAGGCCCAGAAGGCGGCGATGGCCGGGAAGGCCAGCAGCAGCGTCACCGTCGGCTCGGCCGAGGGCTTCTGCTCCACGAAGACGCCGACAGGCCCGAGCCCCTGGCGCTTGGCCGCGGGGACCAGAGCCTGGCCGAAGTAGTCCAGCAGGCCGGCCGGCGCGGCATCGGGCTTGAGCCGGTAGTGCCGCAGCTCATAGACCTCCCGGATCACGGCGGCCGCCTCGGCCTCAGGCTCCAGCGCCAGCGATCCCGCGGCTCCCACGGCCACCGCCGAACTCCCAATGAACTCGCGACGATTCATGGTAGGCAATCCCCTTCCCCTCGGCCCGGCCCAGCGGCCGAAACTGTGGAGGCATGGTACCTGCTGTGGGGGCGGGCGGGGCGAGGAGGCCGGCTGCAGAGGCGGGCGGCAGGTCCGGTGCGACGGTGCGCGCAGAATGCGGAAAAAGCCACCGAAGACCCCTTGCGCCACATGGGCGTTGGCATTACTATCCGGTGTCGATCAACCTACTGGACCGTCGCCCTGCCTCTGCAAGCCGATGTGGGCGCCGACCCGGAGATTGCTATTGGGCATGGCAGTCACCCCTAACCCATCATTAGGAATGCGGTCGCGACCACACCGGTCTACCACCGCTGATTCGTGCCAGCCTGCTCGTACGCCTCACTCCTTGTCATGTATCCCCACCCAATGTCACTCCCTGCCCACCGTCGAACGCTCCCGCCGTGCGCCGCCGCCCCACCCAAGCCGTCATGGAGCGCCGCCGTACGGGCCCGTTCCAGAGCCTGTTGAGCACCAGCGTCACCCCATGGGAGCAGTCCTGATGAGATACCGCAAGGGAGCAGTGCCCCACCTCGCCGCAGCGGCTCCGAAGGCATCCGGCGTGGTGGCGCAGGCGACACTGAGCGTACACACTGATGCCGGGAGGCATCGAGGAGAACTGCGCATGTCTGCACCTGTACGTTGGTTGATCCCTGCAGTGATCGCGGTGGATGGCTCGCACGGCGTGGCCTCCATCGGCAAGGCCCGGGAACACACTCCGGGCCGACGACCAGGTCCCCAAGGAGCCGTTTCCATAAGCGTAGCGAGACTCCGGATGTCGCTCTTCGCGGTCGCTCTTCTGGCGGTACTTCAGGTGCCCGCCCTATGCCAGGTCGCCGCGAAGCCGCCAGCCCCCGCACTGACCTACATGAATGCGAACGGTGACGTTGGAGGGCAAGTGAAGGCGGGCGAGGTGTTCACGTTAGTGATCAGCAACGCGCAGAGCGGGACGGCGGTTGCGCTTACATCGGACCCCCAACAGCCCGCCGCCGCCGTGCCGCAGGACGACTTTCGCCAATGGCGGGCCTCCAGCGTAGTTTCGAAACCTCTGGCGCCAAGCTGGCCGACGCAGCCGCCACAGTTCATGATCGACGGAGCGGGCTCGGGCAGTCTGCCCATGCGTGCCCTCATGGCCGGCAGTGTCAAATTTGTCGCAGGTGGGGATGACGTCACGGTAAACATTGGCAAGGCCAGTCTGCGCCTCGCGAAGGATCAGAAGCAACCCGTATCGATTTGGAGCATGGGCGACAAGGTGACAGTCAAACTCAGCACGTCAGCCGTGATTACAGAAGCACTGAAGGTTACAGGTGTTGACAAAGTGACAGCCGAGGGTTCCCTGCTAGTCAATGAGACCGGTGAGTCTGAGGTGACGGTCACGCTGACGTCGCATCTGGCTACATCTCTTACCCAGGGACACGCCACACTTACACTTAACTCTATGAATAGTGAGCCTTGTTCGATTGCTGTCTTCTGTTTCTCAGTGGCAAGTCTTCAGAGCGTGTTGACGGACGCGCCCCCCAGTATCCTGGTCGGCAAGCCCAAAGTGTATCAGGCTGCCGGGCTGAAGGATGCTCCCGATCTTGCAGTCTCCGACGACGCCTGTCTTGACGCTGAGGTGGACGCCAGCGGCACACTGACGCTCAGCGGAACCAAGGCCACGCTGGTGAATGGGCCGGCGTCGATCACCGTTACCGCGGGTGGGCAGACCCAAACGCTGAAGGTCAAGGTCCTCGAGTACCGGGTCACCGTCACACCCGACAGTCTCTCGCTGCTTGAGGACGAGAGCAAGGACTTAAAGTCCGAGCTAACTGATCAGTACAACGAGGCTTGGCCGACCAGTCAGGATCCACCTGATCTCAATACTAAAGCTTCTGGAACTTACTGCGAGATTAGTGCAAAAGGGCAATCCTGGTCTGTCAAAGGACTGCAGAGCACAGCTGACGGCTCCATCGTGATCGGTCCAAAAGATCCCAAGACGACATACATCAAGCAGGGCAGCGTCAAGGTAGTCGTCGTTGCCAGGGCGCTTGAGATGACGTTCAATGCACCCGAAGCGCTGATCAAGGGCAGTTCGGCCCTGGCGACCCTGAGCTTCCAGCGCCTTGGGGCCTCACCCATGGCGCCGCCGGCCGAGCCGCCCGTGGTGACTATGACGCCCGACGGCGCCATCGGAGTGGAGCGCGTGGCCGACAAACCCGCCAACGCCACCGGGATCACCTACCGCTTGACGGGCCTCGTGACGGGCGATGTCGTGCTGACCTTCACGCTCAAACAGGCCGGCGGTGAGACGCTGAGCCGTTCGTTTGTCGTCGCCGTCCGGGAAGTGTCGGGGTTTACCAAGGTAGGCGTGCGGCTCCAGATGATGGACGAGGCCACTGCAGAGAAGGCGTTCGGCGAGGTAGCCCGACGCGACTACTACATTATGCAGGTGGCCATGTTCAACCGTCTGGACCCCTCGGGCCCGGACCACGGCAAGTCCATCTTGGCCTTCAGCGACACCATCGAGATGAAGGTCTTCTTGGAGAAACGTAGCCAGGGGAAGTTGGCGCCGGGTGGGTCCAGCGCACACAAGCAGAGACAACCAAGACCCAGGCCGGGCGCCCCCGGGTCGGTGGATCAGGGCCAGGCAAATTCGGCGCCGGTTACCTCAAGTAGCCGCGCATGGGAACTCGTCACTGAGCAGGATATCCAGGATAGCGGGGTCCCGCCCAGCCCCGAACCCTTCCAGACCGCCCTGACCTTGCGACCGCAGACGGTCCAGGCAACACCTGAGCCCATCCGGATTCCTGCCACGGCCTCCGTCAGCGCCGGTGGCACCGGCATACTCTCCCTGAGGGCCGGTGAACGACGACCGCTAGTCATCCACTTCGCCGACAAGGACGGCAAAGTGGTACCTGTGACAAAAATTGACATGAAACTACTAAAACTAAACGATGCAAATACTCCGGACTCTGCCACCGAGGTAAGTGACGACGACTTACGGAGGGTTGGTGCGACGCTCCACGCCGGTTCACCGAAAGAATCGGTCGCCCGCGCCCTCAGCATCGCCTGCACCGTAACTAACGTATTGGGCGCACAGCCAGTGGCTGCCATGTACACGGCCACTCTACCCGTCGTGGTGGAGCCGTCCACCGGCGCCAAGTCCTACGCATTCAAGTACAGGCCCTATCTGTTCGACCTCATGGTCAACACCTTCGACGCCCGCGAGTACGAATCATCGCGGGCAGGCGGGTTCAGGCTGCTGGACTTCGGGACCACGTTGGCGAGCTTCGTCGGAGCCGTGCGCCCCAGCAAGGCCGAGAACCTGAGCCGCATCAACGACTCGGTCACCAACCTCTTGGTCCCTGCCCTGCGTCGCTTCCTGCCAGACCAGAAGGACACACAGCGGCAAAACACCATGAGCATGCTCATGCGCCCCACGGAGGAGATCGCCTACGGCACCACACTATCCCGCGTCCTCTTCTTCCCCAAGAGGTCGTTCAGCGGCTACCTCAGGGGCTATGAAACCCGGATCGCCGCTGTGGACACCGGCTTCTTTGAGGTAGACGTAGCCGTCGTGGACAAGCGCCAGAAGCAGGACGGTAACAAGACAGGTAACTGAGACGGACCCGCTGCCGCCTCGGACCACACTGTTGCTGGCCCGGGGCGGCGGCTTGCACGAGGAGGGCTACGATGCCCAAGTTCGCCTTCATGGCCCTGCTCGTCTGCGGTGCCGCCGCTGCCGGGCAGGAGCCGGTCGCCGGTGGCCCGCCCACGCCCTGCACCGCCACAGTCAGTCAGGTCTTCACCGGCCTCACGATCGACTGGCACCTCCCGGATGCCGATGCCGACCTGGTCAGAGCCTTCGGCGCCTATGTCACACGCCGGTACCATGTCGTGCGCATCACGCTCCAGCGCCACGGCGCCGGCAACGCCATGCTGGTGCAGCCCGCCGCGCTCACTGCTCTTGTGGAACTGGTCCGCGAAACGCGTAGGGGCTCCAATACGCCAAGGACGCCGCTCAGCCCATCAGATTGGGACCGCATCCGCGCCAACGGGGGCACAACCGTGGTACGAGACCGGCCTTGCAGTTCGCATGGGAAGCAGACGCTACTACAGGCCCACCCGGTACCTTACCGCCAGGCCATCGCAGACATCGCCGGCACCGGGAAGCGGTCGGGCGTTGAGCAGTTGCTGCCCGACTCCGTGACCGTCGGGGACCTGCCGGTTACCGGCTATCTGCTGTTCTTGCGCCGATCGGCCTTGACCCACGCGTGCGGCGGCAGCGTCAGCGTCAACCGCGTGGTGAGCCTGCAGACCGAACCGGGCATCAACCCACCCGCCGTCCTCAGCATCGTGCCGACGGCCAAGCCCGGCCCGGTGGATGGCTCGCGGCCCCTGCCGCCGGCAATCCAGATCCGGCCCTAACCCCGCTACTTCGGCACGCCACCGCCTTCCCCGCGCGGATCAGGTACCGTCACCGCGTGGCCGACGCGGCGCCGGCTACTTGGCCTCGTCGAGCTCCGGCGGGCTGACCGCGAACAAGGGCGACCTGTACATCTGGCCCTATGTTCGCTCCGCCAGGGCCGGCACCGTTCATCCGCTGAGCGCCTACGTCCGCAGCCTGCCGGATTACGTGATCCATCCGGGCAAGACGATCGAGTTCCGTGTGAACGGCACATCTGTCGGTGCCGCCGTCGTTGGCGCGGACGGCTGGGCCGGGCTAGCGTGGGATGTCCCGACCGACGAGCCATCCGGCGCGCACATGGCCACCGCAGCGTTCGCGGGCGATGTTTGGCACGAGCCTGTACTAGTCAACGCGGCGTTCAACGTGGTTCCGTAGCATTGCGTTCGCGGCACGCGCCAGGGCGCGTGCCGAGGGAGGCAGCAGTGACAAACAGAGGCTGGGTGGCGCACGTCCTTGTGGTCGCGGCACTTGCTTTGGCGACGGGTGCGACGGGTGCCCGGGCAGACAGCCCACTTCTGGCGTGGGGCGGCAACACGCAGGGGCAGCTCGGCGACGGAACGATGACCAATCGGTGGTCGCCGGTGCAGGTTGCCGGACTCACGGACGTCATCGAAGCCGCTGGAGGCTACTATCACAGCGTGGCGCTGCGGTCCGATGGGACGGTCTGGGCTTGGGGTGAGAACAGATACGGCCAGCTTGGCGATGGAACGCGGACCAACCGCCTTACCCCTGTCCAGGTTGTCGGGCTGTCGGATGTAGTCGCAGTTGCCTGCTACGCCTTCCATTCGGTCGCGCTGAGGGCGGACGGCACGGTCTGGGGCTGGGGCGCCAACATCTATGGTGAGATTGGAGATGGCACCACAGACACCAGCGCCGTGCCGGTCCGAGCGCTCCTTGACGGCGGGGTGACAGCCATTTCCGCAGGCATGTGGCACACCATGGCCCGGCGGGCCGACGGATCCGTCTGGGTGTGGGGCTGGAACTACTACGGCCAGTTGGGCCTCGGAACGGAGTATGGCGATCCCCGACGCCCGCAGGAGGTTCCCGGCCTGCGAGGCGTGGTTGCCGTCGCATGTCACGAGCTGAGCAGCATGGCGCTGAAGCTGGACGGCACAGTCTGGTCGTGGGGATACAACGCCTATGGCACACTCGGTGACGGGACCACCACGACGCGCCTCGCTCCCGTGCAGGTACTGAGCATCTCGGACGCGAGGAGCATCGCTGCCGGCTGCTACTACAGCGGAGCCATCCGTGCCGATGGGTCGGTCTGGACCTGGGGCGACAACGGATTCGGCGAGCTTGGTGACGGCACGCAAGTGCAGCGCAACTCGCCGGTTCTGGTGTCGGGTGTGGCGGGTCTTGGCCAGTTCACCATGCCTTGGGTGTCATGCCTGGCCATAGGATTGGACGGTACAGCTTGGGGTTGGGGCGACAGCACGTATGGGCAGCTCGGCGACGGTACGAACATAGGGCGCCTGACACCAGGTAGAACTCCCAGCTTGGACGGCCTGACCCGGCTGGGCAAGGGTTACTCCTGCGCTTTCGGCATCACCTACACCCGGCCCGGCACCTCGCTCTACGCGCCGAACCGCGCCGGCGTCATCGGTGCCGGCGTGGCGCTGAAGGGTTACCTGCGGCGCCTACCGGATCTCGCATGGCTTGGGGGACGAGCGCTGAGGTTCTCAGTCAATGGCGTCTGGCTGGGTGACGCCCTCACGGACGGCGGCGGCATGGCGGCGCTGAACTGGGTCATCGATCCCGGCCCGAGCGCCCGGACCATCAAGGTGGAGTTCGAGGGCGACTCCGGCTACGCGGCCGCGCAGCCCGTCACCGCCACCCTCACGGCAGAGACCGTGGCGACCAAGGTCTACGTGGTCGACCGCTCTGCAAAGGTCAAGGGCTACACCGTGTTGAAGGCCTATCTGTTCACCGCCGGCAACTCAGTCCTGACCGGCAAGCCGATGACGCTGAAGCTGGACGGCGCCGCCCTCGTCTCAGGGAACACCAACACATCCGGCTGCGTGCAGGTCGGCTACACGGTCCCTGAAGGCGCCGGAGCCGGCGCGCGCGTCATTCGGGGCGAGTTCGCCGGCGATGCGGGCTACCTGGCGTCGGCCAACACAGGAGCCCTGACGGTCACCCACGGCGATCTCTACCTCTGGCCCTACGTCCGAACAGGCAAGGCGGGTACCAGCCACGCACTGAAGGCCTACGTGCGCAGCCTACCGGATTATGTGATCCAACCCGGTAAGGAGATCACGTTCAAGGTCGACGGATCGGTGATCGGCGCGACGACGGTCTGGTCCGACGGCTGGGCCACCCTGGCGTGGAGCATCCCGGCCGATGAGACAGCCGGCGCGCACGCGGCCACCGCGGCATTTGCAGGAGATGCGTGGTACCAGGCGGTATCTGTGAGCACGGCGTTCAACGTGGTGCCGTAACGCTGTTGCCGAGGCGCCTACAGCGTGGCGGTGATAGGAGGCGTAGAGGTGCGAAATCGGCTTTGGGTGCCTTGTGCCGTTGCGAGCCTGGTTCTCGGCGGCATCACTGCGGGCTCGCGGGCCTTCGCCGGTGACCCGCTCGCTGCTTGGGGCAACAACTACAGGGGCCATCTCGGAGACGGCACCACCGAGTCGAGATCCACACCGGTGGCGGTGGTCGGACCGGCGAATGTCACGGCAGTGGCCAGTGGCGAGGCTCACGGCCTGGCGCTTACAGCCGACGGTCTGGTCTGGGCCTGGGGTGACAACGAGTATGGGCAGGTGGGCGACGGAACGGTGATTACCCGGACGACGCCGGTGCCGGTCGTTGGTCTCACGGGGGTTGTTGCCGTGGCCGCCGGGGGCTTCCACAGTCTCGCGCTCAAGACGGATGGCACCGTCTGGGCATGGGGAAGCAACGACTTCGGTCAGCTCGGCGACGGCTCCACGACGGACCGCTGGACGCCGGTATGCGTCTCGGACCTGGACAGCATCACGGGGATCGCCGCTGGATGGAAACACAGCCTGGCCGTGCGTTCGGACGGTCTGGTGCTGGCGTGGGGTGATAACTCCAGCCGCCAACTCGGCGACGACACCTCCGTTGCCCGCCTTAGGCCGGTCCACGTGGCCTACCTCGATGGCATCGTCCAGGTCGCCGGCGGGTGGTGGCACAGCCTTGCGTTGCGGTCCGACGGAACGGTATGGTCGTGGGGCGCCAACTCCGATGGTCAGTGCGGCTTCATCGATACAGGGGCCGGGTACCAGCCGGCTGCCGTGCCGGGCTTGCCCCCTGTGACGGCGATTGCCTGTGGCGCCGCGCACAGCCTGGCTCTGGCACAAGACGGCACGGCCTGGGCGTGGGGCCGCAATGCTATGGGCCAGCTGGGTCGCGGGACGGCCGGCACCACTGGGGTCAGCGGGGCCCCGCCCGCCAAGGTACTGAACCTAGAGGGTGTGGCTGCCATCGCCGCAGGGTATGAGCACTCGGTTGCCTTGTGTTCGGATGGCATCGTCCGTGCCTGGGGCCGCAACGCCGATGGCGAACTCGGCGACGACACGCATACTACACGATCGTTGCCCGTGCAGGTCATTGGGATCACCGGCGTAACGGGAATCGCGGCAGGGGGCCCGTCCAGCTTCGCCTGGCTTCCGCGCGCCGACACGGCGCTCTACGTCCCGGACCGAAGCGGGATCGTGATGGAGCGCATCGAGTTGAAAGGCTACTTAAGCCGTGTGCAGGACCACGCCTGGGTCGCGGGTAGGCGGCTCGAGTTCCGGCTCGACGGCTCCTTGGTAGGCAGCGGCCAGACTAACAGCAGCGGCCTGGCGGCGTGCGGCTATACGATCAGTGCGGGCGCCCCGACCCGGGCGATCACGGTGTCCTTCGCCGGGGACGCCGCCAACAACGCATCGAGCGGATCGGCGATCCTCAACGCGCAGGTCGTCGCCACTAAGGTGTACGTCGTGGACCGAACGGCGAAAATCAAGGGCTATACGGTGCTCAAGGTCTATCTGTTCTTGGTGACAAACGAGCCCCTGCCCGGTAAGAGTGTGAGCGTCCGCGTGGACGGCACAAGCATCGGCACGCTTTCCTCCAACGCAGCGGGCTACGTCCAGTTCGGGTACACCGTCCCCGAAGGGCCCGGCGCGGGCCCGCGCACAGTCACGGGGCAGTTCGACGGCACCGACGGCTACATGCGCTCGTCCGGCTCGGGAATCCTCACCGTGACTCAGGGCGATCTGTACATATGGCCCTACATTCGAACGGGGAAGGCCGGCACAGGCCACATGCTGAAGGCCTATGTGCGCAGCCTGCCGGACTACAAGACGCAGCCGGGCAAGGCCGTCGCGTTCAAGGTCGATGGGTCTGACGTGGGCACGGCGGTCGTGGCATCTGACGGGTGGGCATCCGTGACCTGGGCCATCCCCGCCAGTGAGCCCGCCGGCGCCCATACCGCCACCTGCGAGTTCGCCGGCGATGCGTGGTACAGGCCGGTTGCCGTGAATAGCCAGTTCAATGTGGTCCCGTAGCGCAGGCCGGTCCGGCGCCATAGCTGCCGGCAGGCGGAGGAGGTGTGCGTTGAGAACGGTTCAACACGGCATCGCCGCTATAGCATTGCTGTGCGCCATGGTCGTCTCAGGTCTTCCGGCGCAGGCCGACGGATCGCTGTGGGTGTGGGGCAGCAATGTCGGGGACGGTACCACGAGTTCCAGCAGGAAGCCGGTTCATATCGCGAGTCTGGGTACCGTCCGGTCCGTCGCCAGCAGTTACAACCATACGCTTGCAGTCAGGTCCGATGGGACCGTGTGGGCATGGGGCATGAATGACCACGGCCAGTTGGGCGACGGCACATCTGTTTACAGCGCGGCCCCGGTCCAGGTAGTCGGCCTCGCCAATGCCACGGCTGTCGCTGCAGGGTTCTATCACAGCCTGGCACTCCGAACCGACGGAAGCGTCTGGGCCTGGGGCGACAGCAGGTACAACCAGCTTGGCGATGGCACCACGACGAGCCGCGCTGTGCCGGGGCAGGTGCCCGACGTAGCGGGCATCACCGCCGTCGCGGGCGGTGGAGTGCACAGCCTGGCCTTGAGCTCGGACGGCGCCGTGTGGGCGTGGGGCGCCAACAACAACGGGCAACTTGGCGACGGCACGACGACGTCTCGCACCACGCCCGTCCAGGTGGCGGGTCTCACCGACGTCACCGCCATCGCCGGCGGGTCGGCCCATGGGCTGGCCCTCAGGTCCGACGGCACCGTCTGGGCCTGGGGTTACAACGGCTACGGCCAGTTGGGCGACAGAACGAACACGGACCGGCCGACGCCCTTCCAGGTGCCCGACCTGGCTGGGGTGATTGCGGTCGCTTCGCAGGGCAACGCCAGCATGGCGCTGACGTCAGACGGCGTCCTGTGGGCCTGGGGGCACGGTGTCGCCGGAGAGCTGGGTAACGGCGCCCTGGCGGATCGGTGGTTTCCGCTTCCTGTACCCGGTCTGACTGGGGTCACGGCCATAGCGGCAGGGTACATCCACGGAATGGCGCTCAGGTCGGACGATACGGTCTGGGCATGGGGCTGGACCGGTGCCCGTTCGGGCGGATACGTTCAGACTACTCCGGCACAGGTTCGCGGGGTAACAGGCGTGATCTCCCTGACAGGGGGGTATATGTCATGCCTCGCCATCGTAGCACCGATCCCGACGGCCATACACGCAGTCGACAGAACAGGCACCATCTCGACGTCGCTGACCGCAAAGGCATACCTCAGGCGGCTCAGTGACAACGCGTGGCTGACCGGGCGATCGATTACGTTCGCCGTCGACGGCGTTCCCATCGGCACATCCACCACCGATGCCTACGGGTTGGCGGCCTGCGACTGGACCATCGGGCCCGGACCCGTAACAAGGGCCATACAGGTGGCGTTCCCCGGCGAACTTGCCTACCAGGCGTCGTCTGCGTCCGCCACGCTCACTGCACTGACGGCCACCAAGGCCTATGTCGTGGATCGCACGGCCAAGCTAAAGACCTACGTGGTGCTGAAGGCCTACCTGTTCCTGACCAGCAACGCACCGCTCACCGGCAAGCCCCTGACGGTTAAGCTGGACGGCACGGTGGTCGGGTCGGCCAACACCAATGCCCTCGGGTACGTGCAGTTCGGCTACGTCGTGGCGGCTGCGGCGGGGGCTGGTACCCGCACCATCATGGCCGACTCCGCCGGCGGCGCGGGGTATGCCGCGTCGTCTGCCACCGGCACACTCAGCGTCACGCACGGCGATCTCTACCTCTGGCCCTACATCCGAACGGGCAAGGCGGGTACGAACCACGCGCTGAGGGCCTATGTGCGGAGCCTGCCGGACTACGTGATCCAACCCGGCAAAACCATCGTGTTCAGCGTTGGCGGAACGGAGATCGGGACGGCCGCTGTGGGAGCCGATGGCTGGGCAACATCTGTGTGGAGCATCCCCGCCGACGAGCCGGCCGGCGCGCATACGGCCCATGCCGCGTTCGCTGGGGATGCGTGGTACCAGGCGGTATCCGTGAACACGACCTTCAATGTGGTGCCGTAGGGACGCGATCGAACCCGACCCTTCCCGCCCCGCATGTGTGGTACCGTCACTGCGTGGCCGGCGCGGCGCCGGCGGTTGGCCGGGAGGGGTCCAATGCTGCGGATTGTGGGCGTTGCTCTGGCAGTTCTGGCGGTGGCGCTTGCGCGGCCTGCGGCGGCGCAGGGCACGATGCGGTACCTGGACAACGGGCAGGTGCGCGTCGGCGTCGATCTGGCGCTGGGTGCCGCAATCACCTACCTCTCGCGGTCCGGCACGACGGACAACGTCGTCAACAGCGCGGACGCCGGACGCGAGATCCAGCAGTCCTACTACTCGGGCCCCAACGACTTCGGGAACTGGGCCGGCCAGGCGTGGCCCTGGAACCCGATCTCCGTGGGCGACCAATGGGGCAACCACTCGCAGGTGCTCGCCTTCACGTCCGACGGGACCACGATGTACAGCAAGATCATCCCCATGCAGTGGGGAGGCAGCAACCCCGCGGGCACGCCCGGCGACTGCACGTTCGAGAACTGGGTCACGCTCGAGGGCAAGGTGGTGCACGTCCGCAACCGCCTGAACAACGCCCGCGCAGACCGTACCTTCTACGGGGCCTACTTCCAGGAGCTGCCCGCGGTGTACACCAACGGCCCCCTGCACCACCTGTGGACCTACAAGGGCACGAACCCCTTCGCGGGCGAGCCCGCCACCGAGATGCCCAACGCCTTCATGTGGTCCTCATGGCGCAGCACCGAGGGCTGGGCGGCCCAGGTCAATGACGCCGGCTGGGGACTGGGGGTCTACGCGCCCGGATGCGGCCAGACCAGCGGCGGCTTCTTCCCGCAGGTCGACGCGAACACGGTTCTGGCGGGCCCCAAGGACGGCCCCACGAGCTATATGGCGCCGAACCATGCTGAGATTCTTGACTGGAACATCGCGTACGAGTTCAGCTACGACCTGATCCTGGACACGCTGCCGAACATCCGGTCCTACGTCTACGCCAACCCGTTCGACCCGCGCCCCAGCTACGCCTTCCGTAGCGACCGGGCCCACTGGACCTACAACAACGCCACCGACACGGGCTGGCCCATCGACGGCTGCCTCGATATCGACGTGGGCTGGCTCGACCCCATGCTCATCGGGCCCTTCTGCGGGTTCAGGGCCGCCGACGTGCCGAAGCTCTATATCCGCATGGCGGCCTCGCTCAGCAACCCGCCGCCGGGCAGGCTGACCGGACAGATCTTCTTTGAGCTGGAGAACGGCGCGAAGCCCTTCAGCGAGGCGCAGAGCGTGCGGCTCAATGTCATCAACGACGGCCAGTACCACACGTATGAGCTGGACATGGCCGCCGGCGCCGCCTACACGGGCTTCGTGAGCTGCCTGCGGTTCGACCCGGTGGTTGAGGGCGCCTCCGGAGACCGCGTCCGGGTGGCCTGGATATCCCACGAGCCCCTGGCGAAGGCCGGCGTGGGCATCGGCGTACCGGCGCGGACCGGCATCATCACCACACAGGTGGCGCTGAAGGCGTTCCTCTGGCGGCTCTCGGATCGGGCGTATCTGCCGGGGAAGGCCATCGCGTTCCGTATCGACGGCTCGCTGGTCGGCTCCTCAGTCACGGATGCGTCGGGCGCGGCACTGTGGAACTACACCGTCCCAGCCGGCGCGGCCACGCGGACGATCGGCGCGTCGTTCGCCGGCGATGAATGGTACGACGCTGCGTTCGGCTCGGCCGTGCTGACGGCGCAGACCGTGGACACCAAGCTCTACGTGCCCGACCGCGGCGGCGCCCTACGCACCTCGATCTACCTCAAGGGCTACCTGTACAAGATGGACAGCAGCGGCATCGGCGGCAAGACGCTCACGTTCAAGGTGAACGGCACGGTCGTGGGTACCGGGGTCACACTGGACCCGAGCCTCGGCGCGCCGCGAGCGCAGGTGGGCTGGACGGCGCCGGGCGGCTGGGCCGCGGGCAGTTACCCGATCCGCATCGAGTGGCCCGGCGATGCGGGGTTCCGTGCCTCCTCAGGCAACGCGACCGCCACCCTCACCGCGGCGCCGACCTACATCTGGCTCTACGGGCGCACCACCAAGAGGGGCCAGCCCATGGCGCTGAAGGCCTTCGTCCGGAGCCTGCCTGACTACGCGTGGCAGCCGGGCCTGACCATCACGTTCAACCTGGACGGCTCTGGACTGGGCAGCGCCGTCACCGACGCATCCGGCGTCGCCTCCTTCAGCGCCGCGGCCACCGGCGGCCTGACCGTGGGCTCGCACACCGCAAGAGCATCCTACGCCGGTGGCTCCTCGCTGGCGGCCGGCTCGGGACAGACGACCGTGGGCATCGTGCCCTGAGGAGGGTGACCATGGCATGCCAACCGGGATCGGAAGGGCGCGGCGTCTCGCGCAGGCAGTTCGTGGCGTCGTCGGCGGCGGTCGGCATGGGCGCCGGCGAGCGGGCCGGTGCTGCGCCGGAGCGGCCCAACGTCCTCTTCATCCTGGCGGACGACCTGGGATGGATGGACAGCGCGCTCTACGGCAGCCCCTTCTACCGCACACCCAACCTGGCGCGGCTGGCGGCCCGGGGCATGATGTTCACGCAGGCCTACTCGGCCAACCCGCTCTGCTCGCCCACGCGGGCCAGCCTGATGACGGGCCAGTACCCCTGCCGCCTCCGCTTCACCACGCCTGCGGGGCACCTGCAGCAGGTCGTGCTGGACCCCAAGCTACCCCCGCGGGCCGCGCAGGAGCAGAAGGCCGTCTGCCCGGAGACGCGTACGCGCCTGCCGCTGGAATACCACACCATCGCGGAGGCCCTGCGCGACGCGGGCTACCGCACGGCTCACTTCGGCAAGTGGCACCTGGGATGGGACCCCTACCTGCCCACCAGCCAGGGCTTCGACCGCAACCAGCCCGGCGGCAGCTATCCCGGCCCTCCCAGCTACTTCGCGCCCTACCGCATGCCCGGCTTCGCCGACGGCCCTGCCGGCGAGCAGATCGATGACCGGCTCACCGCCGAGGCTGTGCGCTTCATCGAGGAGCCCGGCGAGGCGCCCTTCTTCCTGAACTACTGGCTCTTCTCGGTGCACGCGCCGTTCCAGGGCAAGCCGGATCTGATGGAGCAGTACAGGCCCCGCGTCGACCCGGCCAACCCGCAGAAGAGCCCCATCATGGGAGCCATGGTGGAGACCATGGACGCCTGCCTCGGCAAGCTGCTGGACGCGCTGGACCGGACAGGCAAGGCCGCGAACACCCTGGTGGTCTTCATGTCCGACAACGGCGGCAACATGTATGATCGGCCCGAGGGCGTGACGCCCACCAGCAACGCGCCTCTCCGGGGCGGCAAGGCGACCATCTACGAGGGTGGGACCCGCGTGCCGCTGCTCGTCGCGTGGCCGGGCAAGGTGAGGCCAGGGAGCCGATCCGAAGAGGTCGTCTCCAGCATCGACTGGTACCCGACGCTGCTCGCGTCCTGCGGCGCCCGCGGCAAGCGGGGCCAGGCGATGGACGGCGTAAGCCTGCTCCCCGCGCTGGCAGGGCGCAAGCTCCGGCGCGAGGCGCTCTTCTGCCACTTCCCGCACTACGTGCCCGCCACGGGCAACCTGCCCTCGACCTGGGTGCGACAGGGCGACTGGAAACTGATCCGCTTCTACGCCGACGGGCCGAAGCAGGAGGACCGGTTCGAGCTATACAACCTCCGCGAGGACCTGGGCGAGACGCGCGACCTGGCGGTCCAGCACCCCGACCGCGTGCAGAAGATGAACGCGCTCATCGACCGCCACCTGCGCGATACCGACGCCCTCGTGCCGAAGCCGAACCCGGCCTACCGGGCGCCGGTGGCGGGCTGGTACGGCAACCCGAATGCCGACCTGGCGGTGCAGGGCGGGGCTCTGGTGGTGGAGTGCAGCGGCGGCGATCCATCTATGACGACCCGACAGGTTCCTGAGCAGCCCGGCCCGTTTGTGCTCGAGCTACGGATGCGCTCGCGGTCGACCGGGCAGGGCCAGGCGCTCTGGGCCACCGAAGCCCAGCCCGGCTTCGCCCGCCCCAGATCGGTCTTCTTCACCGTGACGCACGACGGCGAGTGGTACGACTACCAGGTGGCGCTACCGGTGGCCACGGCCATCAGGAGCCTGCGGCTGGACCCATGCATGGCGCCTGGCCGCGTGGAGATCGCCCACATCCGGCTCCTGTCCCGCACCGGGGCCGTGGCGCACGAGTGGAGGTGGTAGCCTCGGTCAGAACTTGAGATCCTTGCCGCGCGTCTGGAGCGTCACCCGGCAGCGCGGCGGCGTGGAGGGGTTCTCGCGGCAGCTGAACGTGACCTCGTTGGCTCCGGATTGTAGCGCCGGCGCCTCGCCCGTCGGCTCCACCTGGCGGAGCGGCTTGCCGGAAGGGCTGTAGACCCGCGCCGGCTTGCCGGGCTCGTACTCCAGCCACTGGCCGCTTTGAAGCTCCACCGGGAAGGTGAGGGTGCGGCCGGCGACCGTGACCGAGGGATAGGTGACCACGCCGTCGACCAGCGGCAGCGCCTCCACGGCGCCGATCACCACCTCGGTCTCGCCGTTCGCAGGTATGTTGTTCAGCCAGACGCCGAGAGCCCCGATGCTGCCGTAGACCACCCAGGGGTGGTAGAGCTTGTATGCGGCGCCGAAGGCGGCGGTGCGGTTCGTCTCCCACGTGGCGCGATCGGCGGCGTAGGGCCAGGCGACGGTGCTGAGCCGCTCGCTCTCGGGCTCCGGCAACTCCACCCTGCGCCAGCCGGTGAAGTCGAGCTTCACGTAGCGCTCGGCCGCGCCGGGCGTGACGTTCTCCGGGCTGCGTAGCTGCAGGTTGAGGACGGCGCCCTTGCCGTCGCCGTGGACCCAGACGCCCAGCGCCTTGTGCGTCAGGTCGATGGCCGGGTTGAAGAGGCGCTCCACCATGCACCAGGCGCCGTTGGAGGCCGCCGTGGCGTTCTTCGCCGTCAGCCGCACGGCGCCCTCGGCGGCTGGACCTGGACCAACGCCGACCGTTAGCGTCACGCCGGGGGCGCACTTCGGCGTGGTGAGGCTGCCCAGTGTGGCGGCCGAGAGCAGGCGGTTGGGGTCCTTGTTCGGTCCGACCTGCAGGAGCGCCTCGATGCGGACACGGGCGGGTTGCGCAGGGAAGGGATTGGCCACGCGCCACGCCGCCTTCGGTCCCTCCACCGTGCGCTTGGCGTAGGAGACCGGCGCGAAGGCGCGCTTGCCGGGCTTGCCGTCGACCAGCGTGAACTCGGCCCTCGGCTCGCCCAGCCTGCGACGGAGGGCGGGCGGCGCCGCGCCGGTGCGTCGGATCTCCTCGTAGCGCCGGATCAGCTCGGCGTGCCGCTGGAGCCCCTCCGCCTCGGCCAGCACCTCGGGGCTGAAGCCCATCATCGCCACGCCCGCGTCGTCGGCCACCGCCTTGCAGAGCAGGTACTCCAGGTCATCCGGCATGGTGCGGTCGGGCTGAACACCGTCCCAGCCGAAGATGGACCACCAGCCCAGCTGCGACGGCAGGAACATGCGGGTGTTGGCGCGGTTCACCACTCGGTGCATGTCCACGAACTCCTTGACGCCGGTGCGGGGGCAGTCCCACGCCCCCATGCGCGACCGGACGCACCAGAGGTGATGGTGGAAGGTGCTCATCTCCATGATGGCCGGCCGCTGGAGCCGCTTGCACAGCTCGAAGACGAACTTGGAGCCGTAGTGCCACGCCCACTCGCCGCCGGCGAGGATGAAGGAGCCGTCCAGCGCGTCGAGGTAGATCATGTCGAAACCGCACTCGTTGTACATGCGGGCCGTGTTGTCGGCGACCTCGGTGAAGAGCGTGCTGTTGGGATCGGGCAGGAAGAGGCCGAAGAGCTCCTTCAGATGGTCGGCCTTGTCACCGGCGGCGTGGGCCGCGGACTTCGTGCCCAGCGCACCGCGGGTGCAGCCGGTGAAACGCCAGGGCGGCGACTGGCTCGCCGCGGTGAAGGTGATCAGCTCGTCGCCGATGCGCAGCGTGGCGCTGTTGGGCACGAAGAAGCCCGTGGTGGCGTTCAGCCCCTGCGTGCTCTCGGCGACTGTCACCGTATCGGCATCGGCCGTGAGCGGCTCCGCCAGGGTCAGCGTCCGGGCGAAAGCCAGCCGCTTGTCGGGCACGGGCGTGACGTAGGGCGACTTCTTGTCGATGAAGAAGGCGTAGGTGTGCAGGCCCGCCTGAAGCCCCTGGGCGTGGAGGCCGTCGATCACCGCCTTCAGGTCGGCGCGTCCGCGCGGGTAGAGCTTGGGGCTGGGCGCGAAGTCGCCGAACCGGAAGGACTCCCCGCCGTGGAAGTCGATCTGTGTGGCGCCCACTGCCCGCGCCGTCGCCACCCACTTCGGCACGTCGGCCACGCCCAGGCCGTTGTGGTTGAAGAGGTAGGAGGCTCGCGTGGCCCGGGCGTCCATGGCCCAGGGGCCGCCGACCGACGAGTGCGGCAGGTCCGGCGCGGCGGAGACGGTGCGCTTGAGCTGGGCCCGCAGACCGCCCGTGGGGCCCGCCACCAGCGCGGCGGACGCGCCCTGGATGCCCAGCCGGGCGTAGGCGTGGGCGCCGAGCTCGTTGGCCGGGCCGGGCAACGGCAGCACGTTCGTCCGCACGTTGAGCGCCAGAGCGCAGGCGGCGAAGGGTTCGTCTTTCTCTGGGTCCAGCGTCAGCGGGGCGTTGGCGAAGGTGAACTCGTCGGCGTCGCCTCGCCAGCGCTCCACGGTGAAGACAATGGCATCGGGCCTCGTGACGACGGACAGCACGGCCTGCGCACCGCCGGGGAAATCCAGCGTCAGCTTGCCGTCTGCCATCGCCACCCGATCCGGCGTGAGGCCCCGGTCGCCCTTGCGCGCCACGGCGAACCAGGAGGTCGGCTCGCGCCGCATGATCTCCATGCCTGAGCGCCTGGCCCAGATGCCCAGGTTGCGGCCGTCGCGCCCAATGATCCATCGAACGTGGGCGTTCTCGATGCGAATGGCGCCGGCGGGCAGGGCAGGCGGCGCGGCTGCGAGCATGAGGGCGGCGGCAAGGCTGAATGCAGGCATGGGCGGTTCTCCTGGGTCGTAAGTTAGGCGGCGGCGGCGGAGTGTCCTTCGAGAGCCATGGCAGTCTGGGCCGTGCGGCCGGCAAGGCCACGCCTACGACGGAGTTGTCGTTGCTGACGGCCACCCTCAGTCGGAGCGCTTGTGGAACTGGCGGGCTGCGGCTGCCAGGAGCAGCAACGAGAGGGCGCAGAGCGGCACGATTTGGTCGAGGAGGGTCCAGGCATCGCTGCCTCGCAGGAAGACGGCTCGGCTGATCACGATGAAATAGCGCGCCGGAAGGGCGTAGGTGACCACCTGGAGGGCGTCGGGCATGTTCTCGATGGGGAACATGAAGCCTGAGAGCAGCATGTTGGGCATGAAGAAGAAGGCCGTCAGGTACTGCGCCTGCTGCTGCGTGCGGCTGGTGACGCTGATGAGGAGCCCCAGGCCCACCTGCGCCACGAGGTAGACGCCCGTAAGGAGCGCCAAGAGGCCGAGGCTTCCCCGCAGCGGCACGTGGAAGACGAGGGCATTGACGACCAGGATGGCCGTCAGGTTCACGTAGCCTACCGCCACATAGGGAAGCATCTTGCCAAGCATGAGTTCCCAGGCCCTGAGCGGCGTGACGATGAGTTGCTCCATGGTGCCGATCTCGCGCTCCCGCACGATGCACATGGACGAGAGCGAGGTGGCGACCAGACCCATGACGATGGCCATGACGCCGGGGATCATGAAGAGCGCGCTCTCCAGGCCGGGGTTGTACCAGAGCCGGAGGCGCGGCTCCAGTCCGCCGGCCGTGGGCCTGAAGGCGCCCAGCCTTGCAAGGCGATTCTCGAGCAGCACAGCCGAGCGCGTCTGCGCGAGCCTGCCCAGGTAGCCGGACGCTACGGAGCCCGCGTTGGCGTCCGATCCATCGAGGAGGGCCTGTACCACGGCGGTCCGGCCTCGGGCGATGTCGCGCTGGTAGCCGGGCGGTATGACCAGGGCGATCTTGGCCGCGCCCGTGTCCAGCGCGCGGCCGGCGCCGCGCAGGTCCGGCACATCGCCCTGGTACCGGAAGTACTCCGAGCCCTGCACCATGCGGATGAGTTGGCGGCTCTTGCTGGAGCGGTCCATGTCGCACACCACCAGTTCGAGCCGCTTGATATCGGTGCTCACCGCGAAGCCGAAGAGCAGTAGCTGGATCACGGGAACGGCGAACATGAACGGCAGGATGCGCCTGTCGCGGCGGACCTGGCGGAACTCCTTGAGGGCGACATCGCGGACGCTCATCTCACAGCCTCTTCTTGAAGGCCCGGATGCTGGCCGTCATCAGCAGCAGGCCCATGCATCCCAGCGCCGCCAGGTTGGGCCAGAGCTCGGCCATGCCGGAACCCTTAAGGAAGACGCCGCGGACGAGCGCAAGGAAGTAGCGGGCGGGAACGATGGTGGTGAACGCCTGCACCACGGGCGGCATGCTGCCGATGGGGAAGTAGAAGCCGGACAGGAGGATGCTCGGCACCATGGTGACCATGATGGCCGCAACCATGGCCGCCTGCTGCGACGGGATCGCCGACGAGATGAGCAGGCCCAGGCCCAGCGAGGACATGAGGAAGAGCGCCGAGCCGCCCGCCAGTAGCCAGAGGCTCCCGCGCAGGGGGACGCCGAACCAGGCGCGCCCCAGCGCCACCACGATGACCACGTCGAGGCAGGCCACCAGCGCGTAGGCGGCGATCTTGCCGAGCATCAATTCCCAGGGGCGGAGCGGCGAGGCGATCAGCTGCTCGATGGTCCCGCGCTCGCGCTCCCGCGAGATCGTGCCGGAGGTGAGGAGCGCAGAGGTCATCATCATGATCACGGCGATGAGGCCCGGAACGATGTAGTTCATGTTCCGGAGTTCTTCGTTGTACCAGACGCGCGTCCGGAGGTCCAGTGGGGGGATACCCTGCGCCCGGAAGCCCATGCCGGCCTTACGCAGGCGCGTGACGATGCGCGCCGACGACCAGGTTCGTGCCACCGATTCCACGTAGCCGCCGGCGACGCCCGCCGTGGTGGGGTCGCTGCCGTCCAGCAGGCACTGGACGGCGACGGCGCGGCCGCCCGCCATGCGCCGGGCGAAGTCGGCGGGGATCACGAGGACCATCTTCACGCGGCGACCGTCCAGCTCGGCGCAGGCGTCGGCGTAGCGGTCGGTCCGGTAGGCGGCGGTGAAGTAGCCCGACCGCGTGAAGGCGCCCACCAGGTCCCGCGAGGCAGCGGTTCGCGACCAGTCGACCACCGCCATGCGGATGTCCCGCACGTCGCCGGAGACGCCGTAGCCGTACAGGATGAGCATCACCACCGGGAGCAGCAGGGCCACGCCCAGCGACCGGGGGTCGCGGGCGATCTGGATGAGCTCCTTGTGCATGATGGCCTCGGCCCGCGACCGTATGCGGGCCGGTCCGTGGCGGCCCAAGGGCTGCCTCCTATTCTGTGCGGCCTGATGCTACTCCAGCGTCACCCAGACGGCCTTCTGCGCCGGGATCGTCACCTTCACCCGGACGGCGCCGGAGGCGTCGGCCTTCACCGTGGCAGCGCGGCCCGTGCCGACCCGCACCCGTGCCTTGCCGGCGAGCCCGGTGTAACGGAGCGGCAGCGCGACCTCGCGGGTGATGGCCAGCGTCAGGGGATTGTAGAGCATGGCCAGCCCCTTGGTGGGCAGGGCCGGGTTCACGTGGAGGATGCCGTCCCAGTCGCGGCCGTCGGCCCGGCGCAGGTGGATGACGTCCGACTCCAGGATGGCGCGATGCTCCTTGAACCAGGCGACCCACTTGCGCACGACGGCCTTGGTCTGCGGCGCGTCAAAGAGCCGCGGGCCGCGGTAGCAGGCCTGGGCGCCGAATCCGAGGTTGTTGGCCAGGTGCGCCTCGTAGTGGTCCAGATGCTCCTTCAGCGGCTCGATGGTCGCCGCGTCGCCGCCGCCCTGGTACTGCACCAGCGGCACGAACATCCAGCCCATGGTGGGGGTCTTCTCCCACGTGCCGTCGTAGAGGTTGTGGCGGCCCAGGACGATCTGCCGGGCGCGGGGCAACGACCAGTTCACCTCGCGGTAGCCCATGCCCGTCTTGTTGGAGCCCTGCAGCATGTACCAGTCCGGCACGTTGAGGTAGATGCCCCGGCTCCGGCACCAGTGGTAGAACTCCTGGATGAGGGCGTACTGCGACTGCACCGAGTCGTCCAGCCCCTTGTGCCCGATGTGCATGGTGGAGGCGCAGACATCGCCGGGGTAGCTGCCGTCATGCTCGAGCAGGTCGAAGCCCGTGCCGGTCAGGAATGCCTTTACGTGCTCGAAGTACTGGCGGCCCCAGGCGCTCTGCAGGCATGGCGAGTAGCCGAAGACGGCGCCGTCGGTCTTGCCCGTTTTCGGGTTCACCACGTCCACATCGGGGCCGATGCTCCGGCTGGCGAGCAGCGAGTAGCCGCCGATGCGAAGGCCCTTGGAATGGGCGTAGTCGGCATACTCCTTGAAGCGCTTGATGTTGGGCTCGGAGGCGTCCTCCATGTTCAGGCCGCTGCCGAAGCTGAAGATGACCATCTCGAAGCCCACTTCGGCGGCCTGGTCGATGGCGGTCTTCACCACGTTGGGGTCCACCGAGGTGAGGTGGAGCATCAGCGGGTTGTCGGCGGTCCACGGCGCCAGCGCGCGATACATGCGCCGAACGGCCAGGCCCTTGCGCTCGCGATCGTCGCTGTCCAGCACCAGCTCGTAGGCGCGGTGCGTGTCGTAGGAGCCGCCGGGCGGGATGGTGACGTCGGGGCCCAGCGCCGGCCCGCACTCGAGTACGCAGGGCGTGGTGAGCGTGTAGTTCACCTGCGAGGTGTAGGCCGGGTCGAGAACCCAGCGCGCCATCTTGTTGGCGTTCATGGCCGTGTCGCCGCCGCACATGAAGTCGCCGGCGACGTAGATGGGCGGGTACGTCCACCGCCCCTGGTCGCCTACAGCCGACTCGCCTTCAACGGCCGCCAACTGCTCCACGGAGTAGGCGTTGAGCGTGATCGGCGCCTTGGATCCGTTGCGTACCGTGAACCAGCGGGCGGTGACGGGCATCGCGTCGTACATCTCGGTGTGCGAGACGACCTCGACGCCCTGGGGCAGGCTCGGCGGCGCCGCGAAGCGGAGGTGTACGGCGATGCCCGGCGGGGGCCACGGGACGTCGGGCAGCGCACCCGTGCGCTTCCAGGCGAAGCGCTCAGCCGTGGGCCGGTTGGTGGCGTCCACGAACCGAAACGCATCCGGGTCGGCCTTCATGTCGGCGATCCACTCAGGAAGCATGTAGCCGCGCTCCGGCTGTCCCACCAGGCCGCCCACGGCCACCTTGGCGCCGTTGATCACCACCCAGCCCTCGGGCGAGGCGGTGCGGAGTAGCGAGGCGCCGGTCATCAGGCTGTCCAGCGCAACGGTGGCGGCGTTGGGGCCCAGGCGCCAGACGCGGCGGATGAGGCCGTTGTGGAGGACTACCTCCTTGCCGTCGGCCGAACGGTCGGCGCGGGCCATCTCGGCGGGCGGGCGGACGAGCCAGTCAGTGGGCGGACCGGCGGATGCAGGCGAGACGGCGAGGGCTGTTGTTGTGGTCATGGCAAACGCTCCAAGGAGGCGGCCGGTCAGGCGCGTCCTCTGCCGGCGGGTACTCATGCACATGGGAGGCTCCATTGGCCGCCCGTGTCGGCAGGCGGCAGTGAGTTCAGTATACGCCGCGACCGGCAGCGCGGGGGTGGGCCGCGGCACGGGACCTATGGGCCGCATGCGGCGAATAGGCCGCTCAGCCCTTGGAGTGGCCCAGGGCGTGGCAACGGCTGCACAGCTTCTCTTTCGTGGCGCAGAGCAGATTGGGGCGGGCGGCCTCGTGCGGGTCGTGGCACATGGCGCAACGGCGGAGCGGCTCGGTGACGTGCTTGTGGATGGTCTGCACTGCCGCGTCGTCGTGGCATCCAGCGCAGGCGCCGGGAGTGCCGGCGTCGCCGAGGAGGCCCTGGGTCACGGTGTGGCACCCGGAGCAGGTGGCCGATGCCGGCTTCGGGTGCGCCACTGCGAGAGCGAGGCCCTTCGCGGCGGCGGCGTTCACCGTCAGCGCCAGGCTCCGGCCCGCCGCCTGAAGCGTATGCTTGCCCGCCGCCGCGACGGGCGCGGCCAGCCACAGATCCATCGCCGACCGATCGCCCAGCAGGTCGGAGGTGCGCTGGAGGGGCGTGGGGGCGGTCCACGCGGGGTCGAACGCCATGCGGCTCAGGCGCAGCGGCTTGCCGTCCCAGGCGGCCGAGGGCATGGGGGCGCCCTTGGGCGCGGCCAGCAGAACCCGAACGGGCCCGGGCTTGCGGACGGTCCCGGCCAGGGGGTACAGGAGCTTCACCGCGGACGGGGCCGGGGGCGCGGCCAGGGTCGCCGCCACCAGCAACGCCGACGAGGCGCAACAGGCGGCCAGGAGCGCCGGGCTCCTCACGCCGTTCGACCGTACTTGCGGAGCAGGGCGATGTTCTGGCCCACCTCGTCCTTGTACTTGGGCCACATGCCGACGATGATGGCGTCGCTCTTCTTGATGCGCGAGAGGGCGTACTGGAACGCCTCCTCCACCGAGTAGTCCGAGTCGCAGAGCCGCCCCGCACCTAGTATCTTGAAGGCGAGGCAGGGCTTCTTCACCTGGCGGATCACGTCGAGCATCCGATCGCGGTCGCCGTCCAGGAAGGGTTCGCCCAGCGGCGCGGATCCGAGCTTGGCGCGGATCTCTTCAGCCGGGCGGGTGACGTAGTAGAGGCAGCACTGGTAGAGATCGGCTTCCCAGCCATGGTCCTCGGCATACTTGATGCAGTCCGGGTTGTGCGCCGAGATGCCCGCCGGAATGCCCAGCGTATCATGGACGCGCTTCACGAAGTCGTGTACCTGCTCCTGCTTGCCGGCACGGAAGAGCGTGTCGGTGACGTTGCCGTGATGTACGTACCAGATCGGCTTGTACTCCAGAAGGTCCTTGGATATCTTCCCGCCCTCCTCGAGCTGGCCGAGGAAGTAGGGGCGTATCTTCGAGCCCTGCGCCCAGAGCTGCTTGAGGGCCTTGCGCGGCTTGTCGTCCCAGTAGCCGATCCAGACATCGAGCCCCTGCTTTTCGCAGCCGGACAGGAAGCTGACGGTCCGCTCCTGCGTGAAGTAGTCGGCCATGGCCAGCGTCATGTTGCGGGACATGTGGCTCCAGCCGCCGATGGGGTTGCACCCGACGATCATGCGCGGGATGCGCACGCCCGCGATGGTGACGTGCGGTAGCGGCGCAACCTGGGCGGCTTGCCCGACGGCGGCCTCGCCGCATGCCAGCGTCACGCCCGCGGCCACGGCGCCGGCAATGAACTCCCGGCGGCTGGCTTCACCCATGCGGCCCTCGCCGTCGTGCATCATCTCCGAACTCATGCGCATCTCCCTTGCCGGCCATTGCGGCCCGGCAACAGTGTAGGTGATGCGGCGGCGGGCGGTCAATGGATGGCCAGGCATCGGTAGCTCAGATCAGAGAGACCAGTCTGCCGCGTATCCAGTCAGCCAGATCGGTCTCGCTGAGAACGCCTGAGGCGGCCTGGAGCCAGGCCTCCACCTTGTCGGCCTGCGTGGCAACAATGTCCACGCCGTTGCAGATCAGAAACGTCCTGCAGGCCACAAGCGAGGTACGCTTGTTGCCGTCGGCGAACGGGTGGTTGCGGGCAATACCGTACGCATAGGCGGCCGCTAGGCTCGCTAGATCAGGAGGCGGATCGGCGTACGCAAGCTGGTTCCGTGGCCGTTCCAGCGCCGACCTGAGCAGGTCGACACTGCGCGCTCCGGCCAAGCCGCCGTGCTCGGCAAGCAGGCGCCGGTGCATTGCCAGCACAACGTCTTCGCGTAGCCATCGCGGCTCGGGCGGCGGCTCCGTTGGTGGCACGCCGCCTACTCGGCGAGCAGGCGAAGCGCGTCGCGGTCCTCGCGCATGACGCGTTCGGCTACATCCATCTGCTCCGCGAACTCTGGATCGTACGGCGTAAG
The DNA here is from genome assembly GCA_026392115.1 of Armatimonadota bacterium. Taxonomy (GTDB): domain Bacteria; phylum Armatimonadota; class Chthonomonadetes; order Chthonomonadales; family CAJBBX01; genus CAJBBX01. The sequence continues at coordinate 67,747 of JAPLCQ010000081.1, read as the reverse complement.
CTCGAAACCCATGGGCGTCTCTACGACGTACAGGGTATCGCCACGACCGACCCTGAGCCGATCCAGCAGCGTGCGCGGTAGAACCACACCCGTTGAGTTGCCGATCGTCGTCAGCCTGAGCTTCGCCACGGGCCAATCCTCCTTCGAGCTACGGCGTTGCAACACGTATTATAACAGACGCCGATCCGCTCTTCGCGGCCCGGCTGTGCCCTCGGCGGGGGGCGACCTCGGCGCTATCCGGTACCATGGTATCGCCATGAACGCAGCATCTTCGGGCTCCCTGCCTCCCCTCACCCGCCGCGCCCTGCTGCTTGGGTCCGCGGCTGCGGCGGCATCGGGCCCCGGCTTGCTCACACGCGAAAGGAGAGCCATGGGCGACACCTCTGCCGACTTCCTTGGCCACCGCTACCTGACCTTCAACTCGGTGATCCGCGTGAACCAGATCGAGGTCACCCGCGACCGCACCGAGGGGGCGGACGAGGCCGCCGCCCACACGCCGGAGAACGTCCAGGCGCTGCGGGACGCCTTCGAGCGGGGCTGGCCCGGCGGGCGCATGACATGGGCCTTCAGTTGGCGGGCACTGAGCGACCCGCGCCCCAACTACGTGGCCATCCGCGAGATGGTGGCGGGCTTCCACGCGGAGCATGGCGACGACGTCACCTTCATACCCGGCGGCTTCTTCGCGAACGCCTACGGCGCCCGCGAGCAGGTGAGCCGCGACCTGCACGAGGCGCTCGCCAGGGTCTCGGAGATCGTGGGTGGAGGCTTCCGCCCCTCCAGCGTGGTGGCGGGTTTCCTGGCTGCGGAGAACCAGCGCCGGCTGGCCGCCGAGGAGCGCGTCCATGTCTGCCAGGGCAGCATCTGGAGCCAGTACGCCATCGACAACCAGGACGGCGACGGTTCAGTCTGCTACCCCTACTACCCCTCGACCGAGCACTTCTGCAAGCCGGCCCAGGGCAAGGCCGACTTCATCGACTGCGTGAACCTGGACGGCTGGACCTGCGACTTCCTGGCGGCGCGACGGGAAGGCTTCCGCGACGGCTTCAACAGCCGCATGGGCGTCGGCCCCATCGAGACGGTGGGCGCCTACGGTCCGGAGGTCGGCGTGAAGCAGATGCTGGCGACCACGGCGGCGCACTTCGATGACGGCTTCGACCTGAACCGCTTCGGATGGGTAACGAACTGCTGGGAAGCCTCGCTCGTCCCGCTCTTCGGGCACCTCAACGCGCTGACCCACTGGCTGTCGGAGATCCGCCGCCGGTGGTCCGGCGCGCGTTCCGTCACACAGGGCGAGTTCGGGTTGGCCTGGCGCCGCCAGTTCCCTAGCAACGACCGCATCGACTACCGGTTTCGGCAGCGCGGCAGCGGGATCGGCGGGTCGGACCCGAACATGGAGGTCCGCTGGTACATGAACAAGGCGTTCCGGCTGGCCCTGCTGCGCGACTGGCAGGCCGGTGGCCCGGCCCACATCATTGACTACACGCGCTACGACTTGCCGGCCCACGAACCGAAGGACGCCACGCGCCGCTGGAGCCTCATGGGCCAGATCAACCAGAAGCAGACCCGCCCGCAGGACCAGCCGGTGCGCCTATCGGAGATCCCGGGCCGCGACCGCGAAGCCATCATCCACCGGTACCCGGAGCTGGCCCGGGAGTAGGACGAGTCCCGACGGTCAGGTTGAGGCCGGCAACGAGAGGAACAACAGCCGGTTCGCCCAGGTTGCCTCCTTCTCGCGGTCCCAGAGGCCGATCAGGGCGCGGACCAGGGCGCCAAAGTCGTTGCTGGGGATCGATGCTCCGTCGATGAAGACGAGGCCGGCGAACGGTATGCCCTGGTCAAAATGAAACCGAAGTTCGGAGAGAATCTGGGTGTCGTACGTGACGAGGGTCCGCCCCTCGGCGTTGGCTGCCTCGAGGACCGCCTCGTCAGGCGCACCCAGGAAGGCGCCGTCCCGCCAGCAATGGATGCCGATGACATCGATGTCCGGCCGCTTGAGAGCGACCTGCTCGGCCACGACCGGCGAGATGTTCTCGTCCAGCAAGAGGCGGAGAGCCATGCTGCGCCCCTATTCGGCGGCAGCGGCAACGGTGCGAAGCTCCAGCGTCTCAACCTCCGGCAGATATCGCCGCAGCGCCGACGGAGTTGAGGCGGCCTGGTGTTGCGCGATCTGATCGTCGATCTCATCGGGGTAGGCGCGGTAGTACTCGACGGCGGCCTCCACCCAGCCGCGCGGACGGTTGGGCCAGTGCGCACGGACCTTCGCCAGGTCCATCCCGTACGCCTGAACGGTCTGAATCACCCAGTAGACCGGCAACCGGGAGTTCCTCATGTACGCCATGCGACCGTGACGCGTGTCCCGGAACTCGATGTATGTGAACTCCGTCTGCCGCAGCCACTCATCAAGGGCCAGCGACACGGTCTCGTTCACGCTTCGCCGACGCAGCCTGGCATAGGCCCGGACGCGCTCGGCGGTGGTATCGGACAGCCTGGTCGTGAGGACTTCCGTCATAGCGCCGCGCTCCTGAGTCAAGTGTAGTCGCAAGTATACATCAGCTGCTAGGTACGTGCAAGCGCGAAGCCCCCCCCCCCACGCAGCCCAGCGCCCCCGGCTGATCGGGGGTCAGCCGCCTGTGCGCTGAGACGGTTTGCGTGCTGAGGTCCATAGACGGGTGATGCCGCGCCGATGGGCGATCGCCGTGCCGACGACCAATGCCAACGCCGCCCCCAGAAGCAGGCAGCCGTAGACCACTCGCTGTTGCCAACTCACAATGCCGTTGCCGTGGCGGTGGTCTATGAGCGCCAAACGGGAATCCAGTTGGTACTTTGCGCCGTAACAGAGAATCGCGGCGAGCGCACCGATGATGACGGTATCGGACAACCCGGGCCGAATGCGCTCAAGGCCGTCTGCCCACTCCAAGCAGATCACGCCGCTATAGACCGACCATATCCTATCAGCTATCCGCTTGAGACGCGTCAGCATCGCGTTGGTCCGTCGGCGGTCTGGGTGGTCACTATGGCCGCCGTCTTGCCGGACTGCTTGAGCCCGGCAAGACGATCACGAACGCAGGCGTGGCGAGGGGCCATCGCCCCTACCCCAACTTCCAGCCCTTGCGATAACGGCGGCGGATGAAGCCGTCGGCCACCCGGGTATTGGTCACCTTGAGCTTGGCGGTGTCCCACTCCAGCAACTGGCCCGCCCGGTAGGCGACATTGCCCAGGTGGTTGGCTTCGGTCAGGCCGGCGGCGTACTCGAAGTTACAGGTGGTGGGTGCGCCGGTCTTGCAGGCCTCGGTCCACTCCTTGTGGTGGCCGATGCTCTCGGGGATGGTGTGCGGCGGACGCTCGAAGTCCTTATACTGCTCCTCGGGCAGCAGGAGGTGGTTGCCGTAGTCGGCCAGCAGCATCCCCTTCTCGCCGACGAAGAGGGCGCCGCTTCCCCACTGCGGGATCTGCTTGGCCATCCACTGCGGCGGGCGCAGCTCGCCCTGGTAGAAGGTGAGGGTCACGGGCGGCAGGGGGCCGCGGGCGCCGTAGGTGTAGGTCGCCTGCATGGTGGCCGGCGCAATCTCGGGATGGGCCGCGATGGGGCCGCTCGCCACGATGGTCTTCGGGGCGTCGAGTTTCAGCGCCCAGAAGGGGAGGTCGTTCCAGTGGCTACCCAGGTCGCTCATGGTTCCGTTGCCGAAGTCCCACCAGCGGTACCACTTGGGGCCGGGGAAGTAGACCTCGTGGTACGGGCGTGCGGGGGCGGGGCCGAGCCATAGATCCCAGTCGAGGTTGGCGGGCGGGGTCTGGGCCTCGGTCGGCCGATCGGTGACGTAGACGATGTCGCCGTTGCGCTCCGCCGCTTCCTTGCTCTGGAGGCCCCAGGCGCGGCCGACCCAGACGTGGCACTCGCGGACCGGCCCGATGGCGCCGGACTGCACGAGCTCCACCACGCGCCGGTAGTTGGAGCCCGCGTGGATTTGCGTGCCCATCTGCGTGGCAACCTTGGCGGCGCGGGCGGCCTGGCGGATTTGCCGACATTCCCAGACGTTGTGAGTGAGCGGCTTCTCGCAGTAGACGTGCTTGCGCATCTTCAGCGCGGGCAACGTGGCGAAGGCGTGGGTATGCTCGCAGGTGCTCACCGCCACGGCGTCGAAGCCTGTGAACTCGTCATAGAGCTTGCGGAAGTCGGTGAACGTCTTGGCCTTCGGGAACTGCTGGGCGGCCCACTCCAGGTTGCCCCGGTTTACGTCGCAGAGGGCGACGATGTTCTCGCCGCAGGCCGCGATCTCCTGCATATTGCCGCCGCCGCGCCCGCCGCAACCGATGATGGCCACGTCGAGCTTGCTGTTGAGGGACTGGGCGCGCAGAACCGCCGGCGCGCCGAGAGCCAGGGCTCCCGTGGTTATGGCCGCATCGCGCACGAACTTCCTCCTGGAAATCTCGCCGTCCATAGCAGTTATCTCCCCGCGATGATATCGTCCAGGCGGCTGCGGAACTCGGTCAGCGGGAGGCCGCCGTCCTCGATGGTGAGCCAGCCGTTGTACTTCACGGCCTCCAGCGCGTCGCGCACGGCGGGCCAGTTGACGCTGCCGTCGCGAGGATGGACGAACTCGCCGCCGTGCCCGTTGGCGGCCAGCTTGAAGTCCTTGATGTGTATCTTCGAGAGGTGCTTGCCGAGGGTGCGTATCCAGGTCTCCGGCGGAACCATGTACTTCACGTGGTTGCCGACGTCGAAGTAGGCCTTGACGTAGGGGCTGTTGAACGACGTGACGAGGTTCTTGAAGAGGTCCGGCTTCGACCAGAGGTTGTTCCAGACATTCTCCAGCGCGATGGCCACCTTCAGCTTCTCGGCCAGGGGCACAACAGCGCCGACGGACTTGTGGGCGTCGTCAGTGGCCTTGTCGTGAGCCTCGATGTACGCCGCGTAGGGCGCGTTGTCACCCTCGACCACCTGCTTCAGGTGCCCGGTCTTCGGGTCGAACCTGATGCTCAGTTCCCAGGGCTCGGGCATCTTCATCCCGTGGATGGCGCCGGGAACGATGAGGACCGCGTCGGCCCCATAGCCCGCGGCGGCTCGGACGGCCTTGTCCAGTGTGCCGGGGTCCCAGCCGGCGAGCACCGAGTGGATGCGCATACCCATGCGCTCGGCGATCTCGCGGCACTGCTTGGCCTCGTCCTCCGGCAGCAGTGCGGTGGACTCCACGCCTTCGAACCCGGCCTCCTTCAGCGGACGGAGCGCCGCCTCATCCGGCTTGCCGACGATCATCGCGCGGTGAAGCTTGGTCTTGTAGGTCTTCTCTTCTGCCATTGCGGAGCCTCCCATGAGCCCAAGGGCTACCACACCCGAAGCCGCGACGAACTCGCGGCGGCTGGTCGTACCGAAGCGTGTCATCTCACTCCTCCAGGGCTTCGCGGACAGTGGCGGCATGGACAGGCCGGCCGTCCGCTCGGCGTCTCTTTCTAAGGTTCGCCCCTGCCGGGCGGATACCCTCCCCGCCGCAACGAAGAACCCGGAGACAGGCCATTCCAACGGCCCCACAGAGCGCCGCGCACAGGACGCGCCGGCGGGGTATCGTAGAGCGACGGGGAGAGGGGATACGACGATGCAACCGTGCGGACACGCGGCGCTGGTCGCCGCACTCGTGGCGATATCGGGAGGACGTACGATGGCCGATCCGGTGCAGCAAGCCGAGACGGACCTGCCGCGACTGAGCGCGGCGGAACGCGTGGTGGCCGTGAAGGGAGGAGGCTACTTCCCCGTGATGGTCCGCCTGCGCGGCGGCAAGCTGGTGGCCGTACTCCGCGGCGGGGCCTCGCACCTGGGCAAAGCCGGCAGGCTCGACTGGATCGAGTCCACCGACGGGGGTCGAACCTGGACCGCCCCACGCACGGTGGTGGACGGCGAGTGGGATGATCGCAACCCGGCGTTGGGCCAGATGCGCAACGGCGACCTTGTCCTGGCCTACGGCGAGTGCTCCTGCTACGACGCCGCGGGCAACTGGGATGCCTCCCGCGGCGGCTTCGACCTCTTCTACGTGGTCTCCAAGGACGGCGGCAAGACCTGGAGCGCCAAACGTCCGCTCTTCAAGGGCCCGCTGGGCAACGGTTGCTCGCCGTACGGGCGGATCATCGTGCTGAAGGACGGGACCGCGCTCATGTCGGTCTACGGCAACGCGAACCCGAACTACGAAGGGCCGGGCAAGCCGCCGGCCGGCTCGCACGGCGACATGGTGGGCGTGATCCGCTCGCGGGACAACGGAGCGACCTGGTCGGACTGGTCGCTCATCTCCGCCACCGACCACAACGAGACCGCGTTGCTGCAGACTTCGTCGGGCGAGGTACTGGCCGCCATGCGCAACGGCAACTCCTACGTGGACATCACGTCGTCTTCCGACGGCGGACGCACCTGGAGCGCGCCGCGACAGGTGACCGGCGACGGCGACCACCGCTGGGCCGAGCACCCCGCGGACATGGTGCGGCTCCGGAGCGGCAAGGTGCTCATGATCACCGGACGCCGCCACGCGCCGCTCGGCGCCATGGCCGTGACCAGCGCCGACGGAGGCAAGAGCTGGAACTACGCCGGCCGCGTGCTGGTGGGCTGGAACTCGCAGAGCGGGGATTGCGGCTACCCCTCCGTGGTGCAGAACGCAGACGGAAGCATCGTCTGCCTCTACTATTCGGTGGGCACCGCCGACCTGCCCGGCGAGCAGCAGGCCATCTCCGTCCACTTCACCGAGAAGCAACTGCGGGAGGCCGTCGCCGGGCGGTGACGACGGCGCCTGACGCCAACGTATGACCCTTCGGCCCTCGCCCCCATCGGGCGGGGCCGCAATGCAACGCCAGAGGAGAAACAGATGCGCAAGCACGCCATCGCGCTCGTCGCCGCCGCCGGCCTCAGCCTGGGACTCGCCGCCGCGGCCTCGGCGCAGTCCGTCACCGTCACCGCCGCCGTGTCCGGATCGAAGGTGACCCTGAAGCTGGCGATCCCGGCGGGATACCATATCTATGGACCGACCGAAAAGTCCGGTGTGCCCACCGCCATCGCCGTCAAGGAGCCCAAGGGCGCCAAGGCGCTCATCGCGTGGCCCAAGACGAAGCCGTACCAGACGTTCGAAGGCGCGGCGCAGATTTACGCCGGCGTGGTGACCATCCCCGTGACGCTGAAGTCGCCCCCCAAGTCGGGCCGCATCAGCCTCTCCGTAACCACGCAGATGTGCAACGACCGCGCCTGCCTGCCGCCGGCCGAGGCCAATGTGACGGTGGCCATCAAGCCTTGAGGTTACGATCCCTCGCCTGGTCGGCCGGACTGATGCTGGCCGCCTCGGTCGCCTACGGCCAGACCCCGGACGCCGCGGCCGGCGCGGGGCTCGGCGCGTTTCTGGGCGCCTGCTTCGTCGGCGGCCTGGCCTCGCTTCTCACCCCTTGCGTCTTCCCCATGATCCCGGTGACGGTGAGCTACTTCAGCAAGCGCACCGACGGCTCGGCCATGCCTGCTGCCATCGCCTACGCGCTCGGCATCGCCTCGACGTTCGCCGTGCTGGGCATCCTCGCGGCGGTGCTCTTCGGGGCCACGGGCATCTCCAACTTCGCCGCCAACCCGTGGGTAAACCTTGCTCTGGGAGTGCTGTTCGTGGCGCTGGCGTTCAACCTCTTCGGCCTCTTGCGGCGGCGCTCCTGGCCGCGGCGGCGCGCGGCAGCCTGCTCTACCCCACGCTGGGCATGGCGGCCTATGGCGCGGCCTTCGCGCTGCCCTTCTTCCTGCTCGCCCTCTTCCCGAGCGCCATCTCGCGGATGCCGAAGTCGGGCAACTGGCTGGCCTCGGTCAAGCCGGTGCTGGCCTTCATCGAACTGGCGGCGGCGGTGAAGTTCTTCTCCAACGCCGACCTCGGCTGGAGCGCGGGATGGATCACGAAGCCCGTCTTCCTGGCGCTCTGGATCGCCATCTTCGCCATGCTCGCAGCCTACCTCGTGGGACTTCCCGAGGCGTTGCGCACGGTGGGCCGGCTACGGCGCCTCTTCGGGTTCGCCACGCTGGCGGCCTGCGTGTCGCTGCTGTCTGGCCTCAACGGACGCAAGCTGGACCTGATCGATCCGTTCCTGCCGCCGGAGCCGTACCCGTCGAAGTCCGGCCGGGTGGAGGCGTCCGCGGGCGCCATCCATGCCGCCACCTACGAGGAGGCGCTGCTGAAGGCCAGGGATGGCGGCAAGACCGTCTTCGTCGACTTCACGGGCGTCACCTGCGCCAACTGCCGGTACATGGAGAAGAACGTCTTCCCCGTGCCGGAGGTGGCCGCCGCGCTTCGGGGCCTCGTCCAGGTGCAGCTCTACACGGACCGCCCCACCAATGCCGACCGGGCCAATCAGAAGCTCCAGGGCAAGCTGGCGGGCAACCAGGCCCTGCCCACCTACGTGCTGGTTCGGCCCGACGGCTCTGTCATCGACAAGTTCGAGGGGGCCACGCGAGACCCACGGGAGTTCGCCGCCTTCCTGCGCAAGGCGGCAAAGTAGTCCCCGGCTCGTGGAGCTGGCCGGATTGACGAGGAAAAGGCCCCCCGGCGAAGCGATCGCCGGGGGGCCTTTGAACGACGGTCGAGCCTACGGGTTCACCACCGTCAGAGTACCGGTGGCAGACGACGCGGTGTACGAAGCATCGCCGCTGAACACCGTCTGAGCGGCGAATGTGCCCGCCGCCGCGGGGATGTAGGTGTAGATCCCCTTGCCGTCGGCCGCGGTGGTAACCGTGGAGAGCAGCGTGCCGGCGACCGAGAAGCGCACCGTGCGGCCCGCCAGCGGCAACAGCGCTCCGCCGGCGGCGACCTCGTAGAGGTACATCACCGACTTGCTGCTGACGCCCACCGTGCCCTTATACACGTAGAGCCAGGAGTAGGTGGGCTTCGACGCCGCGACGGTAAGCGTCGAGGATGCCGATGCCGCCGGCCAGTCGGCGTCGCCGGCAAAGCTCACGGTCGTGGTGTGCGCCCCGCCGGCCATTCCCGTCGGGATGGTGTAGGTGCAGACCGCCTTGCCGGTGGCGATCGCCGTTGGCCCGTCGAACGGGATCGCCGCGCCGCCGTCAACCCGAAGCGAGAGGCTCTTTCCGTCAATCCCCGAGATCCCCACGCCCTCGTAGAGGCAGGCGCCGATGGCGACGCGGCTGCCCGCGGCCCCACTGGCGGCACTCACGACGAGGCGGGTGGTGACCGTCACGCTGAGGTTCGCCGTGCCGCTGCTGGGCTCCGTGGAGGCATCTCCCGCGTAGGCGGCGGTAACGGTCCCGCCCCGGTTGCGGGCGGGCACCTCCCATGCCAGGTCGGCAACGCCGGCGGCATCCGTGGCGGCGGTGTGCGCGGCGCCGTCGGGCGTGGTCAGGGTGACGGCAACGCCGGCGAGGGCGGCTCCGGCGGCAGTGGTCGTTGTGGAGCGGAGATGGACCACCTCACCCACCTGGCCCGCGGCGCCGGCGACGGTTGTGACCGTCACGACACCACCGGAGCGGAGCGTCACAGTGGCCGCCGCGCTGGTGAGGTAGCCGTTGTTGACCGTGAAGGTGAAGGCGTCGTCGCCCGTCCATCCGGCGGCGGGCTGGTAGGTCAGATCGGGCGCGGCGCCGGTGAGCGAGCCGTGCGCGGGCTGCGAGACAACCGCGAAGGTGAGCGGCAACGATTGCGGATCGACGCCCGCCAGGGTGATGGCGATCGACTTGCCCGCCAGACCGAAGCCGGAGCCCGCGGTGGCCGTCGGCGGTCCAATGACCAGGAGCTGGCCCGAACTGGACGAAGCGGCGTGGTGCGCGTCGCCCGTGAACGCGGCGCCGACCACGTACTTTCCGCCCGCGGTGGAGGCGGGTACGGTGAAGCCCAGCGTCGCCTGGCCGCCGCCGTCGGTAACGGCCGTGCCCAGCGCGGAGCCCGCAAGCGAGAATGCCACCGACCGGCCGGAGAGCGCCGCGCCGTCGGTGACGCGGGTTAGAGTCGCGTGCAGGTCGACCGCATCTCCCGGATGGGTCTCGGCGCTACCGCAGGAGAGCGATGTCTGGGCCGCGGACACGGTCAGCGTGCCGGCGCCCGAGGCGGCCCGGATCAGCGTCGCGCCGGCGTACGTCGCCGTCAGCGTAACGTTGCCCACCGGAAGGGTCTCCGGCACCACGAAGGTGACCGCGGCGTTGCCCTGGGCGTCCGTTGTCGCCGTGCCCGCGGCGCCGCCGGCCACCGCGAACGCCACCTGGGCGCCCTGCACCGGCTGGTGCGCCGTATCGTTCGTCAGTATGGCGTTGAGCGTCACTGCGCTGCCCACGACGCCTGCGGTCGAGGCGACCGCCACGGACGTCACGTCCGGCGCACGGGTGTAGGCCTTCACACAGACGTTGGCGTTGGCGAACTTGGTGGTGAGGTCGCGCCAGTACGCGCCGTCGCTGCTGAAGTAGCTCTGACCGACGGTGGCCGTGGGAGCGGCATAGCTGGCGACGGGCGCCTCGATGGACATCGGGTACCGGGCGCCAGGCGACTTTATATAGACCTCCACCGAGAAGCGCTCGCCCTTGCAGATGGGAACCGCCGGAATGCGAATGGTTTCGTAGCCGGCGTAGACCAACGTACCGGTGACGTCAGCAGCGAGAGCGCCCGTGCCCGGAAGGCTGCCGACGCCGGTGCGGACGCGGACGCGGTAGTTCGTGGAGGGACCCGTCGTATAGAACCCCACGGCGGCCACCTCATCGTCACGCTCCGCTGTGAAGATGTTGGCGAACCAGGCGGAATCCGACCCGAGGCTCGAGGTCATCGTCTGGCCCAGCGGGTCGTACTGGTAGATCGAGCCGTAGTTCGTCACCGGCTCGCCCGGAGGGAAGAAGTAGAGGTTCTTGCCCGCCCATACGTCATAGTAGGAGAGCCAGAAGAAGCCTTGTTGATCGCGGCTGGTTCCCCAGCTGTTCTTGATCAAGAACGCGCCGTTGCCGGGCGGGGGCGCCGTGAAGTTCGTGCGGCTGTAGTTGTCATCCCAGCCGACTATGAGAACCGAGTGGTTGTGGTAGCTCGTGCCGCTGTAGTAGTAGGCCGAGGTGGTTCGGTTGTACGAGGAATCCAGCCAGTGGATGTATGTCCAGATGGGCCCAAGCTGCATGACAGCCTGTTTGATCAGGTCGTTGGATGTGAAGCCGGCTCGGCCAGGCACGTCGTACATGCTCTGCTGGTGCCTGCGCGGCGCCAGGCCCAACGGGGACGTGAACGAGGTCGCCGTAAACGGGTCGTCCGCCTCGGCGACGGGGCCGCTCCAGCGCATCAGGTAGGCCGCGGCGATGTCCTCGTTGCCGCCCGCGCAACGGCCCGGTATGAAGCCGGACGTGTTGAGCAGGTGGTTCTCCGAATAATCGACCAACTCGCCCGGGAGCTGGGCGCCTTCAAGCACGCCCATGGTGGCAAAGCCCCAACAGGCGCCGCAGTTCAGCTGATCCTTGACCGGCGAGACGCGGCCGAAGTTGCGGAGATCATAGGACGAGGGCAAGGCGTCCATCAGCCGGATGCCCTTCAGCGGCATGCCCACGGAATCGGAACGGTCGATGGGCGACGGGATCACGCCCGTTGCAGGAGGCATCCCCAACTGCAACCGTTGCTGGTACTCCAGGAACGCGGGCGACGGCGGACGGACCTCGAGCACGGGGTCGCCGGAGCGGGCCGAAGGGGCAGCCGGCGCGACGACCGGGGTCAGGCACAGGGCCGCCAAGGCCCAAACAGGGGTGCGCCAGGAACTGAACATAATGAATGATCCCTCTGCCCGGGACGCGCGTTGACGCGCGTTCGGGCGGTCACATGCGGGGGGCTTGCCGGCGCGGTCCGCAGCCGGTGGAGCGCACTACACACTCAATGACAAGAGAGACCAAATCGGGTCGGCAATACACAGCATCGAGGACAGCTATTGATGGTGCAGCGCCACACCTCTTCCTACGACCTACGCCTGCCGGACGAGTCCAGCAGTATGGAGTAGTGTACCCCAGTCCGATATGTACCGTCGCTACACAATAGGCGTCCAGGCCGTAACGCCCTGTTCTTTCGGCAGACGGGGCGCTCCGGCGCCCTCGGGTCATAGGCTGATCGACCGGTCGCATCGCCGCGCAGGTATAACAAGCGAGAGAGATCGATCCCACCCGCGTCCGCGCCGGGGCCGGCGCCGCAGAGAGACCAGGATGGCCGAGACCCAACCGCCGCACCCACCGATGGCTGACGGCGAGAGCCGCGCGATGGACGCCCCTTCCCGCCGATCCCTCTGGCAAGCCTGGCTTGCGGTGAGCGCGCTCGAGCAGGGAGGGGCCCTCTACGAGCGTCTGGGCCTGCGTCCGCTCTTCCGGCTTGTGGCGGGCATGTACGGCGAGAGCCTGCCGCCGGCGGCGGGCGGTGCGCTGGGCGACGCCTTCGATGCCGACGAGGCCCGCCGCGTCGCCTGGTGGTCCCGGTACCACGAGGTTGTGAACGTGCTGGCCGTGGCCGTGCAGGCGCCGCTGGCGCCGCTGGGAGCGGCCTCGGGATCGGCCCTGCTGGCGGCCTACGGCGGAGCGCTCTGCGCCATGCATGCGGCATGCGTGGGCCTGGAGCGCTACAAGCGCGCCCGCTGCCTGGACCTCCTGCCGGACGGCCCCGGCGCCGCCCGACCGACCGCGCGTTACGCACCCGCACCGGCGTTCCTGAGCCGCCCGCCGGCGTCGTACTGGTTTGCGCCGCGCCGATTCGAGACCGGCGCGTTCTTTCGCCGCACCGGCACGGAGCGGTTCCGGCGCGTGGTGTTGTGGGTCTACGCCGTCGCCTTCGCGGGGACGGAGGGCAGCCGCAGCGGGCCCGATTTCCTGCCGCGCGGGGCAGCCGGCCTGGCGGGATTGGACGGCCAGTCGCGCGTGGCCGAGGTCTCGCATCTGCTCGGACTGCTGCTGCATGTTCCGTTTCTGGTAGCGGCGGTCCAGCGCGGCATGGCGCTGGGAGTGGCCTATGTGCTGTTCCTTCTCAGCCTCAACGTCTGGTGCGCCCTGATCCAGCGAAACCACCGAGCACGCATCGTCCGTGCGCTGGCGCGGCGCGAGGCGCGGGCTTGAGCGCGACTCCGCGCACCCTGTTGCTCTCCGCTTCCACCGGAGGAGGGCACCTCAGCGCGGCCTACGCCGTGTCGGCGGCATTCCGGTCCCGAGGCATCAACGCACAGGTGATCGACGTGCTGAACCTCACGCCGCCAGCCTTCCGAGCGTGGTTCCTGGGCGGATACGAGACGCTGGTCCGCTACTGGCCCGACATGTGGGGCCACCTCTACCGCGTCTCCGACCGTCCGCGCCTCACGTACCACTTCCAGACGGCGCTGGATCTCCACTACATGGCGCGGCTACGGTCCGTTATGCGGCGCGAGCGGCCGGACTGGGTGGTCTGCACTCATTCGCTGCCGCAACCGCAACTTGAGCGGCTCCGGCGCATCGCGGCGCCGTTCAACGTCGCCGTCGTCGTCACGGACTACTACCCGCACCGAATGTGGATGCGCGGCTGCCCGGACCACTACTTCGTGGCCGACGACTGGACCCGCGACGTGATCGTTCGGCGGGAGCCCGGCGCGGCGCGGCGCACGACCATCAGCGGCATTCCCACCGACGCGGCCTTCTTCGCGCGGGTGAGCAGGCCCGACGCGCGCAGGGCGCTGGGCGCCGATCCGGAGTTGCCGTCGGTGCTGGTCACCAGCGGGGGCATCGGCGCCGGGCCCGTGACCGAGGCCGTGGGCGCCCTGGCGGCGGCCGGCGTGCCATGCCACATTACGGTGCTCTGCGGGCGCAACCTGGCCGCCCACGCCCACCTCTCGCGGATGGCCGAGGAGTTGAGCTCCCGCGGGGTCCGGCTGCGGGTGGAGCCGCTCCTCCCCGTCGCGGAGGTTGCCACCCGTATGCACGCCGCCGACTTCGTGGTCGGCAAGCCCGGCGGCCTCACCATGTCCGAGTGCATGGCGGCCGGCGTACCGATGCTCATCCACCGCCCATTGCTCATCCCCGGGCAGGAGGACGGCAACCGGCTCTTCCTGGAGCATGTCGGCGCCGGCGCGACGGCAGTCGACGCGGAGAGCCTCACCGACCTGACGCGCGGCCTGCTCACGGACCGGGACAGGCTGGAGGAGATGCGGACCCGCGCCCGCGCCGCCGCGAGCCCCGGAGCCGCCGACACCATCGCCGAGACGGTCTGCGGCCTGTAGTCGGAGCGGCCGCTGCCCTACCTAGAAGAGCGAGATTTCCTCTTCGTCGTCCTCATCATCGTCGCCGCTCGGAGCCGGCCCCGTTCGGGTCGAGCCCTTGTCGCTGTGGCGCTGCAGCACCAGTTGCCCCTCGCCGGCGGCCTTGTGGAGCAGGTCCAACTCGGACAGCTCGTTCCCCTCCTCCGTGCTGAGATAGACCCACTGGGTGGCCCGTGAGATGCCGACAAAGAGCAGGCGCACCACGTCGTCTTTCCCCTCGCCGTGCCGGAAGGCGCCGCGCGTTAGGCGAGGCAGGAGGACGGCATCGAAGGTGAGCCCCTTGGCGCTGTGGTATGTGGCTATCTTCGGCGCCGCCGTGTCGAACCGAACCCCGGTCCATGTCGAGTCACCCCGCCGCGATGGGGGCACCGCCCGTTCGACCGCCACGCCTCGCGCTGCGAGGGCGTTCGATAGGCCGTAGACGGCGTTACTGCGGGGCACGATGATGCCTACGCGCTGGTTCAGACTCTGCCGTTGGCGTATGGCCGCTGCGAGCCGTTCGGCCTCGTCCTCCATCGAGGCGGCCAGGTAAAGCAGTGGTCTCTCTCGCGGAACGCTGATATTCCTGATCTGCGCCAGGTACTCGACCCGGTCACCCTTGTCGGCAATGAACCAGGCCGCCAGCCGGCCGACATCAGGCGAGTTTCGGAAGGCGGCCAGCATGGCTCCGCTCCGCCGCTGTAGACCCAGCCCTGCTAGCATCTGCGCCTCCGAAGCGCCTCCGCTGAAGATGCGTTGCTTTGGATCGGCAAACACCGTCACATGCTTGGCCACGAGGCCTAGGATGGCGTAGGCCTCGCGCGTCAGGTCCTGCCCCTCGTCCACGACCACAAACGCCAGCGAGCCCTGCACGGCAGGCGTCTGCTTCAGCATTCGGAACACGGCTCGGCGAATGGCATCGAAGTCGGGACGGTGGTTCTCTTCATCCCGCGGGACGCGTCGCCCAATATGGTCGGTGTAGAGCCCCTGGCAGAGCGAGTCGAAGGTCGTAACCGTTTCGATCGGGATACCCAGGAAGTCGAGGCCGGCCCTTATGTAGTCCTTCAGCACGTTGGTGAAGACGACGACGCGGTAGTCCGCCGGATCGACGCGATGGCGGGCCGCGAGGTGTGCCGCCCGATGGATGAGCACCAGTGTCTTGCCGGACCCTGGCGGCCCAAAGATGACGCGATGGCCGTTCATGTCGGCTGTGACCACTCGACGCTGTTCCGGCGTCAGGTCGCCGAAGGGAGCCAGGAACGTGGCGGCGCTCACTGGGCGCCCCCGGCATCTGCCACCACTCTGGCTGGCAACGCACCGGACTGCGACGGGTCATCGTCCCCCGGCTTGCCGTCTGCTTTGCGCGCCGCGCGGGCCCGTTTCTGAACGTTGCGGTCTCCGACTTGCTCGGCGCAGTGAAGTAGCCAGCTCAGTTCGTATGGGTCGCAGGCATCTGGTTCCGGGAAGGACCGAAGTGCTTGCCTGAATGCCCGTTCGGCTTCATCGGCGCGGTCCATCGAGCGGAGGATGCACGCCCGGAGCGTGACGTATGGACCGTCGGCACCGGATCGCGCCAGAGCCTGGTCAATGCAGTCGAGCGCCTCCGCTTGCTGACCTGCGTGATGCAGGCTCAGTGCCAGGTTGAACGCCGCCGCCGTGATGGCGGGGAAGGCGCGGAGGCACTCGCGGTAGGCCTGCACTTCTCGCTTGGTGTCGCCCAGGCGGCCGAAGTAGATGCCCTGAAGCAGCAACGCGGTGCCGTCCGCCCGACCCAGCCGGCTGATCAGGAAGTGCAGGACCTCGACGGCGTGCTCCAAGTGGTTCAGCTCGCCGTAGTTTCGGGCCAAGTCGAGATACAATTCGCGGTCGCGCACCGGGTCCACTTCCCTGGAGCGGATCTCCTGCTCGATGCGCTCGACGGCTTCGCGGGCCGGGTGCGGCGAGACCACGGTGATCAGCGGGTGGCTCGTCATGGCTTCGAGCCGGGCATCGGGGCAGTTGCTCAAGTTGGCCTGTAGCTGGAGCTCCTGCGCGGCGGAGAGCTGAACCGCCAGATCGATGCGGGCGCCGACGCGCGTGGCGGGCGGGATGCTCCATCTGCGCGTCATGATGACCTGTCCAGTCCTCTCGGTCACCAACTCGACCTTGATCTCCCCGCCATGGTTGGCCGGCACCGCCAGCGCGCCGGGATAGCGCTGCCAGTCGCCGCCTTCGGGGTAGGGCAACCGGCTCCCGAGGGGCGCCAGCGCGAACGCGCCGCCATCGCTCGTGCGGATGGCCACGCCTTCGTTGGTGACGGGCTGCACGAGCGGCCTTCCCGTGAGTGCCATGTGCAGGGCGTGCCATGCCGCGCCGCGGGCCACAGCGCTCTGGTTCGCAACATCGTCGGTGTAGCTCCAGATCGTGGCGCCGCCCAGGTGCCGGCCCACGGCGTCTCGAACCTGCGGGATGAGTGAACTGCCGCCGGTCAGCAGGCAGACATCCACGTCCCGCGGGCTCAGGCCCGCCCTGTCTAGCCCGTCCGATATTGGTGCGAAGATGGACTGGGACTGGCCATATTCGCTGTCCACCGGGTAGAGGCGATCCGATTGCACGAAGGGCTCCAGTAGCGCCTCCCACTGCTCCGCCGACAGGGATGGCGACGTGAGACGGTATGTTCGCCGCCCCACCGAGCATTCCATGGCGGGCTGGTGGACGACGGTTTGCGCCTTGTCGGCCTGGTCGTAGCGGCCAAACTTGGTCAGCCTGTCAATCTCGGCGCAGAGGCCCACCTTCAGGGCTTCGGCCGTGCCCAGCATCTGCGGTTCCAGGATACGGCGCCTCTCCGACCAGGTCAAGTCTGAGGGCTCCATGCCCTGCTCCCGGCAGAGCGCGGGTATGAGAACGTCATGGACGACGGCCGTGTCGATATCGCAGCCGCCCAGGCGGCAGTAGCGCGACACAGAGCGGTAGCTGACAGTCAGGGGCGCACGGGCTGTCGCAAGCGCGATCTCCGCCACACAGACATCGCATGTCCCTCCGCCGAAGTCGAAGACCACCGCGGTAATCGGTCTGCCCGGCTCTGCACCGCAGCCCGGGTGGCTCATGAGATAGTCGATAAGCGCGGCGATGGGCTCGTCCAGCAGGTCGTTGTGGCCCACGGGAAGCTCGGCGAACCGGCCGGCGTCCAGTGTATCGCTCCGTTGCGTCAGGAGAAAGGAGGCCGGTACGGTGACCGTCAAATGGGCGCCTTCACGGTTGGACGCCTCGCGTGCGCCATCGCGCAGCAACCGCAGAACGTGACCGCCGATACGCGAGGCATGGCCGTACGCTTCGGGCGCCCGGTGGTAGGTCTTCATCAGGCCCATGTCGTTCTTGGTGTTCTGGAACAGGGTCTGCTCGATGACGACTCCGTTTTCCTTCGCCCGTGCGCGGAGCCGCTTGGCGCCTTCTCCCACCCAGTGGCCGCCCTGCTTCAGCAACGCGACCACCGAGGGCACCAGCGGACTTGTGAAGACACCGTCGGGGGTCTGCTGGTCAATGTCGAGGCAGCGGCACGTGGGCATATCCGCACCGGGCTCCCAGACCGCCTCGGCTACTGTAGAGTTGGTGGTACCCAGGTCTATACCCCAGACGCACACCGACGCGGCAGGCGGGGCGCCCCAGTTTCCAAGGGGCAGGTTGGGTGACATCAGCTTGGTCCTCCTATCAATACGGCTCTACGGGTTGCGGCCGCTGTCCTACCGGCCCTTCTCTACCAGGTCGTAGACGCGGACGTAGTCCACCATGAACTTGTCGGGCAGGGCGGCCTTCTTGATGTCGCCGGCCCAGTCGCCGATCTCGTCGCTCAGCTTGATGTAGAGCGGCTGGGTGCAGATGCCGCCGGCCTCGCTGCGCCAGATCTCCTGGCCGTCGGCGTAGAAGATGTAGGTGTCTTCGGCCCACCAGAGCGCATAGGTGTGCCACCCCTCCGAAATGCCCGGGACCTCGACCTGCGTACCCTCGGACCGGTGCTCCTTGCCGTAGCCGTCCCAGTGGATGGCGCAGTTCACCTTGTCCGTGAGCCACGGCTTCTCGAAGATATCGATCTCCGCCCCGTCGACGCCGCCGTTGCCCAGATTGCCCTGGCAGCTGTTGTAGAGCCAGAACGCAGGCCAGTGGCCGGGCTGGTTGTGCATCTTCACGCGGGCGATGTAGTAGCCGTAGGCGTGCTCGAACTTACCGCGCGTCCGCACGCAACCATCGACGAACTTGTCGCCGTCCTTGAAGACGTTGATGACGAGGTTGCCATTGCCGTCCAACTCGATGGCCTTCCCCATCCACCAGCCGTCGCGGCGGGCGTTCCAGCAGGGCGACGCCGGCCCTGCGCGGCTACTTGATGAGGGGCTCGAGGACGGCGCAGACGCGGTCCGCCTGGGCATCGATGCCGGCGCCGCTGAGGTGCGTGCCGTCGCCGCTGGTGTAGTCCTGCCGGTCGGCCACCAGCGCGAAGAGGTCGTTGACGAGGAGCCCGTTCTTCGCCGCCAGTTCGCGGACCACGCGGTTGCGCACCTTGATCCGTTCGTTGAAGTCGGTCAACCGGTCCAACTGCCCGGGCGTCCGCTGGGCGGTCGTCGTCACGAGCGCCAGCTTGGCCCTCGGGGCCTCGGCCTTGATGAGCTTCAGCATCCTGGCGTAGTCGCGGGCGTACTGCGCCTCGGTGTAGCCCACGCCGTGCATGCCGTTGTTGAAGTGGATCACCTCGAAGTGGGTGTTCCGCAGCGTGGTCCGAACCTCGTCGAAAAGGAGCGGATCGCCCAGCGACTTGCTGGTGGTGAGCTTGCAGAGGTAGGCCGTCTCCTTGAACCGCGCCTCCACGCGCCCGAAGACCGCCTCGGTGATGGAGTCGCCGATGAGCAGAACATGGGGCTTGTCCGTGCTGTTGACGGCCATGAGCCAGGTGTGGCTCCACTCGATGTGCTCGCGGACGGGAGCCTGCGCCAGGGCGTCGGCGCGGAGGAGGAAGAGCAGGGCGAACGCGGCAAGGCCCGCCGCGGCGAGACTGCGGATAACCAAGTGAGCACTCCGTTTCCGGGCCGGCGCGCGCCGGTCCACGGAGCAGAATGTACCCCAGCCGACGGGTCGCACGCACCGGGGGCCGACCAGACCCCGGCTGGAGTCGGTCGGCCCCGCTGTGCTGTTCAGCGCACTCGACGACCTACGGGCACATGAAGTACATGTTCTCGCTGCCGTCGTAGCCGTTGAACCACCAGAAGTTCCAGCGGATGCCGTCGTCGCCGCGGGTGCCGGCGTCGCAGGGCCTCGGCATGTTGAACTTGGCGTGGCCGTCCAGATAGGAGACGTTCATGCCCGCGTCGCGGCTCATGCTGGCGTAAGGAATGCCGTTGCCCCAGTCGGAGGCGTTGCGGGAGGCGTCGATGCCGCCCTTGCCGTGGTTGAGACACCATTCATGAATCCAGATGGTCTGCGACGGGCGGCCCCAGTTGGCCAGCTTCTCCCATCCCCATGCCACGGCGAGGTACTGCGGGCCGTTGCGAAGGGCGTAGGAGAGGTTGGTGGGATCGTCCTGCTTCTGCAGCGAGGAGTTGCAGTAGAGCATCTGGGTGTTCTTCATGTAGGGCTGGACGAGGAAGCCCCAGCCCAACCGATTGGGGGTCACCGCCGGGTTGAACCGGCTGTAGTCGAAGTCGCCGTCGCTGTTCCAGCCGTTGTTGTAGGCCCCGTTGCCACCGGTGGTTCCGCCGGCTTTGCGGGTCAGCATGGTCTCGTCGTAGTCCTGAACGTACATCGCCAGGCTGGTGCCGATCTGCTTGTTGTTGCTCAGGCAGACCACCGACCGCGCCTGATCGCGCGCCTTGGCGAACACGGGGAAGAGGATGGCGGCTAGTATCGCGATGATCGCGATGACGACCAGAAGCTCGATCAGCGTAAACGCTCGGCGTTGGCTCATCTGTGCTACCCTTCCTTCAGAGACGTGATGCGTACAACCCGTGGTGCGAAGCCCTGCTACCTGCCGGTCGCACCTGCCGGCCCACCCGTCATGCCGGGCGGCGGTCCACCCGGTCGTCCTCCCGCACCTCCCATGCCTCCGGGAGGCCCGCCCATCATGCCGGCGGGAGCGCCGCCCGGACGAGCGCCGGCGCCGCCGGGGCCGCCACCGAGGGTCATCCCGCTGGGCGGTCCACCGGGGCGCTCCGGCGCAGGTCCTCGGGGCGTCGACGTGTAGATGAAGGCCCCGACCAGCACGGCGACGATCACGATGATCACCACGACGGCCGCCCAGGGCGGGATCGACGGTCCCGATTTGGGATTCAGT
The DNA here is from genome assembly GCA_026392115.1 of Armatimonadota bacterium. GTDB lineage: Bacteria > Armatimonadota > Chthonomonadetes > Chthonomonadales > CAJBBX01 > CAJBBX01. The sequence goes on along the minus strand of JAPLCQ010000081.1, from coordinate 47,244 downwards.
TTTGCCATTGTCACCTCCTTCCGATCTGGTTTCGAGTCATGCTATTCATGCCGCGTGCTGCGGCAGGACCCTCGAACGACGAGGGAACAGGGGAAGACCGCCGCGGGGCATTCGTGGACGCCGTGGTCGATGAGATCGAGCAGCATCTCAGCGGCCTGCCGGCCCATCTGCTGCAGCGGCTGGCTCACGGTGGTGAGCGGGGGCGAGAGATAGGCGGCAGATACCGGGTCGTCGAAACCCACCACCGAGACGTCGTTGGGCAGGTGCAGCCCCAGGTCCCGAAGCCTGGCCATAGCCTCCAGGGCGAGCGTGTACTCCGTAGCGAAGAGAGCCGTAGGAGCGTCCCGGCCCAACATCACGGCGCTGAGTTCCTCGCGACCGGCGTCGCCCAGCGCTTCCGGCCCCTCGGCCTCCAGCTGGTGATCGGCCTCGAGGCCATGGGCGGCCATGGCGAGGCGAAAGCCCGAGCGGCGGTCGCGGGTGTCGGTTCGGTGGTCGGGTGACGTGAGCAGTAAGATTCGTTGGTGCCCCAGCCGCGCCAGATAGTCCACGACCTGCCTGGCGGCATCCACGTTGTCACTGTCTACAGAGGGCACCTTGTGGCCGATCCACTGTACGCCGCAGGCCACCACCGGGCGCGTCCGAGCCAACTCCTCGGCGGCGTCGGCGCGGTCGGCGAGGGGCGCAAGCAGCAACAACCCCTGCCTCGGGCCCAGATCGGCGGGCGTCAGCGTGCCGGAGGTCTGGCCGTCCAAGAACCGCACGACGCAGCCATGCGCTTCGGCCGCCAGGCGTATCCCGTCCATGACGGGCCCCATGTAGTGGTTAAAGAGCGGTTGGTCGATGGGGCTGGTGTCGACCAGGATTTCGTTGTGGACCCGAGATCGACCGGGTTCGGCCTCGGGCGTCGCGAGGGCTTCGCAGACGTAGGTGCCCGACCCTGCACGCCTCACCAAGAGGCCGTCGCGCACGAGCACTCCCAGCGCCCGGCTCAGGGTGACCGGGCTGGCGCCGTACTCACGCGCCAGCGCGCGCTCCCCGGCCAGCTTCTGGCCCGGCGCAAGCTCTCCCCGCTCAACCCGGCCGCGGAGGGCCTGGCTGATCTCCAGGTAGAGGGGCATCCCGTCGGTTGAAGGCGTCTCGCACATGGAGCACCGGCTTCCGGGCGGCCGCGCTGCGCAAAACCGCCCTATGGCGCTACACTATAGCGTACTCTGCCCTATTGCGCAAGCCCCTGCGAGGTCCGTTTTCTCGCAACCGAGGAGGATCGCCATGCACGCCATCCTGTCCCTTTGCGCCCTGCTGTTCGGCGCCTCAGTCGCGTCCGCCGCGCCGCGCCGGGCGGTCTGGCTACCCGCCTCGGAGCCCGCGCCCTACGTCCCGGAACAGGCCCGCTTCATCCAGGGCAACAGCGCTCCCACGCGCGCCGACGACGAGTTCTGGTCGAGCAACGGCGCCGTCTCCTATGCCCGCACCACATGGCACATCGCCAAGCCGGTGCGTCGGGCCGTGCTCTTCCTCCATGCGCAGGGCCCCATCCGCGCCTACTTCAACGGCCGGCTCGCCTTCGAGCCCGGCGCCCGGCTCTGGAAAGACGTGGCCGAACGGACGCCACCCGGCCCGATCTTCGTGGCCCTGCGCTCCTACGGCGACTATGGCGCCGTCTTCTACGCCCAGATGCGCGTGGAGTACCGCGACGGCACCGTGGAGGACTTCACGTCGCGGGTCGATGGCTGGGAGGTCGCCGGGAAGCCCGCTGCGGACTGGACCAGGAACCCCGCCGCCAGCGGCGACTGGGCCGCCCCGCGCGACGTCGGCGGCTACCGCCCCGAGCCGGGCAAGCCCGCCGAGCGGCATCAGGAGTTCGCGCCGCTGCCGATGGAGGGTGTCCGCGCGCTCTTCAAGGCGCACAACGACAAGCTCGAGCGCGACTGGCCCAGGGACCGCGCGCAATCCATCCTGAAGCTGGACGCCGCGCCTTCCCGGGCCGACTGGGCCGCGCAGTTCCGGGCCGCCTGCCGGGTGAACAAGAGCGGCGAGTTGGTCGACGGCTCCGGCGCGGTGCGCCACCTGCTCTTCGCCATGTACACCAACAACGGCGCCTACCACCCTATGGCGCCCGAGTTCGACTGGGACCTGCTCGATCGCGACCTCGCCATGATGGCCCAGGCCGAGGTGCATCCCTATATGCGCTTCCTGGGCCTTTCGGCGCTGCTCGACAAGAACGGAGATTGGCTAAAGCTGCCGGCCTCCTTCCAACCCAAAGGCGCCTCCGCCCCCATGTGCGTGTATGCGGTGGAGCTGCTGGACGAGTACGTGCGGCGGGCGCATGCCATGGGCCGGTACATCCTCTTCGAGGCCGACTTCTACTGGAACCCCCACACCGCGATCCCCTGGGCCTACCGCAGCAGCTACCACCTCTATCCGGAGCTGGCGCGGGCCAATGCCCTTGCCCACCGCAAGGTGATGGCGCGCTACGCCGGCTGCCGCAACGTGCTGGGCTACATGGCGGGCGAGGAGGACATCCTCGTGGGCTACGACCTGGCCAATCCGCACCAGCAGGCGCAGTTCGCGGACTTCCTCCGTCGCAAGTACGGCACGTTGTCCGAGTTCAAGCGGCGCACGCGCTGGGCCCATGACATGAGCGACCTTTCGGGGTTCAAGCCCGGCCTCTCGCCTTCGGGCTACTGGGAGTCCAACTGGCGGGGCCTGCCACCCGAACCCGTGCTGAAGCCGGCCTTCGAGCTGAAGGAGGGCGTCTTCGACCGCGTCACCGCCTGGAGCCAGATCCCGCTGCCCGGCTGGCCCAACTTCCGCTCGCCGGAGGAGCCCGACCTGGAGCTTGGCGGCCACCGAGAGATCACCAACAGCTCGATCCCATTCGATCCGCTCTGGACCGACTTCTACGAGTTCCAGCAGGACGGGCTCTTCTACGGGTTCCTCAGCAGCTGGGCCAGGACGGTCCGCGAGGCCTGCCCGACCCAACTCCTCTTCTTCTGCAACGCCAACGACTCCGAGGGGAGCTGGCACTGGCCCGAGCTCTTCCGCCGGGCCGACCTACCCTTCGACGTCATCGGCCTGGGCGACCACGACTACAACTACGACCTCTCCGGCATGGAGCCCTGGTACACCGCCCGGAAGGCCATCAAGACGGTGGCGCCCTACCGCCCCTACGCCCGGGCGAAAGGCGCGACGCCCAGGGGCATCGCCACCGGCGAGGGCGAGATCGGCCGCAAGGAGCATCCCGAGGAGGTGAAGAACGGCTACATCAGCTACCTCTTCGACGAGATCAGCGGCGGCTGCGCATGGACCCAGACCTACACCTGGATCCACATGACGGGCGGCGACACCGGCGCGCCCAACCGGGGCGACACCCCGTTCCTCCAGTGGTGCGGCCCCTTCCTGCGCGCCGTGCAGGGGGTCCCCTTCAAACTGAGGCGGCCCGTGCGCGTGCTGCTCCTCCGCAACTACAACCAGGCCAACTCGAACATGAGCGGCCTCGACACGGGTGACATGTACGGCGTGTCGGACGCCCTGTCGCGCCTGAACCTCGACTTCGACACGCTGACAGGCCGCGACATCGCCTACGGCCCGGCCAAGCTCAAGGTGGACATCACCCAGTACCAGCTCGTGGTGATCCCGAACCTCGCCACCGACCAGCCCGCCGAAGCATGGCAGGCGCTGGACCGCTGGCTACGCGACCCGAAGCATGCGGGTAAGCGCGCCGTCGCCGTCGGCAAGATCGGCGACATGGATGCGCGGATGCAGCCCACCACCGGCTTCCCCACCGTAGCGGCCCGGTGGCTGGGCGCCACGGACTACACCGGCTCAGCGCCCCTGAAAGGCAAGCAGACGGTCGCCCTCGCCGGCACGGCGGCGCCGATGACGCTGGACTTCGGCGGGGTGGCCTCCGTGGGCCTGCCGGCCGTCGGCGCGCCGCTACTGACCGCCGGAGGCGCCGTGGTGGCCCGCACCACCCGCGTGGCGGGCAACGCCGTGCTGGCGTTCGGCTTCCCGCTGGGCTTCGCGTCCAACACCGGCTGGGCCAGTTGCCCGGTGCAGAAGCCTGCCGACGCCCTCGTGCCGCTCTTCGAGGCCATGGTGGCCGCCGCGGGCATCGAACGTCCCGTCGTGGCCCCGGCCAATCTCCGCGTTCACGTCAGCGACGACGGTCGCTTCCTCATGGCCCGCGAGCGCCAGGGCCTCGCCACCGACTGCACCGTGGCGGTCCGCCTCCCGGCCGGCGTCGCCTTCCCGGGTCTGGCCCTGCAGCGAGGAACAGACGGCTACGCCCGCTTCCGCCTCCAGCTACAGCCCTGGACCGGCGCCTACTGGAAGGCTGAGTAGAGGAGGGCGCGGGCGCCATCCCGCGCCCCGCCCTCAGCCCATCTGCTGCAGGATCGCTTCGATCTTGGCTATGGCCTCGATCTCGTATGCCTCGGCTTCAGCCAGGTGCGCCAGCTTGGCTTCGGGGGCGGCCTCCTTGTCGGCGCAGGAGTGGAGCAGGGAGCCTATGGCCGCGTAGCGATCCGCCAGCGGGGCGGCGGCCGATGGGTCGGGGAGCAGCGGCGCGATCTCCCGGATGTACTCGGCGGCCTTGGCGCGCGACTCGGACCAGACCATGGCGTTCCACCAGCAACCGTGGCCCGTGCCGTGTCCGGCCTCGACGGCGGACTTCCAGTTGGCGTAGGCGTCCGGACCCATGCCGTAGTCGCCCGCGCTGTGGGCCGTGGGTTTGCGCCAGAGGTCGACGGCATAGGCCAGGGCGGCGCGGGCGGCGGCGCGGTGGGCCACGATGCGTCCCCGGCGGAAGACGTAGAAGTTGATATGCACCTCTTCACCCAGCTCGGACCATGAGCCATACGTGAGCCGAGCCGGCGGGAAGTCGTGCCCCGGCCAGGGCTGCGCGGTGAGGAACCCGGTCTCGTCGCACCCGGTGATGAGCTGGAACTCCATGTTGATCAGCATGCAGGGCTCGCCGCTCTCCAGCGCGTCGCGGAGGCGGCTCTCGACCGGCTCTCGCTCGTCGGCGCTGCCGCCGCCGCCGAAGAAGCCCAGTGACGCCGTGTGGAGCCCCACGTTCTCAAGCAGGGCGAAGATCGGCGTGCGGTCGAAGCAGTAGGGTCCGCTGGGGCAAAGCTGGTTGTGGATGTTCATGGCGAAGGCATGCCCGGACGCGCCGAAGAGGAAGGCGTCCGTCACGCCGAGGCCGTAGTGGTCGAGAGCGCCCCGTACCGCGCCCATGAAGGTGCTGCTGAACGGAGCCTGGTGCAGATGATCGAGTTGCATGGGTTCTCCTCCCCGCCCGCCGACCGGACGGCCTAGCGCAGCCGCCAGTAGTCGATCGGGCTTCGGTCCTCGTGAAGCGGCGTGAGCTGCGGCTCCACGTCGGCCAGCATGTGCGAGCGCTGGTAGAGCCTTCCGGGGCCCTCTTCGCCGTAGAAGAGCTCGACGCGCTTCTTCTCGAAATCGGAGAAGCCGGTCTTCGGCATGCGGCCCACCGGCTCCATTCGAACCACGGTATCGCCCTTCCAAGTCACACGGTAGGTGTAGCGGTTGAAGCCGCCCTGTGTCTTGGCGCCGGCCTCCTTCAGCAGCGGGTACCAGACCTGCGCCTTGCCGGAGGACTTGCGGTTGCCGATGGTGACCTTCTCGGTGCGGCTGGGCATCGGGTAGCGCACCTCGATCCTCTGACCGGCGCGGGCGCCGACGATCCGCAGGAAGCAGCCCGTTGCGGCTGTCTCGATCGCCTTGCCGTCGACGGTGACCGTTAGCTCCTCATGGCAGGTGAAGTCCGGGATGCGGACGCGGACCTCGCAGTCGGCCTTCAGCTCGATGCGAAGGAGGCCCCGGTAGGGCTGCAGGCAGCGGACCTCGGCCTGCGGCAGGAGCTTGTCGAGGTGCATGTTGACCCAGAGGACGCCGTCATCGAATCGCGAGGCGTTCTTCCAGGCGATGTAGTAGGCGTGGGTGCCGGAGCCGCCGCAGCAGTTCTGGAAGGCGCGCGTCTTGCCGCGCAGTTCGGGGCCGCCCCAGTGGAGGAACTCGCGGCAGGCCACGAAGTGCGTGGGCGAACTCCAGCCGGCATAGGCGCCCACCATGCGCTCGCCCACTTCGCGATGGGTGAACTGCTCGGTGTCCTTGCCGCTCGGGTCGGAGACGAGCCACGAGTTGTCCACGGCCTGGCTCTCGGCGAGCTGATTGCGGACGAGCCGCTCGATGCCGGCCCAATACTCCGGGTGCCCGTTGTTGGCCAGCGTTGCGCCGATGCCGATGTAGTCCATGAGCGAACAGGTCTCGCAGGCGATGACGTCGCCCTGCCGGTCCACCACCTCGGGCAGGAAGCCGAAGCCCGGATCCAGTGACCGGAGGTAGCGGTAGGCGCCGTCCACGCGGCTGAACAGCACGGGGTCCTTGACGTAGAGCGCGTAGTCGGCAATCCCCACCAGTCCGCGGGTGAACATGTGCATATGGCCGCCGCGCGGGTAGGTGTTGTCGTCCTGGATGATGGGCGCCTTCTCGGTCACCAACCGTACGCACTCGCCGGCGTAGGTCACGGCGGGCTCGTACTTCAGGCTCCGTGCGGCCGCCATGAGGCTCTTGATGACGAAGCACATGAAGCCGGGGTTGTCGTTGCGCACCCTGGGGAAGCCGTCCACCATGCGCCGGATGACGGCGGCGAGCTCAGGCGCGGGCGCGTCGTCGTAGACCGTGACCAGCGCGTAGAGCGTCAGCGCGTAGTCGCCGGGATCGGCCACGCGCTCGCTGAAGCCGGTCTTGGGGCGGGTGAGGAGGCCGGTCTCGGGATCGATGAAACCCAGCGCCTTGCGGAGCCAGGGCCGCTCGCTGGTGGAGGCGCGGCCGGTCATCTGCCTCGCCATGACGGCGCCCTGGAGGGCACGCGTTATCACGTCGCCGAAGTCGGGCCAGTCGTGCGCGGCCTCGGCGGGCGTCTCCCAGAAGACGTTGAAGTAGGGCAGGTGGTCGGCGTCCACCATGCGGTCCAGGTAGTTGAAGGCCCGGCGGCCGTAGGTCTCCAGCGCGAACGTCTCGTGCAAGGCTCTCTCCTTGTCGGCTGCGGCCAGGCCGCGCACCGGGACCACGGACAGCGCGGCGACCAGTGCGAGCGGCAGCGCCATGGTTCCGCACCGACATGCGGAACTCCTGCGGCAGGGCGAAGGCATCATGCCAGCACCGGCAGCATGGCGAGCGTGACGGCGTCCTGAAGCGGCTCACCGCGCAGGAGGCGGCCCAGTTCATCCAGCATCCGCTCGCCCAGCAGCCCCACCTCGCCCTGGATGGCGCCGGCCAGGTGCGTGCTGACCTGCACGTTGGGTAGGCGCCAGAGCGGCGAGCCGGGAGGCATGGGCTCGGGGTGCGTCACATCCAGCAGGGCGGTGAGGTCGGTCCTCTCGGCCATGACGGCTGCCAGATCGGTCTCGTTCACGGTCCGGCCGCGACCGGTATTGATGAAGCAGGCGCCCGGACGCATGGATCGGAGGAGCCGCGCATCGATGAGCCCCGCCACCTCGTCTTTGTCGGCCAGATGGTTCGAAACCACGAAGCCCTGGGCGAAGGCCTCCGCCACGGTGACCTTCTCCACGCCCAGCGAGGCGGCCTTCTCGGTTGTGAGGAAGGGATCGAAGACAAACAGGCGCAGTCCCATCGGCCGGAGCAGGTCCAGCACGGCGCAGCCCACCGCCCCGGCGCCCAGCAATGCCACGGTCTCGCCGCACGAGCCCGGACCCATGAAGGCTTGCTGCCAGATGGCGGGATCGGCCCGGTACTCGCGCACGTTGCGGAAGTAGCCCTTCAGGGCCAGCAGCGTCTGCGCCAGGACCGTCCGCGCCACGGGCACGGCGTTGGCGCGCCAGGCGCTGGAGACGGCGACGCCGCGCTCCAGCAGCGGTCCGGCGAAGGGCTGCGCCGACCCGGCGGCGTAGAGGACGGCCCGCAGGCGCGGAAGGCGGTCGAGATCGGCCGCCTCCAGCCGGGGCATGCCCCAGGTGGAGAGGATCATCTCCACACCGGCCAGCTCATCGAGGCGGGCGCGGACTTCGGCGGGTTCGATATGCAGCGGAGACCGACCGGTCATCGCCTCGATGCGCTTCAGCCGATCGGGCCCGTAGACGCGATCCACCAGGCGCAGGGGCGCCAACAGGGCAGTGGTGACCATGGGCAACGCCTCCTTGTTGGGGGCAGGTTCGCCACGCGCGTCGCCGATCCCTTCGCGTAGAGGAAGCAGGAGTCCCGGGCGCCCGCGCAGAATGTTGAAGCCGACACGACGCGGCATCGGACGCCGCGTGCCAAGGGAGCCATTGCCATGCATGAGAGCAGCGAGAACGGCGCCACGCGCCGGGAGTTCATTGAGAACACGGGGAAGGTGGCGGGCGTCGCGGCGCTTGCCGGCATGCTGCCCGTGGGCGTCCACGCGTCCCCGTCGGCGGACAAGATCAAGGTCGGCCTCGTGGGCTGTGGCGGGCGCGGCACCGGCGCCGCCATGCAGGCGCTGTCCGCCGACCCCAGCGTGAACCTGGTGGCGGTGGGCGACGCCTTCAAGTCGCAGATCGACGGCGCGCTGGCCGCGCTCAAGGGCGAGGCCTCCGTGGCGGCCCGCGTGGACGTGGCGGCCGAGAAGCAGTTCGTGGGCGTGGACTGCTACAAGGACGTGATCAACTCTGGCATCGACGTGGTGCTCCTGGCCTCGCCGCCCGGCTTCCGCCCGCGCGAGATCCGCTACGCCGTGGACGCAGGCAAGCACCTCTTCGCCGAGAAGCCCGCAGGCACCGACCCGGTGAACGCCCGCAGCGTCATCGACTCGGCGGCCATCGCGGAGCAGAAGAAGCTCTCCTTCGTCGCGGGCTACTGCTGGCGGTACGACACGCCGCGGCGCGAGTTCTACAAGCGCGTGCTGGACGGCGAACTGGGCGAGATTCGCCACGTCCACGCCACCTACATCACCGGCCCGGTGAAGCCCATGCCCCCCGCCTCGGAGCGCCCCGCGGGGATGGGCGACGTGGAGTGGCAGATCCGGAACTGGTACAACTTCGTCTGGCTCTCCGGCGACGGGTTGGTGGAGCAGGCCTGCCACAGCGTGGACAAGATCCTCTGGGCGTTCAACGACCAGCCGCCGCTCCGATGCGTGGGCACCGGCGGACGGGTGAACCCCAACAACGAGGGCAACATCTTCGACCACATCGACGTGTTCTACGAGTGGCCCAACGGCGCCCGCGCCACCATGGCCCAGCGGCAGATCAACGGATGCAAGTCCGACAACTCGGACTACCTGGCCGGCGCCAAGGGCTACGGCATCATCAGCGGCGGCAACGTCGCCATCAAGGCCGGCGCGGGATGGGCTTGGAAGGGCAACTCCAAGAGCATGTACCAGATCGAGCATGACGAGTTCTTCGCGTCGATCAAGGCCGGCAAGCCCATCAACAACGGCAAGCGCATGGCCATGAGCACCATCGCGGGCATTATGGGCCGGATCGCGGCCTACACCGGTCAGGAAGTGACCTGGCAGCAGGTGATGGAGTCCGGCTGGGACCTCTTCCCCAATCCGCTCACCTGGGATCGGAAGCTGGCGATCGAGCCCATGGCCGCGCCCGGCAAGACGCCGATGCGGTAGGAACCCTCGGGCCTCCGGCGCAAGCCGGGGGTCCCGTCGATGGACTGGGGAGTAGCCTAGAATGCTGAACTTCGTGGTGAATGCCGAGACCTGCACGCGGTGCGGCGAGTGCGCGTTGGACTGCCCGGTACGCATCATCGAGCAGCCCGGCGAGGGCGTACCGTACATCAAGCCCGAGGAAGAGGCCGACTGCATGCGGTGCCAGCACTGCCTCGCGGTCTGCCCTGTGGGGGCCATCTCCATCCTGGGCCGGAACCCCGACCAGAGCCTGTCGCTGGATCCCGCCAAGCTGCCCACGCTGGAGCAGATGGGCCTGCTGGTGCGCGGCCGCCGGACCTGCCGCCGCTACCTGGACCTGAACGTGGACCCGGACCTGCTCTCGGGCATCCTGGCGCACCTCTGCCACGCGCCGACGGGCGTGAACCGGCAGGAGCTCACCTTCCGCGTCATCGACGACAAGGAGGATATGCGCAAGATCCGGGAGACCGCGCTCAACAGCGTACTGGCTGCGCGCGAGGCGGGGACGCTGCCCGAGGGCGCCGCCTACCTGCACAGCGTGGCGGCGCGGTACTACTCCAAGAAGCTGGACATCCTCTTCCGCGGAGCTCCGCACGCGCTGATCATCTCCGCGCCCGCCGATGCGCCCTGCCCCGAGCAGGACGTGACGCTGGCTCTGGCCTACTTCGAGCTGATGGCGAACAGCGCGGGGCTGGGGACCGTCTGGTGGGGCCTCCTCAAGATGGCGCTGGGCGCGTTGCCTGAGCTGAAGCCGCTCTTCGGCATCCCCGAGGGGCACGTCTACTACGCCATGCTGTTCGGCGTTCCGGCCTTCCGTTACCAGCGGACCACCCAGCGCGACGGGCTGTCGCCCATCGTGAGGATCACCGCTCCGTAGCCACGACGACGGGGGCCGCCGGGCTACTCCATGCCCTCGCTGGCGGCCTCCGGAGCCTTTCGCCCCTCGCCCACGCCGTCGTCCGGCGGTCCGCCCACACCCGGCGTCTGCCTGAACCCGGTTTGGCGCGGTGTCTCGACCCTTCGCTGCCCCCTCGCGGCCATGGGTCCGGCGCCGCCCGGCACGACGGTGGGACCGGAGGGCTTGCCCACGGTGACCTGCTTGGGCGTGGCGACGTCAAGCGTGTTGGAGCCCTGCTTCTTCTTTTCGGCGACCTGATAGAGCATGAAGCCGATCAGCGAGGCGAAGATCACCACCACCAGCGTCACGATCCGGATGTTCTCAGCTCGGCGCAACTGCGCGGGCGTGGGGCCGCGCCGCTTGCGGCGTGACGCGCTCTCGGAGCGGATGATCAGGCCCGCGTCGGCCTGACCGGCGTCGTTTTCGCTGTTGTCGTCGAGATCGATGCGCATGGGACTTCCCCCGGGGTTCGCCCCGGCGGGGCGGATATCGCTCGGGTAGAGTATACCAACCTTGGCCTCGGACGGGGCCGGCGCAGGAGGCGTGGGTGAAGCAGCCCCTCATTGGCATCTCGTGCAGCGTGTTCGCGAATGACGGCGGCGAGCCGGCCGGCGACCGACTCGTGTGGGCCTACGCTCGAGCCGTGATCGCGGCGGGTGGAACCCCGGTCCTGCTGCCCAACCTGACTACCAACATCGAAGCGCTCCTGGAGCGGCTCGACGGCCTGCTCCTCGCCGGCGGAGAGGACATCTGCCCGGAGCGGTACGGCGAGGCGAAACGCCACCCCAAAGTGGTGGTGACGCCCGCGCGCGACGACCTGGAGATTCCGTTGGCACGGCTGGCGGTGCAACGGGGCCTCCCGGTGCTGGGCATCTGCCGCGGCATCCAGCTCCTCAACGTGGCGCTGGGCGGGACGCTCTACCAGGACCTGCCCGACCAGCGGCCGTCATGCGTCGTCCACCGGCAGACCGATGCCAGGCACCTCGGCACGCACGGGCTTACGGCTGAACCGGGCACCCATCTGGCGGTCCTGGTGGGCCCTGAGCCGCTGCGGGTGAACACGTTCCACCATCAGGCCGTGCGCGACGTAGCCCCGGGCCTGGTGATCAGCGCCCGGGCCGAGGACGGCCTCGTCGAGGCGCTGGAGACGGCTGACGGGCGCGTGGTGGCCGTGCAGTACCACCCCGAGGACATGGCGCCGGTCTGCCCGCGGTCGGCGGCGCTCTTCGCCGGGTTCGTGACGAGGTGCGGCGAGGAGGGCGGACACTGATGGCGACGCAGGCCTTGCGGCTTCGGCCGAGAGTGAAGAACGTGGTCTGGGGCGGCGACTGGCTGTTGACGGCGCTGGGCCGCACGCCGGAGGCCCCCGGCCCGGTGGGCGAGAGCTGGGAGGCCTGGTCCGGGTCCGAAGTCCTGAACGGCCCCGACGCCGGCGCCACACTGGGTGACCTCTTCGGCGCAGGACGCCGAGCCCTGTTCGGCTCCACCGTTGAACGCTTCCCGCGCTTCCCGCTTCTGGTGAAGTTTATCGACGCCCGCGAGAACCTCTCTGTGCAGGTACATCCCACCGACGCGCTGGCCAGGGAGCTGGAGCATTACCCCTTCGGCAAGAGCGAGTTCTGGTACGTCGTCGATGCCGAGCCGGGAGCCGAAATCCTCTTCGGCCTGGTGGATGGCGACCTGACGCAAGAGGCGCTCGCGACCGCCGTCGCCGGCAACGACGCCGCGTCGGTCTGCGCCCGTGCGCCGGTGCGGGCCGGCGACGTGGTGGACATCCCCGCCGGAACGGTTCACGCTCTCACAGCCGGCGTCGTCGTCTACGAACTTCAGCAGGACTCGGACATCACCTACCGCCTCTATGACTGGGGCCGCGTCGGGCGCGAAATCCACATCGACAAAGGCCTCGCCTGCATCGACCGCACACAGAAGGGCCTCCGCGTGGCGCATCCCGAGCCGCAAGGCGCCGGTCCCCTTCGGGCCGCGCCGCTCCCCTCCAGCCACGTCTTCGGTTCCGAACTGCTGGAAGTGGGCGGCCCCGTGGAGCTAGCGCCCGTGGCCGCCGGCTTCGCCCTGATGAGCGTGGTGGACGGCTCGGGAAGCCTGAACGGCGAGCCGCTAGCCATGGGTGACACCGCGCTCCTTCCGTCGGGCCATGCCGCACGCCTGGAGCCCGGACCGGCCGGGCTGAGGCTGGTTCGCGGCTGGGCGCTATGACCGCGAACCGACGGTAGCCCTCATGCCTGCCCGCCGACTGCGCCGCATCCTGCAGCCCTTCCAGCAGTTCGTCCGCATCGAGGCGTTCAGCGGCATCGTGCTGCTGGCCGCCACTCTGGCGGCGCTGGTCTGGGCGAACTCCCCGGCTGCGGGCCTCTATCATCAGGTGCTCGACCTGGAGGTCGTGGCCGGCGCGGGCTCGCTCCGCCTGGCCAAGCCGCTCCACCTCTGGGTGAATGACGGGCTGATGGCCGTCTTCTTCTTCCTCGTCGGCCTGGAGATCAAGCGCGAGGTGATCGCGGGAGAGCTGGCCACGCCCCGCAAGGCCGCCCTCCCGGTGGCGGCGGCGCTGGGCGGCATGGTGGTCCCGGCGCTGATCTACGCTTCGTGCAACGCGGGCACGGCCGAGGCGCGCGGCTGGGGCGTGCCCATGGCGACAGACATCGCCTTCGCGCTGGGAGTGCTGACCCTAGCGGGTCCGCGCGTTCCCTTCGCGCTGAAGGTCTTCCTGACCGCGCTGGCCATCGTGGACGACATCGGAGCCGTGGCGGTGATCGCGCTCTTCTACAGCCACGGCATCTCTCTGCCCGTGCTGCTCGCGGGCGTGGGGCTGTTGGGCCTCTCATTGGGCGCCAACCGGGCCGGCGTGCGAAGCCCGCTGGCCTACACGCTCATCGGCATCGCGGCGTGGCTCGCCTTCCTGCAGTCGGGTGTCCATGCCACGGTGGCGGGAGTGCTGCTGGCCTTCACGGTGCCGGCCGCCACGCGCATCGACCGGAATGACTTCCGCGACCGAGTGGCCGAGAGCCTGGCCGAACTGGGATGCGGCGGGTCGGCAGGCCCGGGTCTCGACACGCAGGAGCAGGCCGCCGTCTACGCCCTGGAGCGTGCCTGCGAGGAGGTCCAGACCCCGCTGCAGCGGATGCAGCATGCCCTGCACCCCTGGGTCTCCTACGGCATCATGCCGCTCTTCGCGCTGGCCAACGCGGGGGTCTCGTTCGCGGGGCTAAGCGCATCGGGGCACGTCGGCGTCCCGCTGGGCGTGATCCTGGGACTGATGCTGGGCAAGCCCATCGGCATCACCCTCTTCTCGTGGCTGGCGGTGCGGCTCAAGGTGGCCGAGTTGCCCGGCGACGTGACGTGGCGGCAGCTCCATGCGGCCGGTTGGCTGGGCGGCATCGGCTTCACCATGGCGGTCTTCATCGCGGGGCTCGCGTTCGCCGATGCGGCCCTTCTGGCGACTGCCAAGGTGGCCATCCTCTGCGCCTCAACGCTGGCTGGCGTCGTGGGGTACACGCTGGTGCGCCGTGCCGGCCGTGCCAATACGGTCACGGCCGACACGGCGGTAGCCGACGCTACGGCACCGTAAGCGTCGAACTGAACGAGCTGCCGTCGTACTCTGCGTCGCCTCGGAACTCCGAGAGGATGGCGTGGGCGCCCGACAGCATATCGACGGGCACGGTGCAGAGGTAGGAGCCGCAGCCGGATGCCTCGGTGACGGCCTGACCCACCTCGACGCCGTCGATGCTGAAGGCCAGCGTCTTCCCGGCCAGCCAGGCGTAGTCCGGCAGCCGCCGCAGGTATCCGCGCAGGTAGGTCGGCTGGCCCGGTCCGGCGGTGCGGTCGATGGACCAGAGGCAGGTTGCGCCGGCAGTGACCCGGAGTGCCGCGTCGGCGGAGCAGCCCGCGAAGGAGCCGTCGCCGCCGAAGACCACCGTCAGGGCGTGGTCGCCGACGGCCTGGGTAACGACGATGGGCAGCATGGCGTGGCCCACGCTGTCGGTCACGGCAGTACCCAGAGATGTGCCGTCGACCGAGAACCCCAGCGTTTTGCCGGCGACCCAGGTCCGGTCCACCCCGTTGCGCAGGTAACCCCGAAGGTAGACCGCGTAGCCCGGCCTCCCCGTCCGATCCGGCGCATACATGATAGACGGCAGCAGGCCCATGTTAAGCCGCATGATGAACCCGTCGCCATTGCCCTGGTTCGTGCTGCTGTAGCAGATCGGCGTGGTGGGGAAGGGCTTCGAGCTGGTGCTGCCCGCCACGTAGATCCGGCCCGCCGCGCCCAGCGCCATGCCGTAAGCCGTGTCGCTTCCGGCGCCGCCCAGGTAGCTGGCGAAGGTTGCGCCTGCCCCCACCGGGCTATAGCGCATAAGGTACGCGTCGCTGATATTGGCCACGTTGGTCGATTTCACGGCATCGACCGACACGGGCATGTCGGCCGAAGTGGTGGAGCCCAGGACGCAGACCATGCCGGTGGCATCGATCCCCACGGCGACAGCCCGGTCGGTCTTGGCTCCGCCGACGATGGACCCGAAGAGCAGGGCCGACCCATCGGCGCTGAAGAGAGCGGTGAACCCGTCGATGCCGGCGCCCGGATGCTGGTAGACGCCCGCCGTGGTGGGCGCCGACGCCAACGTGGTGCTGCCACAAGCCAGGAGCCGACCCGCGACGTCTACTGCGACGCCTGCGACCTCCTCGGACCCTTGGCCGCCGTAGAGCGACGCCCACCGCACCGAACCGCTGGGGCTCAGGCGCGCCACGAAACCCTCGAAGAAGCCGCTGACGCCGACATAGCCAGGCTGGAAGCAGCCCACCGTGGTCGGGAAGTCATCCGAGTTGGTCCAGCCGCCCAGGTACGGATCACCTCCGGGTCCCATGGCGATGCAGGTGGCCACGCTGTTGAGCCGGCATCCGAACTCGTGCCGCCAGAGAACAGCGCTGCCGTCCGCGGCGAACTCCAGCACGTTCGCCTGCAACCGTACGCCTCCGTTCACGAGGTACTGGAAGCTGCCCGCGGCATACAGGCGGCCGTCAGATGAGAGCGCGACGCCCGCAATGGTGTCGGTGTAGGCGCCTCCCCACAGGGTGCAGAAGTCGAGGGCCGTACCGTCGACGTTCAGCCGCGCCACAAAGCCATCCGCATTGCCGGCAGCGGCGGTCTGGTAGGCGCCCGAGGTGGTCGGAAAGTCCGCGGAGAGCGTCTCGCCACAGACGACGGCCCGGCCGGCGCCGTCCAACGCCAGACCATAGGGCTCGTCATCACCCGAGCCGCCGAGGTACGTGGAGTAGACCAGCGCATCGCCAGCGGCGTTGAGCTTGGTGACAGCAACGTTGTAGCCGGTTCCGGCCGTCGTGTCGAAGGCGCCGGGAGTGGTCGGG
This sequence comes from Armatimonadota bacterium, assembly GCA_026392115.1. Classification (GTDB taxonomy): domain Bacteria; phylum Armatimonadota; class Chthonomonadetes; order Chthonomonadales; family CAJBBX01; genus CAJBBX01. The sequence continues at coordinate 31,324 of JAPLCQ010000081.1, read as the reverse complement.
TAGGTTGCGGAGTTGGTCCAGACCGCTACGACCATGGAGCCGTCGGCAGCCACTTTGATCGCCTTGCAGACGTCGCGGGTAGGAGCCCCGATGAGGGTGGCGTACTCGACGACGGGGTCGATCACCAGCGTGCGGTTCGGGTCGTAGGCCGCCACGCGGAGGGTCACCCGGGCCGGATCGCCGCGGCGGGCGGGCGTCAGGGCGTAGGCCGCTACCACGGGCTGGCGGCGGCCGGCAGCGACCTGGTAGGCCACAGGCGCCCGGAGGATGACGGCGCCAAGGCCCGTGCGGATCTCCAGAGCGCCCCCGCGCAGGCGGACGCTCGCAGCCCCTTCGAGGGCCATCGAGATGCGCGACGGCTCGGCCCCCGGTCGCAGGACGAAGTCGTGCTCGATCCCGCCGTTTGGTAGCCCGTAGTAGACCAGATCGGTGTGCGGGTAGACCTCGCTCGCTCGAACCGCGCAGTAGGTGGGTAGCCCTGTGCGCCAGGCCCGCCGGTCGCGGCCCACCAGATAGCTGACCTTGCCATGGGCGCGCTCTTGGCCGCAGACCTCCGCCCGGGCATTGGCGCCCTGCAGGCGTATGCGGACGGCCGCGCCCGTGCCTCCGCGCGTGGCCGCCACCGCCAGGTGGTCGGAGCCGATGAAGAGCGTTGCCGAGCCCGCACGAGCGAGGAAGCGCGCCTGCGGTGCGGCCTGTCCGGCATTGGGCTCGAAGGTGATTGGCGGGCCCGCCTTGGCGCATAGAGGGGATAGTGCTAGGAACCACGTCGGTACCAAGAGCATCTGACGCATAGTGGCCTCCACCAGACCACAGGGCCGCGACGGCTGTCCGTCGGGCACGGGAGTAGTGAGTCGACGCCGCGCGGGCCTCGTCATGATGCCCTGCCTCGGCGCCGGTGCCATGCTATTGGCAACCCCTCGATGGCGCAAGGTTGAGGTCGACCGTCGGCTCATAGTCGCAGGTACGCAAGAGCCAGGAGCCGGGCATGGAATACCGGGGCGGCTCGCGCGTCTACATAGCAGGAGGACAGCACAGCGTGACGGACGCGGAACTGGTCGGGGAGGCGCTGGAAGGTAGGGCCGACGCATACGGCAAGCTCATCGATCGCCATCAGGCGGCGGTGTCGCGCGTGTGCCGGGGCCTCTGCGGTGCTGCACCCGACGCCGACGAACTGGCCCATGACGCGCTGGTGGACGGCTTCCTGAAGCTGCGGCAACTCCGCGCTCCGGAGCGGTTCGGCGCATGGATTCGAACCGTGGCGCTCAACCGGTGCCGGCAGTGGCATCGCGAACGGGCGAGGCTGACGCCGCTGACCGAAGAGGCGTCCGATGCCATCGTGGCCCCTGAGGACGATCCGACGGACCACACCGCCCTAGCGCACGCCATGTTCGCCCTGTCGCCCGCGCACCGGCTGATCCTGGTCCTCCACTACTGGGAGGGGTTGCCGTACGCCGACATCGCCGCCTTCACGGCCATGCCCATCGGCACCGTGATGAGCAGGCTCCATCGCGCACGAGCTAATGTGAGGAAGGCAATGGAAACACAAGACGAGAGCTTAACCCCGGCCGTCACGCCGGACATCCGGCGCGAGGTCGACGCCGAGATTCGGCTCATGCTGTCCATGGTGGAGAAGGAGCCGGCTCTGCGCGGACGGCTAGCCGTCCTGCTGGCCCGGTCGCCGAGCCGCTTCTCGGACATGATACGCGGCGCCGATGCGTCAGGAGCGCGGGACGTGGCGCTGCTGCTGCCGAGGCTCGGCCCCGGAGCTGTCGACCGGCTGCTGGACTGGTCGGCCGACCCGGACGATGCGCTGCGCGAGGGCTCCCTGGCGGCGCTTCGGGCGGTGGCCTCGACCCCGGCGCAGGTGGCAGAGCGGTCGGGCACGGCGCGTGTGGCCTCGCGGGCGCTCTACCTGGTCGTGGACCGCGTTCTGACGCACATCATCGATGTCGGCAGGCGCGCAGACCTGTTGCTCGACCTGCTGGGCAGTGCGGGCAAGGACGACCGGGCCGCGCTGCTCCTCACTGGAGCGCTCGTGAGCCTCGGCCCGCCCGCGCTCGATGCGCTCGTCGGCGCCATGGCCCCGCTCCGCACGGCCCAGGAGCCGCACTCCGGCGGCGATGCGCTCTACGCCGCCTGCCGGTTCGGGTCGCGGTTCGCAGCACATCTGGCGCCGTCGCTGCGTGGCGAGGGGCCGCTTGCCGTGCGGGTGGCGCTGGCGGCGGCCGAGGGGATGGGCCGGGCTCTACGGATGTGGTCCGACATAGGGTGGCCCGATGAAGCGAGGGAGGCCCGATGAAGCGCGGCGCCGCGCCGACTGCCGCCACCGCCGCAAGTGGGCGCCCCCGGCCGAGGCCGACCGCGCGCCTGCGGCGTTGGAAGGCCTTGCCGAGGCGTTGGCGGCCCATACGGCAGGACCGGCGGGCGAGGATCGGCAGCGCGCCATCCGCGCTCTGGGCATGCTGCCGGTGACGGCCTGTCTGGATGCGTTGGTCGCCGCCACCAGTTCCGACTGCCCGCGGACACGCCTGACGGCCATCCGCGCCCTGGGGGACCGAGCAGATCCGGCTGCGGAACCGCGTCTGACCGAGTTGGCCGAGAGCGCAGCCGGCGAGGAGCGCGCGGCGGCGGTCCAGGCGCTCACCGGGCAGCAAGGCTCTGATGCGGCCGGGACGCCCACGCAGGCTCCGAGGGCCTCCGCCGCGTTCCGCATGGCGGACGTGGTCCGCGACGGCGCCCAGCCCGCCGGCAACGTGTCGGTGGAGATCGCGTTGACGGCCATCCATGAGGACCGCGAGTACGACGAGCCCGACATTACCCGCGTCATCGCCTCCGCATGCTGGGACTACTCCACGGTACGCCGGTACCTCATCGAGGAGGCGTTGATGCAGCGCACACGGGGTCGCTACACGTTTACGGACACCGGCAGGATCGCCTGGAGGGTCGAGCGGGCCATCGCGGGGACCGGGTAGGCGCTGCGATCATTGTTACCGATCTCCGGCCGGCTACAGCAGGAGATGCACCAGAACCAAGCGAACCTATGGGCCACCGATGCCATGTGCGGCGCCGTGGTTGCGCCTCGTGTATCTATGCCCAGGGAGTGAAGCCATGCGGCTGCGCGACATGATCCTGCTCAGACCCGCGCTGAGGAGGCTGCCCGTTCGGATCAGCGGCGGCCCCAACATGGGCCTTCGGTGGAGCCTGACCACGCGGCGTGCCTTCCGTCGCGGGTGTTTCGAGCAGAGCCGCGTGGATGTCATCACGCGTCTGGCCGAGGGGTGCGCCTGCTTCTGGGATGTGGGCGCGCATTTTGGTTACATCTCCCTGGCAGCCTCGAGGCGCGTCACCGCCGGCGGCCATGTGGTGGCCATCGAGTGCAATCAAGATAACCTGTTCTATCTTCGATCCCACATTCACTGGAATAGGATCACCAACGTATCGGTGGTCGCTTGCGCCATTGCGGACCAGCCTGGCACTGCGTGGTTCGTTCCTGCCAGTTCAGGTACCGGTTTTGTCGCCCAAGAGCGCAACCCACGGGCCTACGGCGTTCCCGCGACATCGGTCGATGCCCTGGTGGCCATCGGGACCTGCCCTCCACCCTCGGCTGTCAAGGTCGATATCGACCACAACCACGTGGACTTCATCCGTGGCGCACGCGAGACGCTCGTCAAGCATCCCGTGATACTGACGCTGGCGACAAACAACAGCGAGGAGTACCATCGGCAAGCGGCGGTCGCGTTGCGCAGCATGGGCTACACGGTCTACAGCCCGAGGCGTTGCGACGGCCCGCGTGCGTACCAGACCCTGGAGTCTGAGTTGCTCGCCGTCGGCCCGGGCAGGACCGTTGCCGACGAGATCGTGCAAGCGTTCCTGCGCAGCTAGCACGGCGGTCGCCATCGCGGGGCGCCATGGGGTAACCTCCCGGCATGATCGTCTGGATCTGCACCGATATGGAGGGCCTGGCCGGCGTCGACCGGTGGGAGCAGTGCTACGACCCCGACTTCGGCGCCGACGCCTACCGCTACGGGCGAGAGCAACTGACGGCCGACAGCAACGCCGCCATCGCGGGCTGCTTCGACGCCGGGGCCACCGAGGTTCGCATCCTCGACGGGCACGGGCACAACGGCAACCTGGGCTTCACATCGCGCCTCGACCCGCGGGCGCGGAAGGTCTGGATCGCCCAGCGCGGCCCGACCCGCTGGGAGGGGCTGACCGAGGGGGTCCACGCCGTGGCCCTCGTGGGGCAGCACGCCATGGCGGGCACTCTGGGCGCCTTCATCGACCACACCCAGTGCCCGCGGGAGATCTGCCGCTACGGCATCAACGGCGAGGAGGCCGGCGAGATGAGCCAGATGGCCCTCTACGCCGGCGCCTTCGGTGTTCCGCTGGCCTATGTCTCCGGCGACGAGGCCCTCTGCGCGGAAGCCGCGCGCCTCTTCCCGCACGCCGGCTCCACGCCCACCAAGCGGGGCGCCGGTTGGTATACCTGCGACCTCTACGACCCCGCCGAGGTGCGCCGGCAGATTCGCCGCGATATCGCCGCCGCGCTGTGCCGCGTGGATCGGTCGGCCGCATGGCGCGTCGAGCCGCCGATCACCGTCTCCGTAGAGTTCGCCTGGAGCGGGCGCGCCGACCCCATCGCCGCCGCCGAGGGCGTTCGCAGACCCCACGCCCGCACCGTGGAGTGGGAGATCGACGACGCGCGGGACATCTACGAGTGGCCGCAACCCGGCTGGCGCGAGGCTTGAGGAGACACGGAGGACGCCTTGAGCGATGAGACGGAGATGATCGGCAGGCAGGCCGGAAGCGACGAGTTTCGGGAGTGGCTGGCCGGAGTGCTGACGGACCTCTGCAGCGTGGACACCGCTCCCGGCTCCGACGTGGCGGCCACGGCTCGGCGCGAGGACGAGGTCTTCCGGCGCATCGAGGCCGAGCTGGCCACCATCGACCACCCCGGCGGACGGTCCGTGCGCGCGTCCATCCGCGACGATATCAGCGGCCATCCCTTCTACTCCCAGCCCTACTACACGGCCCCGGAGGGCGGAGCGCCACTGTCGGCCGCGGAGGCCTACGCGGGACGCGGCAACCTGCTCTTTATGGTGGACGGCGCCGATCGGACCGCGCGGGGCCTCGCGCTGAACGCCCACATCGACGTGGTGCGTCCCTACATCGCTCCAAGCCGCGACGGCGATATGATCCGCGGGCGCGGTTCCTGCGACGACAAGGGACCGCTCACCGCCATCCTCGGCGCCCTGCGCCTCGTGGCCCAGTGGCGCAGGAAGACCGGCAACGAGCCGCAAGCCAACCTGACCGCCATGTTTGTCATCGACGAAGAGATGGGCGGCAACGGCTCGCTCTCGCTGGCGCTGGACCCCGCCGTAGGCCGACGCTACGACGCCATCCTGGTGCTGGAGTGCACCGACGGCACTCTTCATCCGGCCAACCGAGGCGCGGTCTGGTACCGCGTCGAGGGTAGCCTCCCCGGCGCGAACCTCTTCGAGGCCGCAGCCTTCATCATCGGCGAGATGGAGCGCGAGGGGCGCGCCATCAAGTCCGAGAGCCGACATCCGCTCTTCGCGCACCGCCCGGTGCAGACCTGCCACGGCATCATCGGCGGCTGGGGTGAACACCCATCGCGCATCAACGGCCGGGTGGCCTTCGAGATCGATGCACAGGGCGCGTCGGCGGACCCGCAGGCGGCCGGCGACCTCGTTACCGATGTCCTGGAGAGCGGACTGGCCGAGTACGTTGGCCTCTACGGCGACAAGACGCAGGTTCTGGACACCGAGACCGGAGCGCCCAAGGTCGCACGCCACTACGAACTGGAGGCGACTTCGGAGGGGCTGCGCGTGACCGTCCACGGCTCGACGGGCCACATGGGCTCGATCCTGCAGAACGACGGCGCCATCACCAAGGCGGCCGCCATGGTGCGGGCGCTGGTCGCGTCGCGGTCTGCCCTGGAGGCCGCGTGTGACGGTCCGGTCTCCTTCGCCCTGTGCGACTGGTGCGACCAGAGCCGCCTGAGCATGGAGGGCGGACAAGGCTTCCTGCCCACGCACGAGTTGCCCGAGGTGCAGAGGCGACTGGAGGCCGCCGTCATGCGCGGCGCGGCGCAGTACCTCCGTCTGACAGGCCGCACCGAGGCGCCGGAGGCGTTCCTAACGGTCACCTACGACAAGCTACACAACGCCGCTTTCGCTGGCGACCCCGCCTCACCGGCCGCGCTGGACGCCATGGAGGCGGCGCGGCAGGCGGGCATCGGTCACAGCGAGCCGCTGCGTGGCTGGGACGTCTCCTGCGACGCACGCATCTTCGCCCACTGCCGGCCCGATGCGGCCACGCTCACCGGAGGGCCGGGCAAGCTGATCCATGCCCATTCCGACGCGGAGCAGATCAGCCTGGGCGACCTGGCCCGGTACGCCGAGTTCCTGGCGAGATACATCATACTGCGGACCTACGCACGCCGAGGCCCTGCGCCGACAAGGAAGTGATATCGATGGATAAGCTGCGATTGGGCGTTATCGGCGCCGGATCAGTGGTTCGCGAGATATACCGCCACCTCTACTTCCATAGCGATTACAGTCGACTCCTCTCCATCGAGGCAGCGGCCGACCCGAGCGCCGCCGCCTTGTCCGACTTCTGCGACCCGTACGGCATCGCCGCAGAACTGCGCTACGGCGACTACCGCGAGATGATCGCCTCCATTCCACTGGATGCCGTGCAGGTGAACACGCCGGACAGCCTCCATGAGGAGCCCACGGTGCGGGCGCTGAAGGCGGGCCTGGACGTGCTGGTTCCCAAGCCGCTGGCGGACACCATCGGAGCGGCGCATGCCATGATCGATGCCGCCCGGACGAGCGGTCGCCTGCTGGTGGTGGACTTCCACAAGCGCGACGATCCCCGGATCCGCGAGGCCGCGGCCCGCTACCGGCGGGGCGACTACGGCGAGTACCAGTGTTCCGTATGGTACATGCTGGACAAGCTGATGGTGGCCGACCCGAACCATGAGCCCCGCTTCTTCGCGTCGCCGGACTTCGTGGAGAGGAACTCGCCCATCTCGTTCCTCACGGTCCACATGGTGGACGCGCTGCTGAGCATCATCGGCCTGCGCCCGGTCTCGGTCTGCGCCACCTCGTGGAACCAGAAGCTCTCTTCGCTTCGGCCCATCGCACCGAAGGGCTGCGATATGTGCGACACCGAGGTGCGGTTCGAAAACGGCGGCGTGGCGCACATCATCACCGGGTGGCACCTGCCGAACGCGGCCCATGCCAACACGGTGCAGTCGGCTCGACTGATCTGCAGCAACGGCATGGTGGACCTGGGCCTCGACACTCCGGGTTTCCGCGAACTGGCCGCCGAGGGGATTCAGGAGCGCAACCCGCTCTTCCGCAACTTCGAGCCAGACGGATCGGTCAGCGGCTACGGCATCAGCCGGCCCGGCAGGCTCTACGGCCAGATTCTCCGCTTCAGGCGCGGGGAAATGAGCCCCGAGGAGCGCGACCGCATCCTGAGCCCGGTGGAGCTGGGCTTCTGGACCACCGTTGCGCTGCAGGCCGCGGAGCGAAGTCTGGCGCTGGGTGAAGGGCGCGAGCGCGGCACCACGCGCGGCGTGGCCGTGGACGTGGAGGAGCTGGTCCGGGCCGAACTCGGCGGCGCAGCCGAGGCGTACCTCCGCCCCGAGGCGACCGAAGGAGCATGCCGTGGGTAAGCCCTTTGACCTGACCCCGGTGGCCGTGCGACCGGTTGAGACGCCATTCCGCCGCATCGCGACGCCCATTCCCCACCCGGACTCGGTGGCGATCCTGCGGAGCCTGCTGGAGCATGAGCCGCGCTCCATGTCCGGCCAGCCGCCCATCGTCTGGGACCGGGCCGATGGCGTCAACGTCTACGACGCCTACGGCAACAAGTGGCTTGACTGGTCGTCGGGCGTGCTCGTCACCAACGCGGGCCACGGCGCGCCGGCCGTGCGCGAGGCGATCGCCGACCAGGCGGCCCGCGGCCTGCTCCACAACTATTGCTTCCCCAGCGCCGTGCGAGCCGAACTGGCGGAGCTACTGGTGAGCCTGGCGCCCGATGGGCTGTCCAAGTGCTTCCTGCTCACCACCGGCTCGGAGACCACCGAATGCGCCCTGAAGCTGGCCCGTAGCTGGGGCGCCCATACGTGCGGACCGAAGAAGATCGGCATCGTCAGCTTCGGCCAGGCATTCCACGGCCGCACCATGGGTTCCCAGCAGATGGGCACGCTGGGCGGCGGCAACGCCTGGATCGGCAACCTGGACCCGGATATCCACCAGGTCCCCTTCCCCGACGGCTACCGCGTGACGGACACCGGCTTCGCCTCGTTCCTGCGGCGCCTCGACGAGCTGGGCGTGGGCCCGGAGCGCATCGCCGGCGTCATCACCGAGACCTACCAGGGCGTCGGCCCGGACTTCCTGCCCGTTGAGTATGCCCGGGACCTGCGCCGCTGGTGCGGTGAGCATGGCATCGTCCTCATCTTCGACGAAGTGCAGGCCGGCTTCGGGCGTTGCGGCACGTTCTGGGGCTTCGAGCACTACGGCGTGGCGCCTGACCTCATCACCTGCGGCAAGGGCATCACCAGTTCGCTGCCGCTCGGGGCGGTGCTGGGCCGAGCCGACATCATGGACCTCTACCCGCCGGGTAGCATGACGAGCACGCATACCGGCAACCCGCTCTGCTGTCGGGCCGCGCTGGCGAGCATTCGGACCATCATCGGGCAGGGCCTCGTCGAGAACGCCCGGCGGATGGAGGGCGTGCTGATGCCCGGTCTGCTGGCGATCCAGGCCGCGCACCCGGACCGTGTGGGCCGCGTCCACGGCAAGGGGCTGGTAGCAGGGCTCCAGATGGTCCAGCCCGGCACGAAGGAGCCGGACCCGGACCTGGCGCACCGGATCGTTGAGCTCTGCTTCCAGCGGGGTCTGCTCTTCTTCGCACCAGTGGGCGTGGGCGGCGCCTGCGTCAAGATCAGCCCGCCGCTGGTCATCACCGAGGAAGCCGTCCGCGAGGGCCTCGCCGTTCTGGGAGAGGCCGTGGCAGAGGCCGTATAGCTGGAGGAGGGACGATGCCGCAGGAACTGAGGGTGGGCCTCATCGGTTGTGGGGCCATGGGGCAAGGGCACGCCGATGTGTGGCTCCGCACGCCGGGCGCGCGCCTGGCGGCGGCATTCGACACGCTCGCCGAGCGCGCCGAGGCCGTGGCCGCCCGCTCCGGGGCGACGCCCTTCGGCGACCTTCGGGCCATGCTGGCTTCGGGCCTCATCGACGCCGTCTCCGTCGCCACTCCCTCCGGCCTCCACGCCGATCAGGGGCTCGCAGCCGCCGAGGCGGGTCTCCACGTGGTCTGCGAGAAGCCCCTCGACCTGAGCATCCAGAAGGCCGACCGCCTCATCGAGGCCTGCCGCATGCGCGGGCTGGCGCTGGCGTGCGTGCTGCAGCGGCGCACCTTCGCGGGGACGCAGGCCGTGGCCCGGGCCATCCACCAGGGCCGCATGGGCCGCCTGCTCTCGTGCAGCGCCTCCATCAAGTGGTGGCGGTCGCAGGACTACTACGACGCCGCCGGCTGGCGCGGCACCTGGGCGCTCGATTGCGGGGTGCTGGCCAACCAGGCGATCCACGCCATCGACCACCTCTGCTGGATGGCCGGCCCCGTGGCCGAGGTGGAGTACGCCTGCCTCGGCACCGTCGGCCACGCCATGGAGGCCGAGGACCACGCGCTGGCCGTGGTTCGCTTCGAGGGCGGCTGCCGCGGCGTCATCGAGGCCACCACCTGCTGCTCACCGGCGCTCTGCTCGCGCGTTGAGGTCTACGGCCAGCGGGGCTCCGCCTCCTTCGACGACGCGCAGGTCGTCTCCTTCGGCATCGACGGCGCCGACGCCACCGCCGAGCTTCCCGCCGAAGCCGCCGGCCTGGGCGGCCGGGCCGAGCCCATGGCCATCAACATGGCCGGCCACGAGGCGATCTTCGCCGACTTCGTGGAGGCGCTGCGCGACGGGCGACGGCCCATGGTCACGGGTGAAGACGCGCGCGCGGCGGTCGACGTCCTCAACAAGATTTACCGCAAGGCGGTCCCCGGCCAGAAGCTGGGCATGTGACCCCGCCAGGGAGGGCGACATGAGCCTCGAACCGAGACGAACGCCGGCCATCGTCGGCGGCCCCAGGGCAAAGACCACCCCGTACGGCAGATCGGTGCGCTACGGCGAGGAGGAGCTGACCCAACTCCGCGAAGCCATCGACCAACAGACCCTCTTCTACACGGCGGGCGCCAAGGTGAAAGCCCTGGAGGCGCGCTTCGCCGAGCTCAACGGCGTGGCCCATGCCGTCGCCACCAGCAGCGGCACCGCCTCCATCCATGCGGCGCTCATGGCGCTAGGCATCTCGCCCGGCGACGAGGTGATCGTCTCGCCCATCACCGACATGGGCTCGGTCATCCCGATCCTCTTCCAGGGCGCGGCGCCCGTCTTCGCCGACCTCGACGGCGCCACCGCCACCCTGGATCCGGCCTCCGTGCGCGAGCGCATCACCGATCGCACCCGCGCCGTCCTGGCGGTCCACCTGGCCGGCGGCGCCTGCGACCTGGCGGCGCTGGGCGCGATCTGCGACGAGCGAGGCATCGACCTGGTAGAGGACTGCGCGCAGGCCTTCGGATGCGCCTGGCAGGGGAGACCCATCGGGACCGTGGGGCGGATCGGCTGTTTCTCGATGAACGAGTTCAAGCACATATCGTGCGGCGACGGCGGCATCGTGGTGACCAACGACGACGAACTGGCCGTGCGCCTGCGGCTGGCCACCGACAAGGCCTACGACCGACGCCCCGGCGTGGCCATGCGCAACCCCACCTTCCTGGCCGCCAACTACCGCATCACCGAACTCCAGGCCGCCGTGGCGCTGGCGCAGCTTGAGAAGCTGGAGGGCATCGTGGCGCGGCGGCGGGCCTGGTGCGGCGCGCTGAACCGGATGCTGGTTGGAACGCCCGGCATCCGGCTGCCGGCGGCTGTGCCCGGCTGCGACCCCTCCTGGTGGTTCTACCTGATGCAGGTAGTCCCCGAGGAACTGGGCGCCGACGCCGACGAGTTCGCCGCCGCGCTCAGCGCCGAGGGTGTGGGCGTAGGCGCGCACTACATCGGCCTACCGGTCTACGGCTACCCCGTCTTCACCGAGCACTGCGCCTACCAGCGCGGCGCCCACGCTTACCAAGCCAGGAGCTACGGCCCCGGCCTCTGCCCCGAAGCCGAACGGATTCTACGCGACTGCGTCATGCTGGGCGTCAACGAAGGCTACACGGAGACCGACCTGCTCGAGACGGCGGAAGGCATCCGCAAAGTGGCCGACTGGTTGGCCAACGGCCGGGCCTAGCCAGCTCCGAGGCGGTATGCTACCTGTACCGATCCGCCATTGCACACGCCCGGAGGCCCGCCATGCTCACGCCAGCCACGCCGCCCGCCGAGACGCCCCGGCGGCCGAACATCGTGCTCATCATCACCGACGACCAGGGCTATGGCGACCTCGGTTGCCACGGCAACGACCGCCTCCGGACGCCCAACCTGGACCGCATGGCCGCCGAGGGTGCGCGCTTCAGCCGCTTCTACGTCTGCCCGGTCTGCTCGCCCACGCGCGCCGGAGTGATGACCGGACGCTGGAACTACCGCACCGGCGTGGTGGATACCTTCCTCGGCCGATCCATGATGCGCCCCACCGAGGTGACGCTGCCTGAGATGCTCCACGCGGCGGGCTACCGGACGGGCCTGTTCGGCAAGTGGCACCTGGGCGACAACGCGCCCATGCGGCCCATGGACAAGGGCTTCGACGAGGCGCTCTGGAACAAGGGCGGAGGCCTGACCCAGCCCGCGGACCCGGAGGGCAACAGCTACACCGACCCGGTGCTCTACCGCGGCGCGCGGGCCGAGAAGCAGAAGGGGTACGTCACCGACGTCATCACCGACGCGGCGCTCTCCTTCATGGAGCGCAACCGCACACGCCCCTTCTTCCTCTACCACGCCACCGTCGCGCCCCACACGCCGCTGGAGGTTCCGGACGCCTGGGTGGAGCCCTACCGGAAGGCCGGGCTGGACGAGGAGACCGCCAGGGTCTACGCCATGGTGGAGAACATCGACACCAACGTCGGGCGGTTGCTCCATGGCATCCGCGAGATGGGCATGGACAGGGAGACGCTGGTCGTCTTCGTGGGAGACAACGGCCCGGCCCACCCGCGTTTCAACGGCGGCCTGCGCGGCCTGAAGGGGAGCCCCTACGAGGGCGGCGTCCGGGTTCCGTGCCTGGTGCGGTGGCCCGGTTCGGTGCCGCCCTCGGTCATCGACACCGCCGGGGCCAACGTGGACCTGGCGCCCACGCTCCTGCAGATGGCCGGCGCCGCTCCGCCGAAGGGGGTGCGCCTGGACGGCCGGAGCCTTGCTCCGCTGCTCCGAGGCGAGAGGCCGCCGTGGCCCGAGCGGACGCTCTTCTACCAGTGGCACCGGGGCGATGAGCCCCGCCGCGGCGAGAGCTACTGCGCCATCGGCAGCCGCTACAAGCTGGTCAACGGGACCGAGCTCTACGACATGGCGTCCGACCCCGCAGAGACGCGCAACCTGGCGGCGGAGATGCCCGGCCGTGCCGCAGACCTGCGCAGGCAGTACGACGCCTGGTTCGACGACGTCTCCTCGCAGGGCTACGACCCGCCGCGCATCCTGATCGGCTCCAGCCGCGAGCCCGTTTCGACGCTTACGCGACAGGACTTCCGCGGCCCGACCGCCTCGTGGGCCGAGGGCGCGGTGGGTTACTGGGAGGTGGAGGCGGCTGAGCGTACACGCGTGGACGTGCGCGTGGCGATCTGGCCGATCACGACGAGCGGGCGCGTGACGCTCCGGCTGGGTGGCGTGGAGCGGACGGCTCCCACCCGCCCGGGCGCCAGGACCTGCACGCTGCGCGGCGTCGACCTCCCCGCCGGACCGGCGCGCCTGGAGGCCTGGTGCGAAGCCGACGGCAAGACGCAGGGCGCGCGCTACGTGGTGGTGCAGCGGAGGCCGTAGGCGGCTACGGGCGCAACGCCACCTCGTAGGTCGTGATCGACAGGGGCGGGATCTGCTCCTCGAAGCGCCCGCCGACGACGGCGATGGGCGCCAGCGGTCGCTCGTCCCACGCGCCGTCGGGGCCGTCGTCCTTGGTGCGCCACGCCTGCACCGGCTCCCCGGCCGTGCGGAATCGAGAAAGGTCGAACGCATAGGCGCGGGGCGCTTTTTCGTCGTTGTGCACTACCAGCTTCAGGCGGCGGCCGTCGCGGCTGACGGCGGCCAGCGTCCAGTCATCCCCCGAGGCCACCAGCTTGTCGCCGGGCCGGATATGGGCGGTGAACTGCCGGATGGCGGCCAGCTTCTTCGTGGCGACGAACTCGCCGGGCTTCAGCGTGCGACCCTTGTACTCCACGTCGGCGTCGAAGGCCGCGGCGAAGACGCCGTAGGTGAAGCGCCACCAGAGGCAGTATTGCAGCGGCTCCACCGGCTGCCAGTAGACCCACGCATCGCACCGCAGGTTTTTGACGTCGCTGACGATGGAGCGCGTGTCCGGCAACGCGCACCGCATGTCGTCCGGCGCGAAGCCCAGGTTCTCCCATTCGCGATGGCTCACCTCGGACATCCAGAGGCGCTTGATGCCGTTCTTCCGGGCCAGATCGCCCAGACGCTTCTGCCAGTCCCAGTTGTTGTAGGCGTGGACGTTCAGGCGACCGATCCATCTCGGGTCGAGGCCCGCGCCCGGCGGCGTGGCTGACGGGGAGCGGAGCAGGTAGTCCAGCGTGGCGTGGCCGTCGGCGGAGCCGTTCTCGTCGGACGCCGCGAGGAGCCTGCGGCGGCCTTCCCGGGCGATCTCGGCGTGGAGAGCGGCGATCACCCTCGCCTGCAGCGGGCGCCCTATCTTGCAGCCCTCCTGCCCGCCCTTGGCGCCGTCCCACCACCAGGCCGAGGGCTCGTTGAAGGGCTCCACCGAGGCGAAACGCAGGCCGGCCTCGCGCTCGGTCCTGCGTGCGGTCTCCATGAGCCACTTCGCGAAGGCCGGGGCCTCCTCGGGCTTCAGGTTCTCAGCGGCCTTGTCTCCGCCGCGGCTGTTGCCGTTCTTGAGCATCCAATAGGGCGGCGAGTTCGCGAAAAGCTCGAAGGTATCGGCGCCGAAGCGCTTGGCCAGCTTAAGGCACTCGATCTGGGCGCGGTCGCGGCCGGCGTCGTACGACCCGTCGCGCTCCAGGGCAGGCAGCACGCGACCGCCGATGCGGAAGGGCTTGGGATCGGCCGCAGGATCGGCGCCGCCCGCGTTGTACCGGGCGATGGTGAGGCCCAGGCATCCCGCCTCGCGCGAGAAGAGGCGCCGGCACAGCTCCGACCGGGCCGCATCGGACCAGCCCGCGGTAGCCACGGCCCACCAGCTGAGGCTCGTGCCCCAGCCCTCCCACCGGGCCACCTCCACGGCGGCGGGGTCGGGACGAACGGTGCGCGGCCCGGCGGCCGGGGCCTGTGTGGCCGCCAACGCGGCAAGCAGTGAGATCGCGAACATGGCCATGAGTGTAGCAGCCACACTGTGGCGGCCGGGGCGGTACTCTGGAGTGGAGTTCAACGGAGGAGACCCGCCATGCAAGCCACCGACCTGGCCGCCGTCTATCGCCGCGCCCTGATGGAGGATGCGCTTCCCTTCTGGTTCCCGCGCTGCGTTGACGCGGAGCATGGCGGCTTCCTGCATTGCCTGGACCGCGACGGCTCGGTGCTGGACACCGACAAGTCGATCTGGGCGCAGGGGCGCATGGCCTGGATGCTCCTGACGCTCTACAACACCGTGGAGCGACGGCCCGAGTGGCTGCAGTGGGCCGAGGCCGCGCTGGACTTCCTGGAGCGCCACGCCTTCGACGAGCGCGGACGCATGTACTTCCACGTCACCCGCGAGGGCCGGCCCATCCGCATGCGGCGCTACGCCTTCAGCGAGTCGTTCGCCGCCATCGCCTATACCGCCCACGCACGGGCCACCGGGTCCGAGCGGTCCGCCGAGCGGGCGCGCGCCCTGTTCCATGCCTTCACCCGGTGGAACGTCACGCCGGGGCTCATGCCGCCCAAGTTCACCGGCGAGCGCCCCACCGAGGGGATGCCGCCGCGGATGATCACGCTCGTCACCGCGCAGGAGCTGCGCCTGAACCTGGGCGATGGCCCCGACCTCCGCGCCTGGATCGACCGCTGCCTGGAGGAGATCGAGACCCTCTTCGTCAAGCCCGACCTGCGCTGCGTCATGGAGTGCGTGGCGCCGGACGGGTCGATCCTGGACCACTTCGACGGGCGGATGCTGAACCCCGGCCACAGCCTGGAGGGCGCCTGGTTCATCCTCGAGGAGGGCCGCCAGCGGGGAGACGCCCGGCTGGTCAAGCTGGGATGCGACATGGTCGACTGGATGTGGGAGCGCGGATGGGACGCCGAACAGGGCGGCATCTTCTACTTCCGCGACGTCTACGGCAAGCCAGTCAGCGAGTATTGGCATGATATGAAGTTCTGGTGGCCCCATGACGAGGCGCTCATCGCCACCCTCATGGCCTGGAAGCTCACCGGCGAGGCCCGCTTCATGGATCGCCACCTGAGGCTCCACGACTGGTCGTTCCGCCACTTCGCCGACCCGGAGTACGGGGAGTGGTACGGCTACCTGCACCGCGACGGCAGCGTCTCGAACACCATCAAGGGCAACATGTGGAAGAGCTTCTTCCACCACCCGCGGGCCATGTGGCTCTGCGCCCGGCTGGCGACCGACTAACCGCAATCGGGGAGCGAAGGGAGACGCCGATGCAGAGACTGGCCGACGTCAGACGAGGCACAAACCGATCACGCATGGCCCTCACATGGGTCGTGGCCGCGCTCGCCCTCTCAACCACACCGGGCCTGAGCCGCTCCGCCGCGGCGGCGCCGGCCCGCGTCGTCTTCCTGACGCCCGTGTCGAACCGGGCGTCGTTGGGCGATGACCTGTTCCTGGCAGCCGTGCCCGCCGCCTTGGCGGCCTGCGGCAAGCCGCTCGTCTGTGCGGTGGACGCCGCGTCCCCGTGGCGACCCGAGTTGCTCGACTACCTGCGTCGATACAGGCCCTCGCGCGTCGTCTGGCTGGGCCCCGCACCCACGGTTGCGCCTCCGACCGGCATGGCCCTGACGGTGATCCGCGCAGACGGTGCGACCGACGGCGCGTGCCGATTGGCGTCCGCCTTCTGGCGCAGGAGTGCGCGGGCGGTCGCCTATCGAACCGACGACCGCTCCTCGGCGCTGGCCGCCTCCGTGCTGGCCGCGCGGCTGGGCGCACCGATCTTCCCCTGTCCGACCGGCGCCCTGCCCACGGGCGTGCATGCCAGCCTCGCACGTCTGGGCGTCACCCGCCTGCTTGCAGTCGGCGCTCCGATCATGAAGCCGGCGGGCAAGGCCCGGTTCAGCGTGGAGCGCCTGCCCGACGCCCTGGCGGTGGCGCGCCGCCTGGCTCGGGAGCCGGGCGGCATCGACTATCTGGCGGTGACGCACCCGACCGACGGCGGAGCGCCCGGTTCACCGCGCCTCTCGTTGGCCTCCGTTCTGCTCGCCGCCGGGCGGCGCGGCGCCGTCGTCCCGTTGCCCTCCGCCACCGTCTGGAAGCGCCGGTTCGGCGCGGGTGAGCCCGTCGCCACGCCTCCCCCCGGCGCCCGGCCAAGCGCGACCGGCCACCGGGCCGGCGTGGTCGACCTCGGCGCCCCCACCAGCTTCGTTACAGGCCAGGATGCCGGCGACGGCCGATGGTGGGCGCAGTTCGACCTCAACGCCGACGGTCGCTTCGACGGCGCCGGGGAAGGCCCCATCCGCACCGGCGGACTGGTCGCCATCGGCGCCACGCGGTTCGTCGTCGATGTCGATGTGCTGGAGAACGAGCGCGGCAGGTCCGTCTGGCTGACCAGCCCGACCCCGGCCGACGTCACCGAACTCCTGGCGACCTACCGCAAGGCCATCGGCTCGCATCCGCGCTACCTCTGCCTGGTCGGCTGGCCCGACGCCGTGCCGCTGGCCATTACGAGTGACGGACACGGGGTAGATACAGACGTCGTCACGGACCACCCCTACGCCCAGACCGACGCCGACCCATTCGTCGATGTGGCCTTTGCGCGGTTCGTGGCCGAGGACGCGGCGGCCGGGACGCTGCTGGCCTGCCGCAGCCTGACGGTAAGCGACGTTCGTGACGCCGAGCAGGGCGCGAGCTATGCCACGGCCGAATGGGCCGACCGCAACGGCAGCCCGCCGGAGCTCGCCGGCCTTCGCTTCGCCGGGCATCATGACGGCGCATCGACGATCAAGGCGGACTCGCCCCTGACCCGCGTCGGCGCGATCCTCCACGACTCGCACGCCATGTGGACCGTGCTGGGCAACACCTACGCATGGGACTCGCAGGCGCTGCTCGCGCCCTGCATCGTCGTCTCGGGCGGCTGCTCGCCGGCGTCGCTGGACCAGGACGCCGAGCGGCGCTCGGTGGCGGCGCGGCTGCTTCGCAACGGCGCGGTCGCCTTCGTCGGCGGGGCGCGACGGTGCGTGGCCCAGAGCGCCCTCTACCGGTCCGAGCTATGGAACGCGCTGCTCGATGGGCAGACGCTGGGCGAGGCGCACCGGACCGCGCTGAACCGGTCCATGGTCGCCATCCTGGAGAAGGGCGAAGACGAGCGCGGCTCATACCGCTACCAGCAGGACCACTTCGCCGCGTACGGTGACCCGGCTCTCGACCTGGGGTTGCGCAGGGCGGCGTCCGCTCCCGTTGCCCGTGTGAGGGTGAACGGAACGCGGGTCGAGGTCGTGGCGCCCGCCGCGCTGTCGCGCACCGAGTACGCACCGCTGCCCGAGTGGAAATGCCGCTTCCCGAGGCTCTGGGCGTGGAACGGCCTCGGGCTGGGCACGGAGTCGAGCTGGTGCGGCGACCGTTACGATCTGGACGACCTGCTAATGACGGTCGAAGTTCGCTCCAAGGCCCGGTTCACCGGCGTCGAGCCGCTGGAGAAGCCGGCGTCCCCCCTCGGCTGGACCGGCTCATGCACCATCGACGAGCACGCCGACGGCACCCGCTCGCTCTTTTGGCGATGCCGGTTCGTGGACTTCGACATGACCACCGGCCAGGTCCGAAGCCAAATCGGCAAGCTCGGCTTCCGGCTGGTTCGGTAGCGTGCCGCACTCCCTGAGAAGGACCGCCATGGCCACGCTCCGCATCGTCGAACGCGAGATGACCGACGTTGAGTTCGCCCGCATGAACGCGGGGTTTGACGAGCATACGGTCGAGCACGGCGACCCGATCGAGGTCTCGGAGCGGTTCGGCTTCGTCGCCATGGACGGCCCCGCCTTCGTTGGGTGCTCCAGCGGTCTGGCCTACCGGTCCGACGCGGGCTACAGCCGCTGGTTCTACCTATCCGACCTCTTCGTCGAGAAGCCCTACCGCGGGCAGGGGCTCGGCGCCGCGCTGCTCACGGCGCTGGAGGCCCGTGTAGCGCCCCTGGGGATCGAGCAAATCTGGACCTGGACCGCCGGCTACGAGGCTCCCGGCTTCTACGAGCGCATGGGCTACCGGGCCTTCGCGGAGATGGAGCGCTGGTATCCCGGCGGGGAGAGCCGCTTCGGTTTCCGCAAGTCGCTCGCGGACGGCGCATGATCCGGATCATCGGCGCGCCCCGCTAACGCGGGATGAACGGGATGCTGCTGGTGGTGACGTCGACGTGCGCGTAGCCGCAGTCGCACAGCAATGACCTTAACGCCGACTGGTTAAGGTCGGACTCGGCTGCGGGGCCGAGACGGACTGTCTTGAGCAAACCGCGCGCATTGTTGCCGAGATCGAGCATCACAAACGGGATAATCCCTGCACCAGTGGCTCGGTACCAGCGAAATGAGCCCTCCGTGGCATCGGTGCCGTGGTCCGTTAGCCGACGGAACGCGACAGACTCCGAGCAGATCACCCGGAACTCCTTCTCGTCCTGGAAGGCAAGGTCTTTGAAGCAGAGGAACACGGTCGGCAGAAGACGGGCCAACTCCGCACGGGCTGCGGCGTCGAACGCATCCGGGTCCTCTGCGTGCACCCGCTTAAGGCAGAGGGCGCTGATCAGATCGCCAACGAGTTGGTCCGCCACCGTGTCGGCGCCCTCCAGGTCGACGTTCTCGATATCGACGTGGCTGTTGTACGCAACCCACACCGCCAGCCCGTTGATCGCCTGCGCCAAGGCCTCCCGCTCAAATCCGAGCGCGCAGCCGCGGCCGCCATCACCGTAGCCACGCCACTGACCGAGATGATCACTCTCGGCGCTGAAGCAGGCGCAGAAGACATCGGCGCCGTCGCACTCGCTCGCAGCGGCGGCAGCCTGCGCGAGGAGGGCGGCCGCCGCCGGAGCGGGCTCCTTCGCCTGGGCGCGCAGCACCGCGGCCCGGAAGACGTCGCGACCGTGCATGAACTCCTGCGTGTCGTTCATGTACTGAGCCGCGGTAGCCCACACGCTCCCCATGCTGTCGCGGAGGCCGTCGGCGCTGTTCACGACGTAAGGTCGATGCGGAGCAAGCATCGCCAGGAGCGTCGGCACCGACGTGTACTGGAACACGTAGCGCTCCTCGGCGGCGGCGAGAGCCGTGGCAACGGGGCGTGCCTGCGCCAGGAGGCCGGGGAGCTGGGTGGTGAATGCCTGGACGACCTTTGCGACCGCGAGTTCTTCCGGCGACATCAGTTGGCCATGCCGGCGCCGCTTTGGAGGAGTACGACACCAACGTTCGTGGTCTGATCACCGGCGAGGCGGCGCAAGTGGTCCCACAGGAGCCGCGAGCGCTCGGCCACGCTCATCTGATCGAACAACGCGCTGTCACGCACGATCACCACGCCGTACACGCGCCCGGCCGGCGTCGCGGTCAGTTGGTCTACGACCTGGTCGGGCTTAAGATTGAAGGCCGCCTGCACGGCATTCAAAACGAGGTTGTGGTCCATGCTCCAATTCTACCATCCGGCAGGACGCGGTCGGCCATCTCGGCCGCCTCCCTCACACCACCCCTCCAGCGTCTGCCGCAAACGCGCTCTGGATGGCGGCACAGGCGGGTCATGCCCGCGCCTCCGCAGGCATCTCAGCCACCAGGCATCGGCCACAATAAGGAACCAACCACCGCCTGCCTACCGGAGACGCTCAGATGACCCTTGCGATGAGCCTTGCCGCCGCCCTGGCGCTCTGTGCCCTGACCGGCGCCGCCTCCGCCGAGCCCCGGCCGCCGAAGACCTACCGCAACCCGATCCTCAACGCGCCCGGCGCCGCCGATCCCACGGTCATCCGCTACAAGGGGCTCTACTACCTGTATCCCACGCTGGATAGCCAGGGCTACGACGTCTGGACCTCGAAGGACCTGGTGAACTGGACGCCGCGCGGCAAGTGCTACACCGACGCCCGCGGCGGCGTATGGGCGCCGGATGTCTTCTACAACGCCAGGGGCGACAAGCGCTTCTACCTCTACTACACCGCCGACAACCCGAAGGGCGGCAAGCTCGTGGGCGTGGCGGTGGCGGGCGGTCCGCTGGGGCCGTTCGTGGACAAGGGCGTGCTGGTGGAGGGAGCCATCGACGCCCACCTGGTGCGCGACGACGACGGCAAGTGCTACCTCTACTACGTGATGCTGCCGGGCGGCTTCCGGATCATGGTCTCGCCCATGGCGGACCTGATCACGCTGACCGGCGAGCCGCGCCTCTGCATCAAGCCGGAGCTGCCCTGGGAGCGCGCCGACGGCGAGGTGACCGAGGGGCCGTGGGTCATCCAGCGCAAGGGCACGTTCTACCTGATGTACTCGGGTAGCGGAGCCATGGGCCCGGACTACGCCATCGGGTACGCCACCTCGAAGTCGCCCATGGGCCCCTTCGTCAAGCACCCCGGCAACCCCATCGCCCATCGGGGCGGCGGCATCTTCGGGCCGGGGCACCACTGCGTCGTGGCGGGGCCCGACAAGCGGCTCTGGCTGGTCTACCACCAGAAGAACACGGACAGGCACGACTGGGACCGGTTCCTCGCCATCGATCCGCTCTGGTTCGACGATCAGGGCGTCATCCACGCGCGCCTGTCTCGAGGGACCGACGAGCCCGCGCCATGAGGTAGCCGCACGGCCCGCCGGGAGCGGGCGCTCCCGAGAGCGGCGAGGTCTCGACCGCCGCGCCGCACAGGGGGATCTTACGGCTTCTCCAGCATTACTCCGACAGGGCTTGCGCTCTTGCTCTGAACCTGATACCATATGCCCAGTGAACGCGCCGCTCTGACGGGCGGCCCGGTTCCAGCGGTTGTCGGCGCCTCGGGCACCCTCACCGTGGTGATCTCGGCGGGCGGCCTGAGCTGACGATCCCGACGTCACCCGCAACCGCACCCAGCGCCCCCGGAGGCTTCGGCTTCCGGGGGCGGCTCTTTGGGAACTGCTGATCGGACGATGGCGCCGAACCTCCCGGCAGGAGTCCCGCCGCGCCGCGTCGAAATCGGGCGCAACCGGGATTGGGAGGCGCACCATGGCCGAGTACCGTGACGGACGCATCAAGAGGCTGGCAGCCGCACTGAAGCGCGAGGGCGTGGCGCCCGACGTGTCGGAGCAGATACTCGACGGCGGCGAGGCCCTCACGGCGCACACGGCTCCGGACGCCATGGCCGCCTGGTTCGCCACAGCCATGGAGCGGATGGACTCGCTGATCGAGGCGAACCAGCGCGTGGCGGTGCGCGAGCGGTGCGCCTGCTGCCTGGGCGGCAAACGGCTCCAGCTGAGCAAGGCCATCGGCCAGGCCGGAGGCACGCTCGAGGAGCGCGTGGCCGCAGCCGACGCAACGCCGTTCGTCTTCGGCCATTCGGTGGCCATGCAGCCGGACGGACGCATCCGCGTGGAGTTCCAGCCCAGCCAATGGGAGGAGTACCGATGCTCCTGCATCCGAGCGCCCGGCGCCTCCATGTCGGTCACCTACTGCCAATGCTGCCAGGGCCACGTGAAGCGCCACCTGCAGTTCGCGCTGGGGCGGCACCTGCGGGGCTGGGTGCGCTCCTCGGCGTTGAGCAGCGGCGGCAAGTCGCCCTGCTCGTTCGACTTCGAGATTCTGGATTGAGGTCCGCCATGGGCGCGCTACTGCTGCCGGCACTGCTTTCCTTCGCGCCGGCCGAGAGACCGGGCATCACCGTCCACCCGGACCGCGTGGTCCACCGCGTGTCGCGCCTCCTTACGGGCGCCTGCCTGGAGGACGTGAACCACGAGGTGTACGGCGGCATCTACAGCCAGATGCTCTACGGCGAGAGCTTCCAGGAGCCCGCTCCGCAGGCGGCGATCCCCGGGTTCCGGGCCTACGGCGGCGAGTGGCGCGTGGAAGGCGGCGAGGTGCGCGCTTCGGGTCCCGACGGCCTCAAGCTGGTGAGCGACACGGCGCCCTTCCGCGACGGCGAGGTCTCCGTGGAGACTCTTCTGCCGGAGGGCGGGCCGGGCAAGGCGGGACTGATCCTCCGCGTGGCGGGCGCAGGCGCCGGAGTGGATGAGTTCGACGGCTACGAGGTATCGCTGGACGCCCAGGCGCAGGCGGTGACGCTGGGCCGCCACAGGCACGACTGGCGCCACTTCGGCGATATCCCCTGCCCGACGCCCGTGGGGCGGTGGATCAGCGTGCGGGTGAAGCTTGAGGGCTCGGCGTTCGATGTCTGGGTGGACGGCCGCCACGTGGCGCGGCACGACGACGGCCCCAACGCGCTCCCGGCCGGCAGCGTGGCCCTGCGCCCGTGGCAACGATCGGCCTGCTACCGCAACCTGAGGGTCACGGTGGGCGGCCGCGAACAGGCGCTGCCTCTGGCGCAGGCCGCACAGGCGGGGGCCGTGAGCCGCATGTGGAGGCCGGTGGTGCGCGGCACGGCGCAGGGAGGCTTCGAACTCGTGCGCCGGGAGCCGATGCTCGGCGCCCAGAGCCAGAAGATACGCTTCGAGTCGGGCGAGGGCGCGGTGGGCATCGAGAACCGGGGCCTGAACCGCTGGGGACTCCATGTGGACGGCGGCAAGCCCTACGAGGGAGTGCTGCTGGCCCGTGTCACGAGCCCGACCGACCTCTGGGTGGCGCTCGAGGGCGGCTCGGGGGGCATCCCGACGGCGGAGACGCGCGTCCGGGTCACTCCCGACAAGCCGCGCACGACCTTCCGGCTGACGCCCGCGCGCGCGCTCGACGACGCCCGCCTGACGCTGGAGCTGCGCGCGCCCGGCGAGGTGACGCTGGGACACGCCGCGCTCCATCCAGGCGCGTGGGGCCGCTTGCCGGGCCTCCCCGTGCGGCGGGACGTCGCCGAGGGCCTGAAGCGGCAGGGCGTCACCGTGCTGCGCTACGGCGGCTCCATGATCAACCACCCCGAGTACCGGTGGAAGAAGATGATCGGTCCTCGCGAGTTGCGGCCGCCCTGCGCCGGGACCTGGTATCCGTGGTCCAGCAACGGCTGGGGCATCATCGACTTCATGGCGCTCTGCCGCGCCCAGGGGTTCGCCTGCATCCCCGCCTTCAACATGGGCGAGACGCCGACGGACATGGCCGACTTCATCGAGTATGCCAACGGCCCGGCGGACAGCCCCTGGGGGCGCAGGCGCGTGGCGGACGGCTGCGGGCGCCCCTTCGGGCTGAAGTACCTGGAGCTGGGCAACGAGGAGCGCGTGGACGCCGCCTACGCCGCCACCTTCGCGCGGCTCGCGGAGGCGATCTGGGCCAAGGACCGTGACATCATCCTCGTGGTGGGAGACTTCGTCTACGGCGACCCCATCACCGACCCGGCGCGCATCACGGGCGCGGCGTCGGGCATCCGCGACATGGAGGGTCACCGGGCCATCCTGGAGCTGGCCAAGCGGCACAACCGCGAGGTCTGGTTCGACGTCCACATCGGCACGGACGGCCCAGGCGACTCAGGCGACCTGGCGGCGCTGCCCAGCTACATCGCCGCCCTGGGCCGCCTGGCCGACGGCGCACGCCACCGCGTGGCGGTCTTCGAGTTCAACTCGGGCAACCACCGCCAGCGCCGGGCGCTGAGCAACGCCGCGGCCATCGCCGTATGCGAGCGGCTGGACCTGCCCGTGGTCACCAGCGCCAACTGCCTGCAGCCCGACGGCCAGAACGACAACGCTTGGGACCAGGGCCTGCTCTTCCTGAACCAACGCTCGGTCTGGCTGCAGCCGCCCGGGTGGGTGACGCAGATGGTCTCCGAGGCCGCCCAGCCGCTGCTGGTGGAGGCCGAGGTCACCGCCGCCGGGCTGGAGGCCACCGCGCTGAGGAGCGAGGACGGCAAGCGCACGACGGTCCGCGTGCTGAACCGCACCGGCGAGGCCGTCACCTGCGACGTGCGCGTGCAGGGCCTGCGCGGTCGCAAGCGCGCCACGGTGCGGACCCTCGCCGCGTCGCTGGAGGCGGCCAACAGCGCGTCCGACCCCAATGCCGTCGCGCCGATCGCCACCGAGGAGGAGATGCGGGACGGCGCGGTCCGCCGCACCTTCCCGCCCACCTCGTTCACCGTGATTCAGGTGCGCTGAGCCCCGTCAGGGCAGGCGGACCTCCACGGTCATCCTGCCCTTGCCCTGCGGGAAGCGGGCCTCGGCGCGTGCGCTTCGGCCGCCGGGGGCCGTGACGCCGATCGCGTAGCTGCCGTAAAACGCCTGGACCGAGCAGCGGCCCGAAGCGCCGGTGGCCGCCTTGGCGTCGGTCCACCACTCGCCCCGGATGAGCTGCTTCAGGGCGTCGTACGCGGGCTTGGGGCTCATGTCCTTGCGCAGGAAGCCGGCGGGCGCGTTCAGCCAGGCCCACGCATCGCTGAAGTCCCAGTAGGTGATGGCCTGCACCGACGGATGGCTGAAGAGGAGCGAATAGAAGCGCTTCACGTAGTCGGCCTGTGCGGCCTCCCCCTCGGGGGTGGTGGCCCAGTCCGTGGGCGGCTTGGCGAAGTCGAAGGTCCGGGGCGGCGCGCTCACGACCGTGGCCTCGGTGTAGTGGATCGGCTTGCCGAACTGGGCGAAACGCTCCGTGATGGCCCAAACGCGCTCCATGGACCACGGGCCGGAGTGCATGTGGCTCTGTATGCCGATGGCGTCGGGAAGCGCCTTCATGCGGGCGAGTTCGGCGAGCAGGGCCGCGTTGGCGTCACCGGTGTCGAAGTCATTGTAGAGATAGGTGTTGCCGAGGCCCTTGCCGGCCTCGCGCGCCCAACCGAGGGCCTTGGCCACCACCGGTGCGGCGCCGTCGCGCTTGATCCAGGCGCCCTCGCCGGTCTGGGCGTAGGTGGGGGCGACGTTGGCCTCGTTCAGCACGTCCCAGTACTTCACCGTGCCGGCGTAGCGCGGGAGGATGTCCTTCACCCGGTCGTGGAGCAGCGCGGCCGCTGCGTCGGGGTCCTCGGGCGCCCAGCGCGGGTAGACCTCGTGCCAGATCAGCGGGTGGCCCTTGGCGGCCAGTCCGTGGTCGGCGCACCAGCGGGCCATGGCGGTGAGGCGCTCATGCTGCGGCCGGCCCTGATCGGGTTCGAACGCGCCCCAGTAGAAGGGGAGGGTGGCGTAGTTGAAGAGGTCCGTGAACCGGCGCTGGTATTCGGCCTGCGCGGCGCCGGTATCGGTCGGGCTGAGGCCGAAGATGTTGCACCCAAAGAGGAAGTCGCTCCGCGTCTCGCGGACGGCCACGGAGGCGTTGGGAACGGGCTGGCCGCGCCGGTCGCGCACGATCACCTCCAGCACACCGGTTCGGACCTGCCGGATGCGGCGGCGCACGGCGTCGGCCTTGCAGGCGGCTTCAGCCCGGGCGATGGCCGGGTCGGGTCCCAGGTTCTCCACGGTCACCCCCGCGATCTCAATCTCGCCGGGTCCGCGCCCGGTCTGGAAGTGCGCCGACAGGCCGTCCGGCCCGTAGCCCTCGGTGGCGCCCATGCCCGTGTAGCGCTTCCACTCGGCGCCGGGCTCGATGTTCAGCTCGACCACGCCGGTGTAGGGCGGCGTGGTCCGTTCCACCGTGGCGCGCATGGGGCTCCGGGTGGCGGACCTCGCCCAGAAGGCGAGGCGGAGGCGGCTCCCGGCCTTCAGGTCGCCGGAGATGGCCCGCGAGATTTGCGCAAGGTAGTAGGGCTCGGTGGCGCGGCTCGTGGTGATCGTGATGACGGAGGCCACGCCCGCCGGCGCGCCCTGGGCGGGCGAGACCTTGAGCGTGATGTTGCCCTGCGCATGGTTGTCCCAGCGGTCGCTGGGTATCAGGTTCGGCCCCGCAACGGCGGGCGGCGCCGCCCAGAGCAGGCAGAGGCAGGCCAGAACGCGCATGTCGCACCCCTTCGGCCGACGCCCTAACCGGGGCCCGGCACTGACGGTGTTATACCTGCCGCGGTGCGGTATGGTATGGCTCAACTGCCGAGGGGCCCCGCACGGTCCCGGCGAGGAGACGCCCGTTGCCCAAGCTGCGCTCTGGCTGGATCTGGTTGCCCGCGCTGGGGCTGCTGCCCGCGCTCTGCGCCACGGGCCCCGCGCCAACGGGGAACTCCCCCGCCCCGCTGCGGCTGGAGAAGGCGCGCATCACCGACGCGGCCCGGCACAACTACGTCTGGCGGAATACGTGCGCCAACAACGGCGCGGGCCACCAGCTCGCGGCCGGGTACGAGTGGGAGGGCGACAATCGCGGCTTCCTGGCCTCAGGCGAGGGGATGGTCCGCGGCGAGCGGCGCAAGGGCCTCTTCATGCTGGCTTTCCCGGATGGCAACGTCATGAACGCCTCGTGGGACGTGGCCTGGCCCCGAGGCCGCGCCTGGCGCCTTCGCTACGGGCTGACCGACTCCGCCGCCGCGCAGACGCTGGACGGCATGAAGCTCACCGTGACCGCCACCGATGCCCAGGGCGCCGACCATGTCCTGGTGCGGCGGACGCTGGCGCCCGGCGACGCGAGCCTCTATGACGAGCGCTTCACCTTCGACTACGAGGTGCGGCGCATCACGCTGACGCACGACAACCTGGGCCGCGAGTGCTGGGACGTGGTCTGGCTCGAGATGGAGGGCCTCGCCCTGCCCGGTCCCGGCGCAGCCGCCGGCCTGACCGAAGCGGCCATGGAGTCGCTCTCAAGGGCCATCGACGATCTGACGCGCACGTTCGGCACGCGCTACCCCAACGGCGCGTCGTACCGGGCCCGGCTGGCGGCCCTGCGGCGCAGGCTAACTACCGAGGGCGAACCGCCCGCCGGCGCGACTGAGGCCTTCGAGGCGCTGCGGCGCGAGGCGCTCATCGCAAACCCGCTCGTGAGCGGCCGGCCCATCCTCTTCGTGGCGCGGCCGCAGTACCGGAGCCACTACCACGCCATCGACACGCTCTTCCATACCGGCGAGTTCAACCCGGATCGCGGCGTCATGCACAACACGGCGTTCCAGGGCGGCGGCGCGATCAAGGCCCTGGACCTGGCGCACGGCGGCCGGGTGCGCACGCTGATCAGCCGGCCCGAGGGCATGGTGCGCGACCCTGACGTGAGCTTCGACGGCAAGCGCGTCCTCTTCGCCCTGCGCCGCAACGCCGACGAGGACTACCACCTCTGGGAGATGAACGCCGACGGCTCCGGGAGGCGGCAACTCACCCGCGCCGAGGGCGTCTCGGACTTCGACCCCATCTACCTGCCCGACGGCGGAATCGCCTTCTCCTCCACGCGGGACCCCAAGTTCAACCAGTGCTCCCGCGATCACGCGGCCAACCTCTACCGCATGGACGGCGACGGCGCCAACATCCAGCAAATCGAGCACAACAACCTGTTCCAGAACCAGGCGTCGCTGATGCCCGACGGGCGCATCCTCTACGCGCGCTGGGAGTACGTCGACCGCAACTTCGGCGACGCGCACGGCCTCTGGACCGTGAACCCGGACGGCGCCAACCAGGCCATCTACTGGGGAAACAACGGTTCGTCGCCCGCCGCGGCCTACACTCCGCGCATCGTGCCCGGCGGCCGCACGGCGCTCTGCATCTTCGGCCCGCACCACGACCGCCTCTGGGGCGCGCTGGCGCTGGTGGACCCGGCGCTGGGCCTCAACGGGCGCAAGCCCGTCGTGCGCATCTGGCCCGCCGACGCCATGCGGCTGGTGCACGAGGGTCCGCCGTTCGACTGCGACGCCTTCGCCCAGTTGCGCGTGAAGTACGCCGATCCCTACCCTCTCAGCTCGAAGTACTTCCTCTGCGCGCGGATGACCGGGCGGGGCGAGCAGACCGGCATCTACCTGCTGGACCTCTTCGGAAACGAAATCCTGCTGCACACCGAGGGCGCGGGCTGCTACGACCCCATGCCGCTGACCGCCCGCCTGCGGCCGCCGGTGATCCCGCGCAGGCGTGAGACCACGGTCGGGACCGGCGCCTTCTACGTGGCCGACGTCTACCAGGGCACGCACATGGCCGGAGTCGCGCGGGGCACGGTGAAGAGCCTACGCGTGGTGGAGGCGCCGCCCAAGCGGTTCTGGTCGCCCGGCTCGTGGTTCGGCCAGGGCTACACCGCGCCGGGCATGAACTGGCACTCGCTGGAGAGCAAGCGCATCCTCGGCAGCGTGCCCGTGGAGGCCGACGGCTCGGCCTACTTCAACGTGCCCGCCGACACGCTGGTCTACTTCCAGCTGCTGGATGCGCGGGGTCGTATGGTTCAGTCCATGCGGAGCGCCGCCATGGTCCACTCGGGTGAGCGGGCGGGCTGCGTGGGGTGCCACGAGGAGCGGCGATCGGCGCCGCCTGCCGACCGGAGGCAGCCCATGGCCCTCCACCGCGCTCCCAGCGCCCTGGAGCCCTGGCGCGGTCCGGCTCGCGAGTTCAGCTTCATGGCCGAGGTGCAGCCCGTCTTCGACAAGCACTGCGTGAGATGCCACGACTACGGCAAGCCCGCCGGCCGCAAGCTGAACCTGGCGGCCGACCGCGACTTCGTCTTCAACACCGCCTACGTGGAGCTCTGGCGCAAGGGCCACACGGGTGCCGTGGGCGCGGGACCGGCGCAGATTCAACCCGCCATGAGCTGGGGATCGCACGCCAGCCCGCTGGTGAAGGCCGTCTCCGGCGACCACCACGGCCTGCGGCTCGACGCCGAGAGCCTCGACCGCATCCAGACCTGGGTCGACCTGAACGCGCCCTACTACCCCACCTACGCCTGCGCCTACCCGGACCACTGGACCGGCCGCTGCCCGCTGAACCCCGGCCAGGTGCGCCGACTGGAGGAGCTGATCGGCGCGCCGATCGCGGCCAACGGCAGCTTCGACCGCTACCCCGGCCCGCTGGTGAGCTTTGAGCGGCCGGAGCTGAGCCCGCTGCTCGACCGCCTGCCGGAGGGCGGGCCCCAGCGCCGCGAGGTTCTCGGCATCATCCGCGCCGGAGCGGCGATGCTGCTCCAGCGGCCCCGCGCCGACATGCCGGGCTTCCGGCCCAACCCCACCGACGCCGCGCGGCTGGCCCGGGCCGAGGCGCTGTGGCGGACCGAGCTGCGGAACCGCGAGGCCATCCGGCTGGGACGGAAGGTGTACGACCCTTAGGCCTACGGGCGGTAGACCGGGTCGCCGCGCTGGTCGGTAGGGTAGCCCGCCCGGCGGATCAGGTCGGCGCCCCGCTCGAAGCGATCGCCCCGGGCCTCGAGCATAGCGCGCAGGCGGCGGTCCAGGCGGCTCCGGATGTCCGACGCCGCGGGGTCCGACACCAGGTTGCGCATCTGGTACGGGTCCGCCGCGTTGTCGAAGAGCATCCACGGGCCCTCGTGGTCGATGACGTAGGTGTGGCGCGCCGTCCGCAAGCCGCGCCAGTCGCGCCCGCCGTTGTAGTAGGCGTACTGGTGGAAGCAGGCGGGCAACTCGATGAGCGTGGCCTCGTCGGGGTCGGGCGGCAGGTTGCGGCGGATCGCCTCGCTCAGGTCGCGCCCCTCCACGGTCGCCGGGACCGGCAGGCCCGCGAGGCCGATGAGCGTCGGCATGATGTCCGCCGAGGCGACCTGGTTCGTCACCGTGCGCGGCGCCGTGCCGAAGCCCGACGGCCAGCGCATGAGCATGGGCGTCAGGATCGACTCCTCGAAGGGGCGCTGCTTGTTCCACTGGAGGTGCGAGCCGAGCATGTCGCCATGGTCCGAGGTGAAGACCAGCAGCGTGTCGTCGGCCAGCCCCAGCGTCTCCAGCGCGTCGGCCAGGCGGCCGAAGCAGGCGTCCAGCGCGGAGCAGTGGGCGTAGTAGCCGGCGACTTTGGCCCTCGTCTCGTCCTCGCGCTCGTTGGGCACGTTGGGGCGCAGGACGAGGCCTGCCGGATCGTACATCGCCCGGTAGCGCTCCGGCGCGGCGCCGTAGGGGTCGTGCGGCGGGCCCCAGGAGAGCATCATCATGAAGGGCCCGCGGTCCCCGGCCGAGCGGAGGTAACGGATGGCCTCCTCGGTCTGCGCCTCGGCGTCGTAGCCGGGCCAACGGAGCGGAGCCGGGTCGTCGGCGTAGTAGCCGGACGCGTTATAGTCGTGCGTACACTCCTGCGCGCGCCAGTGGCGGAAGCCTTTGCGCCGCTCCGGCGGGATATAGGTGGAACGGCCGTGCCCGTCGATGTGCCACTTGCCGATGTAGGCCGTGTCGTAGCCCGCCTCGCCCAGCCACTGGGCCAGGTAGGCCGGCTCGCCGCGGACGGGCACGTCGTTGACGAAGACGCCGTGGGTCAGCGGGTTCTGGCCGGTCATGAGGGTCGCCCGCCACGGGCAGCAGACTGGGCAGGTCGAGATGGACTGCGTGAAGCGGAGCGACCGTGCCGCGAAGGCGTCCAGATTGGGCGTGCGGACGTTGGGATCGCCGGCGTAGCCCAACGCCTGGGCGCGCCACTGGTCGCCGAAGACGAAGACGATGTTGGGGTGCGATGGCTTCATGGGGCCTCCTGTGCGGTCAGGGCCGCGGTCCGAGCGTGACATCCGAGACGCCGATCCAGGCGTAGCCGGGTTGGCTGTTGCGATCCTCCAGCACCAGCCGCGCCTTGCGGCCCTGCCAGGCGCCCACGTCGATGGACGCCTCCGCCTGGATGTGCGAACCGTTGGGGCGGAGGACCGCCAGCTCCCGACCGTCGGCGGCGTCCACGAGCCGCACGGCCAGCGCGCCGGGGCCGTCGGGGGCAAGCGAACGCCCGCCCTGCAGCCTGAGCCGCAGGCAGGGCGCGTCCAGCGTGAAGGGCGGCGACACGGCCGATCCCACTCCCGCCTCGCCGCTCGCCGCCAGCGAGTTGAGGGTCGGCGCGGCGAAGAGCGAGGGCACGGCCGCCACGCTGAAGCCTCCGGTCACGGTCCAGCCCTCCAGGTCCCCGGCGCGGCGCAGCGCGAAGAGCGTCCGG
>JAPLCQ010000124.1 GCA_026392115.1 Armatimonadota bacterium | reverse complement strand
GTTGGTCGTGGTGGCCGTCAGGGTCGCCGCGGCGGACGATGCCTTATAGAGCGTCTCCGCGGCGAACGAGACGCCGATGGCGTGGGCGCCCGCCGACGTGGCGATGGTGTAGTTCAGCACGGCCTGGCCGGACGCGTCGGTATTGGCCGAGCCGACGCCGGTCCCGGCCACCGTGAAGGCGACGGACCTGCCGCCGAGCCATGCGTTGTCGGTGGTCCGCTTCAGGTAGGCCTTCAGCGCCACGACCGTTGTGACCAGACCGGTGCGGTCAACGGTGCTGAGGCCGGTGGCGGCCTGGGTTACCGTGAGAGTGTTCGATCCGGAGCTGGGGTCGTAGGCCGCGTCGCCGGCAAAGGCCCCGCCCAGCGTGTGCGCGCCGGCCGAGAGCGTGTCCGTGATCGTGTAGGCCAGCGTGGAGATGCCCGTGGCGGCCGTAGTGGCCGATCCGATCCCCGTCGCGTCGAGGGTGTAGGCGACCGACTTGCCCGAGACCCCCGCTCCGCCGCCGTCGGCCAACTTGGCCGTCAGCGAGACCGACGCGCCCGGAGCGCCGGACGCTGCGTTCACGGTCAGGGTGGTCGGCTGCACGGTGGTCGCCGCTATCTTGGTGACGAAGGCGTCAGATCGACCGGAGAAGGTCGTACCGAACGCGCCACTCGTAGTCGGATAGCCGATGTCGGTGGTGTACCCGGTGACGACCGCCGCAGTGCCGGGCGCGTTGACCGCGATGCCGTAACCGCGGTCGGTTCCACTGCCGCCGAGGTAGGTGCTGTAGGTCAGGGCCGCGCCCGTGGCGTTCAGCTTCGTCACGAAGGCGTCTTCGTAGTCGAGCTTCTTGGTGGCGTAGGCGTCGGCCGTGGTCGGGTAATCGGTCGAGGAGGTGTAACCCGCCACGTAGATTGCGCCTGCGCCGTCAACGGCCACGGCGCAGATGTCGTCGTAGTCGGCCCCGCCCAGGTACGTGGCGAAGACCAGACTGGAGCCACCAGCGGCCAGCTTCGCGACGAACCCGTCACCCAACCCGCCGAGCGACGTGTCATAGCCGCCGGCAGGGAGGTCAACCGAGTAGGTGGAGCCCACGACGATGGCCGCGCCGCCGCCGTCCAGGGCTACGCCGCTCGCGTAGTCGTCATCGGAGCCGCCCAACAGCGTGCTGAACACCAGCGCACTGCCATCGGCGTTCAGCTTGGTGACAAACGCATCGCTGGGGCCGTCCAGCGATCTGTCGTAGGCGTCCACGGTGGTCGGGAAGTCGCTGGCGCCGGTCTGGCCGGCCACGCAGGCAGCGCCCGTACCGTCCACGGCGATGGCGGAGCCGACACCATAGCTTTCGCCGCCGAGGAATGTGCTGTAGACCAGACTGCCCCCATCGGCGCTGAGCTTGCTCACGAAGGCCTCTTCGTCGTCGTTGTGCTCCGTCCAGAA
Organism: Armatimonadota bacterium; assembly: GCA_026392115.1. GTDB lineage: Bacteria > Armatimonadota > Chthonomonadetes > Chthonomonadales > CAJBBX01 > CAJBBX01. Next base: position 58,859 of record JAPLCQ010000124.1, on the reverse strand, counting down.
GGCGCCCGCGGTAGTGGGGAAATCGGCGGACAGTGTCGAGCCCGTCACATACGCCGCGCCGGCGCCGTCGATCGCGATGCCGTACGCGGTCTCGTCGCCGGCGCCTCCAAGATAGCTGCTGTAGACCAGTGACGAGCCGCTCGGGCTGAGCTTCGTGATACAGACATCGGTCCAGTCTACAGGCGCGGTGTTGTAGGCGCCCGCGGTCGTCGGGTAATCCGATGAGAAGGTAGAGCCCGTGATGAAGGCCGAGCCCGCGGCGTCAACGGCGATGGCGTTGGCCTGGTCTTTGCTCGTGCCGCCGATATAGGTGCTATAGGCCAGGCTCTTCCCGTCGGCTGCCATCTTGGTGACGAACGCATCGTAGTTGCCGGTGCGGGCCCGATTGAATGCGCCCGCGGTGGTGGGGAAGGTGGTGGAACTCGACCGGCCCGTGACGTACGCCGCGCCGGCGCCGTCGATGGCGACTGCGGTGCCGTAGTCCTGGTCGCTAGCGCCCAGGTAGGTGCTGTACTCCAGCGTCGGGTCCACCACCAGCGGGCGGCCCGCGTCGTAGCGGGCGACCTGGAAGGCCACGGTGTTGCGCTCAAGTGTGAACGCGCAGGCCACCTGTCGGCGCACGCCGCCGATGGTCTGGTAGGCGTAAGGGCGGTTCAGGGTCACGTCGCCGCAGGCCGTGGAGGCGACGAGCCTGCCGCCGACGGTGCGGAGCGACTTCGCGCCGGAGACCGCCATGCGAATCTGCGTCGGGTCCGCGCCGGGCTTCACGACGAAGTCGTATTCCAGCGTGCGGGACTTGCCCGCGCCGTAGGTGACCAGGTCGATGCCGGGGTAGACGCCCGTCAGCTTCACGCGGGAGTAGGTGGGCACGTTGGTCCGCCACTGCGCGGGGTCCTTCCCGATGAAGTAGTTGACGATGCCGGGCCGCTTGTCCAGGCCCGACGCAACGGTCTTCGCACTTGAGCCCTGCAGCTTCAGGCGGAGCGCCGCGGCCTTGTCGCCCGTGCGGAGCGAGAGGACGGCCTCGCGCCGGGTCAGGAAGAGCGTCCCGCCGCCGCCGCGGGCGACGAACTGCACCTCCCTCGGGTAGTGGCCCGTGTTCTTCTCGAACGTGAGCGGCAGATTGGGCGTGGCGACGCGCCGGGCGGGCGTTGCCGGAGACGCGACCGAGGCCGTTGCCGCGGCGGTGCAGGCCAGGAGGGCCAGAGGGCGAACCAACGCGTGGAGCGGCTGCTGGAACAGTGGGTAGGACATGCGTTTCTCCCTTGTGTGGTATGGCGAACCCCGTTGACGGGGGTAACGCTCTTGTGGGTCGGGCTTACAGGGTCATGGGTTCTCCGTTGTGTGCTCGGGGCCGCGCGACGCCGCAACGGCCCCGGGCCCGCGGGTCTACGGAACCACGTTGAAGCTGGTCGTGGCCGTCACGGCCTTGTACCATGCGTCGCCGGCGAACTCGGCGGCGGCGGTGTGCGCCCCGGTGGCTTCGCCGGCCGGGATCGCCCAGGTGGCCGAGGCCCAGCCGTCGGCGGCGACGGCGCCTGAGCTGATGACGGAGCCGTTCACCTTGAACGTGATCGACTTGCCGGGCTGGATCACATAGTCCGGCAGGCTCCGCACGTAGGCCTTGAGGAGGTGGTTGGTCCCCTTCTTGCCGCTGCGGACGTAGGGCCAGATGTAGAGGTCGCCCGCCGTGACGGTCAGCTTCCCGCTGCTGGCGGACGCCATGTAGCCGCCGTCGCCGGCGAACTCGCCCCGGATGGTGCGGATGCCCGCGCCGGCGCCCTCGGCCACGGTGTAGCCCACCTGCAGGTAACCGGAGCTGTTCGTGTTCCCCGAGGCCAACTGCGTGCCGTCGAGCTTGATCACCATGGGCTTGCCCGGGATGATGGCGTTGGCCGGGGTGAAGAGGTAGGACTTGAGGACGGTGTAGGTCTTGACCTTCGCCGTGCGGTCGACCAGTTGGTCGTGGTGGCCGTCAGGGTCGCCGCGGCGGACGATGCCTTATAGAGCGTCTCCGCGGCGAACGAGACGCCGATGGCGTGGGCGCCCGCCGACGTGGCGATGGTGTAGTTCAGCACGGCCTGGCCGGACGCGTCGGTGTTTGCCGAGCCGACGCCGGTCCCCGCCACCGTGAAGGCAACGGACTTGCCGCCGAGCCACGCATTGTCCGTGGTGCGCTTCAGGTAGGCCTTCAGCGCCACGACCGTTGTGACCAGACCGGTGCGGTCAACGGTGCTGAGGCCGGTGGTGGCCTGGGTTATCGTGAGAGTGTTCGATCCGGAGCTGGCGTCGTAGGCCGCGTCGCCGGCAAAGGCCCCGCCCAGCGTATGCGCGCCGGCCGAGAGCGTGTCCGTGATCGTGTAGGCCAGCGTGGCGATGCCCGTGGCGGCCGTAGTGGCCGATCCGATCCCCGTCGCGTCGAGGGTGTAGGCGACCGACTTGCCCGAGACCCCCGCTCCGCCGCCGTCGGCCAACTTGGCCGTCAGGGAGAGGGAGGCTCCCGGGGCGCCGGAAGCCAAATTCACGGTGAGAACGCTGGCCACCGAGGTCTTGAAGCTCACCTTCAGGACGAAGGCGTCGCTCGTGCCGCTTGCAGTGGTCTGGAAGGAGCCGGCGGTCACCGGAAAGCCTGTCGCAGTCGGTCCCGCGACGTACGCCGCGCCGTTGCGGAAGGCGACGCGCGGCTCCTGCTCCGCTCCCGGTCCGCCCAGATATGTGGAGTAGTTCAGGGCCGACAGCGTGGGCGTCAGGCTGGCCAGGGCAACGTCGTACGCGCCCGCGTAGCTGGACTGAAAGGCATCGCCGGTCACCGGGAATGCGCCGTCCACGGTAGTGGCGAGGATCACGGCGCCGTCATCAGCCAGAGCCACCGAAGTGTAGGCCTCGTTGCCCGTTGATCCGACGTAGGTGGATTGAAGCAGGCTGGTTCCGTTGGCGGCGACACGGCAGAGGAAGGCATCGGCCTTGCCGCCGCCGAACGCGGTCTGGTAGGCGCCCGCCGTCGTTGGGAAGGACCGGGACGCCGTGTAGCCGCTGACAACGGCCACGCCGTCGGCCCCGACCGCCACGCCCTCGGCCAGATCGGGGGAGGTGGAGCCGAGGTAACTGCTGTAGACCAGAGCCGTGCCGTCCGCCGAGACCTTGGTGATCATCCCGTCGGTGTTGCCGTTGTAGCTGGTGTCATAGGCGCCGGCCGTTGTGGGGTAGTTGGCCGAGGTGGTCTTGCCCACGACGTAGGCGCAGCCGGCCGTGTCGATCGCCACATCGCCGATGGTCTCCTCTCCGCTGCCGCCCAGGGCCGTGCAGTAGGAGAGGCCGGCGCCGCTTGCGTTCAGTTTGGCCGCAAAACCGTCGAGCTGCGTGGCGTCGAACGTGGTGTCGAAGGCGCCGGCCGTAGTCGGGAAAGCCCCGCTCGTGTGCCCTACCACGAACACAGCGCCGGAGGTGTCCACTGCTATCCCCGAGGCGGTGTCGGTCCCGGAGCCGCCCAGGTAGGTGCTGTAGACCGGCGCCGTGCCCGCGGAGTTCAGCTTGGTGATGAAGAGATCGGCGGCGCTGTAGGCTGTCTGGTAGGCGCCTGCGGTCACGGGGAAGTTGGAGCTGGCCGTCGATCCCGCGACATACGCGCACCCGGCGGCGTCTACGGCGATGCGCGGGTCGTCCTCCCGGTTTGAGCCGCCCAGGTAGGTGCTGTAGATCAGGGCGGAGCCGGCGGCATTCAGCTTGGTGACGAAGGCGTCCTGGTCGCCCGAGCCGGCCACGGCATACGATCCCGCCACGGTCGGGTAGTCGGTACTTCCGGTGGTTCCGGTTACGTACGCGCATCCTGCGGCATCGACGGCGATGCCCGTGGAGACTTCGGCGCCGGCGCCGCCCAGGTAGGTGCTGTAGGCCAGCGTCGGGTCCACCACCAGCGGGCGGCCCGCGTCGTAGCGGGCGACCTGGAAGGCGACGGTGTTGCGCTCAACGGTGAACGAGCACGCAACCTGTCGGCGGACGCCGTCGATGGTCTGGTAGGCGTAGGGACGGTTCAGGGTCACGTCGCCGCAGGCCGTGGAGGCGATGAGCCCGCCGCCGACGGTGCGGAGCGACTTCGCGCCGGAGACCGCCATGCGGATCTGCTTCGGGTCCGCGCCGGGCTTCACGACGAAGTCGTACTCCAGCGTGCGGGACTGGCCCGCCCCGTAATAGACCAGGTCGACGCCGGGGTAGACGCCCGCCAGCTTCACGCGGGAGTAGGTCGGGATCTTCGTGCGCCAGTTCGCCGGGTTGTTGCCGACGAAGTAGTTGACGATGCCGGGCTGCTTCTCCAGCCCCGACGCCACCGCATCGCCATGGGAGCCCTGCAGCTTCAGCCGAAGCGCCGAGGCCTTGCCGCCCTTGCGGAGCGAGAGGACCGCCTCGCGGCGGGTCAGGAAGAGCGTCCCGCCTCCGCCACGCGCGACGAATTGCACATCGCTGGGCCAGCGGCCGGTGTTCCTCTCGAACGTAAGCGACACGTCGGCCGTGGCGACGCGCCGGGCCGGCGCTGCCGGAGACGCGGTCACGACCGTTGCCGCCGTGGTGCAGGCCAGGAGGGCCAGAGGGCGCGCGAACGCGCGGAGCAACAGCGGAATCGAGATGCGAAGCATAGGTGGCTCCCTCTATTATGATATAGCGAACCCCGTTGCCGGGGGAAACGCTCACGGTCTCCAGGGCGCTTGCGCCCCTGGTTCTCAGGTCAGGCACACATCGATGCACTTGGCGTCAGGATCATCAGCGTGAACAGCGCGACATATCATCTTGACTATGACACAGGCTCCGCTGTCGATGCAAGAGCCGCGGTGTTTCGCTTCGTTCAGGGCGACCGTCAACGGCAGACTCGGGCACGGAGGCCCGAGCCACCGAGGGTCGGCGGCGGGCGGCGGAGGCCCGGCCTTTCCTGTCGGCCTGGCGGCTCAGGGCTTCCAGCGGGCGGCGTTGGCCAGAATACGGGCGTAGGCGGGGTGGCGGAACTCGCGGTCGGTGTGGCCGGGCATCAGGTAGACCACGTGGCCCTTGCCGGTCGGCATGGTCCAGCCCGCGGTTTCCTGCCGGTAGGTGCGGCCATCGTCGGCGGTGTAGGTGAGGCCCAGCAGCAGCGTCCGCTTGCCGCACGGCTCGCCGGAGGGCAGGCGCCCCTGGCCCAGCGCGTGGTTCAGGTAGACCTCGGTCTCCTCCAGCCTGAAGCCCTGCCCGCCGTCGGCCTGCTCCCACTTCACGCCGCGCAGGATCGGGTGCTTCGGGGCCAGGGCGCGGATGTCCATGGTCACGCCCTCGATCCAACGGTAGCCGCCCTGCTCGAAGGGCTGCGACGGAACCTCCACGCCCAGGAAGTGGAACCAATGGGGATTGGTGTTGGCCCGCTTGGCGGAGCTGATGCTGTGGTGCAGGACGATGAGCTTGCCGCCGCCGTCGGCGTAGCGGATGAAGGCCTCCTCGGCGCGCGTCTCCAGCCTGCCGTGGATGTAGACCGCCACGCAGGCGTAGGGCGCCAGGTCGGCGGGCGTCTCGGCCTGCGTCACGATCTGCGGCTCCAGCCCGGCGTCGCCGCGCAACAGGTCGCCGACCACGCGCATGGCGGGGATCTCGTCGGCCACGATGAGGGCTCGGGGCCGCTCCGGCGGAGCCGCGGCGCAGCAGAGGAGCGTCGTCGCGGCCAGGATCAGAGCTGCCGCTACCATTCGCGGCCTCCCAGGCAGCACTACTCGATGGCCGAGCAGAGGGCCTCGATGTTCTCGATGGGCGTATTGGCGTCCCAAACCGAGCCGGAGACCATGAGGCCGCCGTCGGGCAGGTACATCCGGCTCACCACGCCGCGCACGTGCTCCGTGATCTCCCGCGGGGTGCAGAAGGCGAACATCTGACGGTCCAGGTCCACGTTGGCGCAGAGCCTGCCCTTGTAGGCCCGCTCGATGCCCTCCAGCCCGTTGGCGCGGTACTGCGGGTCGTGCACCGAGACGCCGCACTCGATCAGGTCGTCCACGATGGGCAGAACGCAACCGTCGGAGGAGAGGTAGACGTGGGCCCCGGCGGCGCGGCAGAGGCCGAAGAGCTGGGCGAAGAGGGGCTTGATGTGCTTGCGGAACTTCTCGGGGCTGATCATCAGCGATCGTTGGGCGCCGATATCCGTATGGAAGGCCACCGCGTCGACGCCGAACTCCAGCGCGGGCGTGATGAGGCGCGTCTCGTAGTCCAGCAGCATGTCGACGAGGCGCGCGAGGCGCGGGTCGTCCGTGGCGATGTCCACCATCAGGTTGTCGAACCCGCGGAGGAAGTAGAGGCGGTCGAAGAGCCTCTCGCCGTCACCCATGACCAGATGGCCGGCGTCCTTGGCGGCCTGCATGTGCACGCGGGCGGCGGGCCAGTCGCGGCCTCCCCGCTCGCTCTGGGTGATGGGATCGGGCGGGCTATAGCTCTCCAGCGCGTCCCAGTCGGCCAGGGGGTGCTCGACGACCTGCCCCTCCAGCCCGCCCACCTCGTTGTGCCAGACGCACCGCCAGTTGTCCGTGAAGCGCTCGCCCTGGCGGTAGACGTTGCCGAAGCCGTCGAAGTCCACCGATCCGGCCCGGAAGCCGGGGAAGAGGCGCGGGTGCGAGAGGACCACGTCCTCCAGCCGCTCGCGGTGCGTGTGCCAGGCCAGCGGCGCCAGCGAGACGCTGCAGGGAATCCAATCCGGCCCGCCGAACTCCACGGTCCGAAGCCAGTTCTCGCGGTCGGTCATGCGGCGTCTCCTTGCGGTGTGGTGACGCCGGTACGTTCCAGATCGCATGCCCGGATTCCTGCGGCGGGACGCGGGCCGATCGGCTTCCCGCCACAGGTACCGCCCATCAGCGCCCGACGGCGCGGCTTACGACGACTGGATCTGCGCCTCAGCGGCGGTCGCCGTCGCGGCTTGAGCCCGGGAGCTCCTGGCCGCTGCCCTGGCGCTTCGCTTGTACCACCACTGCAATGCGCCGGTTAACGCAAGGACCACCGGCGCCAGACCAAGCGCCACCCAGATGATGCGGGTCGCCAACCCTCCGATCAGGCCGAAGTGTATAGGGACGGCCCACTGGATCACCTTCCTGCCGATCGGCCACCTACGCGAGTCATCGACGCGCAGGATCTTGCCGGTGCTTGGATCGACGGAGACCTCGGCGCGATCTCGGGTCTGGTTCCAGGTGTCCCACTCTTTGCGCACCACCACCGGATCGCCGACCTTCTTGGGCAGGTTAACCCGCTGGACCCGGCCATCCACAGCTCGGTCCGCCGATGCCACCAGCAAGTCGAGCGGCAGGGGCTTCCCGACCGACGCAACCTTGACGGGCCTATCCTGGGTGACCCCCGTGAGCGCGAAGACGAGCTTCTCGCTCGGCTCCTTGAAGGCGAAGACTATGGCCGTCACCGCAAACATGAGCAGGAACGCCAGCGGGTAGATGCCCAGTACGTTGTGCAGATCATGCACCAGCACCTTGGTGCCCCGGTTCCTGCGTAAGCCGAGACGGACACGCCACTGGGTGCGCGCCTTGGGCCACCAGATCCACCCGCCTGACACCATGAGGAGGGTCAGCAGGATGGCGCCGTACCCATTGACGGTCCAGCCGACCTGCCCCATGGCCAGATAGAAGTGCAGATAGCATAGGAAACCGTAGAACGTGCCGGCCCTGGTGCGCTCACCGACGATCTGTCCGGTGTACGGGTTGAAGTAGGTGTACCTTTGCTGCCACCCCGTCATGCTCTGCCGGATGTTGAACGTGCTGTCCGGCGTCCGAGGATAGCTGACGTACCCGACCTTGGCGTGCGGATACCTCTTGCGATAGGCAGCCAGAATCCGCGCCACCGGCACCTGCGTGCGTCCGGGCCTGACCCGATGCACGTCAGCCTCATGCCACTGGTCCACTTCACGGCCGAACACCAGCAGGCTGCCCGTCACTCCCATTAGCAGGAAGTAGAGACCCAGGGCGAGACCCAGCCAGAGGTGGGCCTTGCCCAGCGCCAACCGCAGTTGCTTCTTCACTTCGATGCGACGAACAGCTCATCGGTCGTCATGTCGCCGTCATCGTCGAGGTCGCCGATCTGATTGTCCCTGAGCAGGGCCAACTGGACGGCGTTGTACCGTTCACACGTCGCCCTGAAGAGCGGCCGCCGCGCCTTCACATGGCCGTCCACCCAGAGCACGTTGCCCATTCCGCTGTGCCTGCCATGGAACCTCGGACGGTGGAACGTCGGCGGATCGAGGAAGTCCGTGGTCGTAATGGCTGCGCCGGCGGTGTTGAGCGAGGCCGCATCTGCGAGCAGGACGGTCCGGCTCGGCTCTGTGACCCTGGCCAAGCTGACCGAGGTGATCTGATCATAGAAGCGGTCCTGCCAACGGTTCGGCACGCCGTCCGACAGGTACTTGTAGTTGTAGGCGTACCCGGTATACGTACCAACTGCGACACCGGACGGGCGGAAGGTTGGGCAGGCCACGATGTCAATGCCCTTCATATAGGGGAAAAGAAGGCCCTCGGTGGCCACACGCTGGCTGTTGGGCGCCAGGCCGGTCCACCAGTAGCGGATCCATTCCGTTCGAGTACCCGATGCTGGAAACGCCCCGGTGCGGTAGGGCACCACATACTCGTCGTAGTCCTGCGAGTACATCAACGACGCGAGGCCTACCTGGTGCAGGTTGCTTCCACAGACGGCCTGCCGTGCCTTCTCCCGCGCCTGTGCGAAGACCGGGAACAGGATCGCAGCTAGGACAGCGATGATCGCGATGACGACGAGTAGCTCTATCAGTGTGAACGCCCGAACACGATTGGATTGTCTCATGGCAAAATCCTCTCTTGCGGTAGCCCGATGCCCGCTCGATGTCACGGCTCGGAGTGGGGCTGATCATGAAGTCGACATGGTCGATCGAATCACTCAAGTATTATTGTACCCCGAGCGGCCCGCCCCGTGTCAACCGTGGCGGCGGGTCTGCCCGGTTGTGCGTGCAGGTTGACCGGTGGCTCCTGGGCCGAACAAGAATCCGATGAGCGGCCCGCCTGTCCGCTGGGTAAGATGATCGTGCAGGCGGCCAGTGCCGTCGCAGGGGACCATGCCATCCCGGCCAGATTGGAGTGCGCCGATGCCTGTTGAGGCCGACTTCAGCGATCCGCCACCCGAGCCCGAGCCCGGCTCCTCGGCCGATGAACTCCAGCGAGTGCAGTTGACCGCGGAACGCCGCGCGCTGATGTTGACGCTGGTGCGGCGGGTGGCCTTGCACGTCCTCTCCAGCCGCACCGGCATCGAGGCGCTGCAGCATATCGCGCACGGAGCCTGCCGGCTCACGCGAACCCGTTACGCCGCCATCGCGGTGGCCCACCCCGACGGCGCGGGCCTGCAACAGACCGTCACCGTGGGCGCACCGCCCGACGGCTCGTCGGCCCCGCACTCCGGCGAGGAGATGCTCGCCGAGGCGCAACGAATCATCACCCTCGGCAGGAGCGGACGCGCCGCCGCCGATCCCGCGCCGCGCGCGGACCGGCTCCTGGCGCCGATCCGCCGCCGCCGAACGGTGCTGGGCGCCCTCTGCGTGGTCAAGGCGACCGGCGAAGGGCCCTTCCCGACCGACGCCGACACCTCGCTCCGCGCCCTGGCCGAGAACGCGGCGGTCGCCATCCACGAGCTGCACCAGATCACGCGGCAGAGGTCGCTCATCCGCGCCCTCATCGCGGCGCAGGAGGACGAGCGCCGGGCCGTGGCCTACGACCTGCACGACGGCTTGACGCAGTACGTCATGGCGTCGCACGCGCACCTGGAGGCGTTCCGGACCGCCCACGCCGAGGGCGCCGAGGATGAGGCGCAGGAGGAGCTCGACCTGGCCACGCGCTTCCTGAGGGATGCCGTAGTGGAGACGCGCAGGGTCGTCAGCGGGCTACGGTCGCTGGCGCTGGACGACCTGGGCCTGGCCGGCGCCCTGGAGCAGCTCCTTTCCGAGGAGAGGGAGCGCGCCGGGTGGGAGAGCGCCCGGTTCACCGACGGCTCGGGCGGCCGCAGGTTCGACACGGCCATCGAGACGACGGTCTACCGCGTGGTCCAGGAGGCCCTGAGCAACGTCCGCAAGCACGCCGGCGCCTCCGAGGTCCAGGTGGGGCTGGAGTACTCGCCCGGAGCGCGACCGGGCGACGCCAGGCTCTGCGTCACCGTGACCGATACCGGGCGCGGCTTCGAGCACCCCGCGGCCCAAACCGACTACGCGCACCTCGGCCTCCACAGCATGGCGGAGCGCGTGGAGCTGGCCGGCGGCGCCCTGGAGCTTCGCAGCGCCGCCGGTGAGGGGACCATCGTGCGGGCCACGGTGCCCGCGTTGCCGGCCTCGGGCCAGGAGGCGACACCATGAGCGATCCGCACCCCGAGCCGACGGTGACCGTCATGCTGGTGGACGACCACGAGATCTGGCGCGGCGGCGTGAAGAGCATGCTCCGGCGCACCGAGTTCGCCGTGGTGGCCGAGGCCTCGTCCGGATTCGATGCCGTGGAGGCTGCCCGAGCCGCGCGCCCGCGGCTGGCGCTCGTCGATATCCGCATGGCGGGCGGCGACGGTCTGGACGCGCTGCAGGCCCTGCGGAAGGAGTTTCCGGACATGGCGGTGGTGATGCTCACCACGTACGATAACCCTACCTTCATGGCTCGCGCCATCGCCGGCGGGGCTTCGGGATACCTGCTGAAGGGCGTCGACCGCTCGGAGCTGCTGCAGTCGCTGCGGCAGGTGATGCGCGGCGAGATGCTCATCAGTTCGCGGGACCTTCTCCGCTCGATCCGCGCCTCCGGGCGTGATGCGCCGGCCATGGCGGACCTGGCGACGCCGCTCTCGGAGCGCGAGACGGAGGTGGTGCGCCTGCTGGCCGACGGGCTGAGCAACCGGGAGATCGCCGCCATGCTCTTCGTGGCGGAGTCCACGGTGAAAACGCACGTCGAGCACATCGTCGCGAAGCTCGGCGTTTCCGACCGAATCCAGGCCGCCGTCTGGGCGGTCCGGAGCGGCCTGGCGGACCTACCGTAACGCCATCGAGCCCGCTCAAATCCCCCATATCGCGGATACGCAGGCGCCTCGGCGGTCGCCATAATGGGTCCATTCCCAAGGGCGCACGGCAGACCCTTCGGCGTTCGCCGCCGGGGGCTGTCCGCAAGCGCGCCCGCTGCTGCAAGGATTTGGCAATGGACCAGATGACGGTCGTTTCGTCCGCACAGGAGCGCCTGCCCCTCGACGCCACGGCCTCGGCGTCCGCCGAGAAGCAGGGCGTCGCGCTCAGCTCCGTGCTGGCCGCAGTCGTGCTGACAGGCTCCAAGCTGGCGGTGGGCATCCTGACGGGCAGCCTGGGCCTGCTCTCCGAGGCTCTCCACTCCGGGCTCGACCTGGTGGCGGCCGCCGTGACCTACCTGGCCGTCCGCATCGCCGACCGACCGGCCGATTCGGACCACCGGTACGGGCATGGCAAAGTCGAGAACGTCTCGGCCCTCTTTGAGACCATGCTGCTCTTCATCACCTGCTTCTGGATCGTCAGCGAAGCGGTGCAGCGCCTCTTCTTCAAATCCGTCGAAGTGGAGGCCACGGTCTGGTCGTTCGTGGTCATCGTGGGCTCCATCATCATCGACATCTCGCGGTCACGGGCGCTTATGCGCGTGGCGAAGAAGCACAACAGCCAGGCGCTGGAGGCCGATGCGCTCCACTTCAGCACGGACGTCTGGAGTTCGTGCGTGGTGCTGGTCGGCCTGGTGGCTGTGAAGGTGGGCGAGCTGATCGGCCGCTCCGATGCCCTCGCCAAGGCCGATGCGCTGGCGGCGCTGGGCGTGGCGGTCATCGTCATCGGGGTCTGCTGGCGCCTCGGCAAGCGTACGATCGACGTGCTGCTGGACCGCGCACCGGAGGGGGTGGCCACGGCCATCGAGGCCACGGCCTGCTCTACGCCGGGCGTCATGGGCTGTGAGCGGCTGCGGGTGCGCGAGAGCGGAAACCGGACGTTCGTGGATGTGGTAGTTCATGTCGATGCCGACGTCACGGTGCGCCAGGGACATGACGTGGCGGATGCGGTGAAGCGGCGGATCGAGGAATCGGTGCCGTTTGCCGACGTCGTCGTACACATGGAGCCGTCAACCGTTGCCGTCGGATGCCCGGGTGGGCAAGGAGAGGTGCGTGGCCGAGTTCAATAAGGCTCTTGAGACCGGGACCAAGCTGTGGAACTCGATCAGCGGAGTCCCGCTGTGGGCCAAGATCGTGGGCGTGATTGTCGTGGTCATCGTCGTAGTAGTTGTCATGCAGATGCTGGGCGGGGAGGGCGGCGGGGAGTAGCCGCGTCCCGCTCCAACCCGCGCCGTGCGCCTGGAACGACCCATCAACCGAGTGTGAGAGCCTCCGCGCACGATGGCGCGGGCCCTGAGGAGAAGATGATATGAACTGCCCTGTTTGCACGGGTATCGCCCTCGTCATGGCTGACCGCCAGGGCGTCGAAATCGACTACTGCCCCCAGTGCCGCGGCATCTGGCTTGACCGGGGCGAGCTGGACAAGATCATCGAGCGCTCCGCGACGGGCGTGGCCCGGACCCCGCCGGTGGCCGACCCGCGCATGGCGCCGCCCATGGGCCAGATGGCCGATCCCCGCCTGGATCCCCGCCTACAGCCCGGCTACAGGCGCAGCGATGACCATGACGACCACGACCACCACGACGATGATCACTACGGCCGACCGCGCAAGAAGAAGGGATTCCTGGGCGACCTGTTCGACTTCTGACGGTACTCAGGCGCCGCCGTCCCGTCCCGGCACGGGCCCTCCTCGGCAGGAAGCCATGCCCGCGCCGCGAAACAGTGCGGCGGCGGCATCCGCCACATGGAGGGCCCTATGAAGCTGAGCGCAACACCGCTGGTCTCGCGTGACCGGCCTCGCATCGCCATCGGCCTGCTCGCGGCCCTGTTCTGCCTCTGCCTCGGAACCTTGAGCGCGCGCTCGACCGCCGACGGCGAGGCGCTCGGCTGCGGATGGAACGGCCGCGGGCAGCTCGGAGACGGCACGACCAACGACAGGCACACACCTGTGGCCATGCCCGGCATGGCCGATGTCGTGGCCGTGGCGGGCGGCGGCGCCCACAATGTTCTGCTCAAGAACAACGGCTCCGTCTGGGCCATCGGCGGCAACTGGATGGGGCAGCTCGGCGACGGGACCACCGACGACCACATTGCACCCATGCTGGTGTCGGGCGTTTCCGGGGTCACCGCCATCGCCTGCGGCTACGTTCACACCCTCGCTCTGAAGTCCGACGGCACCGTCTGGGCCTGGGGCGACAACGGCAGCGGCCAACTGGGCGACGGCACCCTCACCGAGCGCTGGTCACCGGTCAAGGTGGTGGGCCTGACGGGCGTCACGGCGATCGCCTGCGGCTTCGGGCACAGCCTGGCCCTCAAGTCGGACGGCACCGTATGGGCATGGGGCTCCAACAGCAACGGCGCGCTGGGCGACGGCACCACGACCGACAGCGCCGTCGCCGTGCAGGTGCAGGGCCTCGCCGGCGCATCGAAGATCGCGGCCGGCTGGTACCACAGCCTGGCGCTCAAGCTGGACGGAACGGCCTGGTCGTGGGGGCAGAACACCTACGGCCAGTGCGGCGACGGAACAACCACTCGGCGCACAAGCCCGGTTCATGTATCCGGCATGGCCGGCGCCACGGCCATCGCCTGCGGGTACGGGCACAGCGTGGCGCTGGTGTCCGACGGCGCCGTATGGGCTTGGGGCTGGGGTGACAAGTCGGCGCTGGGCAACGGCTCCACCGCGAACTGCCCGACGCCCGTTCAGGTGCCGGGCCTCACGGGCGTCACCGGCATCGCCTGCGGAGCCCAGCACGGGTTCGCCTTCCTGCCCGGAGGCTCCATATGGGCCTGGGGCAACAACGGCTGGGGCCAACTCGGCGACGGCGCCGTTACCGAGCGAACCACGCCGGTCCCTGTACCCGCGCTGACGGGTGTCAGGACCATCGGATGCGGCGCCAACCACACGCTGGCCGCCATGCCCGCACCGGTCAGTACGTCCATCTATGCGCCCGACCGCACGGGCATCATCACCACGACGGTCGCCCTGAAGGGCTACCTGAAGCGCCTGCCGGACAACGCCTGGCTGGCGGGCAGGTCGCTCGACTTCCTGGTCGACGGCGTCTCCGTCGGATTCGCCGCGACCGATGCCAACGGGCAAGCCGCCCTCAGCTGGCTCATCAGTGCCGGATCCGCAAGCCGCACGATCAAGGTCCAGTTCGCCGGCGAGATCGACTACAAGCCTTCGTCCGCCACCGCGGCCCTGACCGCCCAGACCGTGGCGACGAAGGTCTACGTGGTGGACCGCACCGCGAAGGTGAAGTCCTACGTGGTGCTGAAGGCGTACCTCTACCTCCTCAACAACACGCCCGTCGGCGGCAAGCTCATGACGGTCAAGCTGGACGGCTCGACTCTCGGAACGGACACCACGAGGCCCGCGGGATATGTGCAACTCGGCTATACGGCGCCCGAGGGCGCCGGCGCCGGGACGCGCGTGATCCGGAGCGAGTGGGCGGGCGACGGCGGCTACACGGCTTCCGCCAACACCGGCAAGCTGACGGTGACCAAGGGCGACCTCTATATCTGGCCCTACGTCCGCAGCGGCAAGCGCGGCACCAGCCACCCGCTCCAGGCCTACGTCCGCAGCCTGCCCGACTACGTGATCCAACCCGGCAAGCCCATCACCTTCAGCGTCAACGGCACCCCCATCGGCACGGTCGCCACGGCCGCCAACGGCTGGGCTTCGACCACATGGACCATCCCCGCCGGTGAGCCTACCGGCGCCCACACAGCCACGGCTGAGTTCGCCGGCGATGCCTGGTACCTGCCGGTGACGGCGAACACCGCGTTCAACGTGGTGCCGTAACGGGGCAGAGCGACGCCGGCCCGCCGCATCACGCTTGTGATGGAGACTTTCTTCCCGCTAGTTCGTAGAGTTCTATAGACAGGAATGAAGGAGTCTTCCATTGCAGACCTCGGTGTGGCGGGTCGGCCTCTTTGCGATACTGTGCTCGGGCACGGGGATGGTGGGCGGGCAGGCGTCCGCTGACGACAACGCCTGGGATTGGGGCGCCAACAGCCATCGCCAACTAGGCGACGGCACTACGTTCAACCGCTACGCTCCGGTGCGGATCGCCGGTGTGGCAGCCGTCGTTGGTGCGGCGGGCGGGCAGTACCACTCGATGTTGCTCAGGTCGGACGGCACTGTTTGGGCCTGGGGCGAGAACACATGGGGCACCGTCGGCGACGGGACCACCACGACGCGCTCCACGCCGGTGCAGGTGTCCGGCATCTCAGGCTCCACTGCGGTCGCGGCCGGCGCACTGCACAACCTGGCGCTGCTTGCAGACGGCACGATCCGTGCCTGGGGCGCCAACGGCAACGGACCCGTCGGCGACGGCACGACCACGAACCGATGGACATCGGTACCAGTCTCTGGCCTCACAAGCGTCATCGCGATTTCGGGCGGGGGCTACCACAGCCTGGCGCTCAGGTCCGACGGCACGGTATGGGCATGGGGAGCGAACTGGTCCGGCCAGGTCGGCGACGGCGCCACAACGGCACGGTTGGTCCCCGTTCAGGTCCCCGGCATCACCGGCATCGTGGCCATCGCCGGAGGGGGCGTGCACAGCCTGGCCCTGAAGTCCGACGGCACGGTATGGGCATGGGGTGAGAACGGCTCCGGTCAGATCGGAGACGGAACCACTACGACCAGCCTGAGCCCGGTTCAGGTCTCCGGCCTTACGGACGTGACCAGCATCGCGGGAGGTGCGGCGCACAGTCTTGCGTGCAAGTCCGACGGCACCGCCTGGGCGTGGGGAGCGAACTACGGCGGGCAACTCGGCGACGGCTCGACGACGGATAGCCTCACACCGGTCCAGGTCTCCAGCCTGACCGGGTGCGTTGCCGTCGCCGCCGGTGGGCCATACAGCCTTGCGCTGAGATCCGACGGAACCGCGTGGTCGTGGGGACTGAACGAACAGGGAGAGCTGGGCGACAACACGGGAGCGAACAGCAGCATACCGGTTAAGGTCTTCGGCCTGGCCGGCGTGGTGGCGATCAGGGCCGGATCCAACCACGGCATCGCGCTGTTACCCCCGCGGACCAGCACCTCCATATACGCGCCGGACCGCTCTGGGATCATCACCACTACCGCAACGCTGAAGGGCTACCTCAAGCGCCTCAGCGACAATGCTTGGCTTGCGGGTCGGGCCCTGGACTTCCAGATTGACGGCGTCGCCGTCGGCTCAACGGCAACCGACGCGAACGGGCAAGCCGCCCACGATTGGGTCATTGGGCCCGGGTCCGCGGTCAGGACCATTACGGTGGAGTTCGC
Source organism: Armatimonadota bacterium (assembly GCA_026392115.1). Classification (GTDB taxonomy): domain Bacteria; phylum Armatimonadota; class Chthonomonadetes; order Chthonomonadales; family CAJBBX01; genus CAJBBX01. The sequence continues at coordinate 42,484 of JAPLCQ010000124.1, read as the reverse complement.
CGGTGATGCCGGATACCTTGCTTCATCGACGACCGCCACACTCACGGCGCAGACCGTGGCGACCAAGGTCTACGTGGTGGACCGCACCGCACAGGTCAAGGGCTACACAGTCCTTAAGGCCTACCTGTTCCTCACCAACAACACGCTGGCGCCCTCGGGCAAGCTGATGACCATCAGGCTCGACGGTACAGCCCTGGGTTCCGGCAACACCAACGCCACAGGCTGCCTCCCGATCGGCTACACCGTACCCGAAGGCGCCGGCGCCGGGACGCGAGTGATCCGCGGCGAGTGGGCGGGCGACGGCGGGTTCATGGCCTCGGCCAACACCGGCAAGCTGACCGTGACGGCCGGCGACCTCTACGTCTGGCCCTACGTCCGCAGCGGCAAGCGCGGCACGAGCCACCCGCTCCAGGCCTACGTCCGCAGCCTGCCGGACTACCTGATCCAACCCGGCAAGTCAATCACCTTCAGCGTCAACGGCACCCCCATCGGCGCCGCCGCAACGGCCGCCAACGGCTGGGCCAACGCAGCCTGGGCCATCCCCGCCAGCGAACCCGCCAGCGCGCACTCCGCCTCGGCCGAGTTTGCGGGAGACGCCTGGTACCTCCCGGTGACGGCGAACACCGCGTTCAACGTCGTGCCGTAGGGCAACGGGGCCGTCCGACCTGCCTGACCGGTCGGACGGCCCCGTTCCTGCTGCTCCTCTGCCGCTACAGGTGGACGACCGACAGGCCCGGCATGAGCGCCGCCAGGTGCTCGGCGACCAGCCGTCGGTGGCAGTGGACGGGCTCCCGTTCGCTGCAGAGCAGGCAGGCCCCGTCCAGGTCGGAGGGCTCAACAACGGATTCGGCGCCGCGGTCGCGGAGGAGCGCTGTGAATGCGCCCTCGTACGCCGACCAGTCGCCGCGCTGCTTCTTGAAGGCGTCCAGTATCTCCTGCGTCGGCGCGAACTCCGGGCGATGCTCGTAACCGATGCCTGCCAGCGCCCTGAGGAAGTAGGGCAGGTCCTGCCTCTTGGCGAAGCCGGCCAGTTGCGACACGTTGTTCAGGCGCACATCGATGACCTTCGTGACCCCGGCAGCCGCGAGCCGTGCGAAGAACGATTCCGCCGTGGTCTCCGTGAAACCGATCGTGTACAAGGTCACTCGATCTCTCCCCGGTCGGCTCCGGCGGCCGGCCGCTCCTCGTAGGCGATCTTTGCTCCGCGCAGGGCGTAGGCCTCGGCGATGACCTCCTCCGGCTCATGGAACAGGTCGCGCTCGGCCAGCTTGTACTCGCGAAGGAGCCGGGCCAGCGCCGCCTCATGCGTCTCCAACGTGCCGTCGGCCAGGATGTGGCTCACGGCGACGCCCCGTTCGCGCAGATGCCGGGCCACAAGGAGGGTCCGGTGGCACGTCAGCGGGTCTTTCTCGGCGCAGAGCAGGGCCACCGTCCGTGTGCGCATGCCGGCCTCCACGCCGTCGAGCCCGCGCAGGAAGGCCGGAGTGGCGGCCAGCAGGCCGAAGTCGACCTTGCCACCCACGTAGCATCCGGGGTCGTCGGGCCGGGCGCCCAGCTCCTTGCCGAGATAGGCATAGGCGATGCCGGCCTCGGTCAGCCGCGCCGCCAGCAGCTCCCTGCCGAACTGGGGGTATAGGCGGCTGTAGGGATGCGAGCGGACGTCGGCCACCGCATTCACGCCGTGGCGGCGAAGCAGTCCCAGAAGGCCATCGATCGCGTGGTTGGAGTGGCCGATGGTGTAGAGTGTGCCGCTCATGCCCCTCCCGCCCGCCCCGGCGTCAGCACCGAGGCAGCCAGTTTGTAGGCGAAGCCCTTGTAGCCCTCGCTGAGCGAAACGCAGACGAGGGCGTCGCGCAGCACGAGGATGCCTTCAGGCGCCACCAGACAGCGCTCCTCCGCCACCGGGTCGGTGACGGTGATCCGGTACGTGATCTCGGCCCATTCGAAGGCGGCACGCACCCGGCGCCGCACCGTGCCCGGCGCACCAGCCTCCTCGGTCGCCTCCAACGTCAGGTGCGCCGGCCGAACCAGCATCAGCGAGCGGCCCTCGACGGCGGCGGCATCGTCGGGCACGCGGTCATTGAGCCCGCCCACCGTGGAACCGCCGGACGCCCAGAGCGGCGCGTCGACCGGAGCCACGACAGCCAGGGCACGCTCCCATGGCGCACGCCCCACGCGCTCCCAGTGGCGCGACGGGTCGAGGACGTGGTTCTCGGTCTGGTGGCCGGACGGCGCACGGGAGAGAAGCGGCACATCGATCAGGTCGAACACCCGGGGCTCCGACCCGTCGCGGTAGGCACGCTCCTCCTCTGAGACCTCGCGTGAGCGCCGGGGGCTCACCGGCCGCACCCAGGCGCCCAGACCGTCGTCATCACACTCCACGCCGGCGATGCAGCGCCCGGCCGGCGGCCGGCGCGAACTGGCCAGGCAGAGTATGCGCTTGATGTAGGCCATCCGGTCCGCTCCGGAACGCATGATCCGTGGGAATGCAGAGCAACGATGCCCTATTGTACCAACGCCCGCTTCGCCCGGCTACGCCGGCCGCCCTCCGCTACTTGGCCAGGTAGTTTTCGTGTACCGCCTTGCCCGCCATGGCTCCTCCGGCCGACGCGCCGGAGCGGTACAGCACGGCCTTGCGGCCCTCGAGCCGCGTGATGGTGGTGTCGGCCGCGCGGTCCACCGCCTTGCCGGCGCCGGATGCGGCCTCAGCCAGGAACGCGCGGGCAGATGCCGGAGTGACCGGGCGGGCCGGCGCCGGCTTGCCGTTCGACGCCTCGGCCGCGTCGGAGGCGTAGCTCCGGAGCAGCTTGGGCCAGAGCTTGCGGAAGAGGGCCGGCTCGCCGAAGACGTCGGCCGCGACCACCTTGCCGTCCACCGCCGTCACGACGCCGACCAGCCGCTTGTCCGCCGGGAGGGCGCCGGAGAGCGCCTTGACGTAGGGGTCGACGCTGGCGCCCGAGTTACCGCCCGTGCCCTGTAGCACTTCGCGATAGGTGCCCGACGCCGGTGCGGCCTTGAACCGGGCGTTCTTCTGCGCCACAGCGGCCCAGACATCCGTCTGCCTCCGGCTGATCCGCTCGTACGAGCCCGCCGCCTCGCCCGACGCCTGGTTCCGGTTGATCAGCCCGCCGGGCCGCGTCCGTGTCGGTTCCGGCACGGCGGCCACCACGGCGCCATCCTGCGCGCTCAGGCGGATCGTCTGGGATGCAAGCGTCTTCGCGCTGCCCGTGAACGAGGCGGTGCCCGACCAGCGGCCATGCTCGACGCAGAAGACCGTGATCGGCACCGCCTTCGCGCCGGGCTTGAGCAGCAGGTCTTTGCCGATGCAGCGGTCCTGCTGCCCGCCCAGGATCACCTCGCCGCCGATGATATAGACCGGCTTCTTTCCCAGGTTGCTGACGTAGAGCCGGTTGACGTCGCCGCCCTGGGGGCTCTCCTTCACGGTGACGGTCCTGGCCTTGAGGCCTTCGTCCAGCGTGGTGTAGGTGTCCGCAACCACCGCGCGGCTGTCGTAGACCGGCGCCACCGAGAGGTTGCGGAAGGTCACAGCCGCGCCCAGCGTCCGGTTGGCGTCCAGCCGAACCTCCTCGGCCGAAGTGGCGCGGCACCCGATCAACGCTCCCAGACAGACCACGGCCGGCAGGGCGGCCGCCACAGTGCTCGTCCTTCTCATGTCACGTATCCCCCCAAACCGCGGCCCGCGCCGCGTATCATACTATAGATGCGCGCCGGGGCCGGAAACACTTGGGGCGAAGGGGCTTCGGGCAAGTCGGACGAGTCCGACCCGTCGGACAGGACCCGCGGGCGTTCTATGGCCTCGTTCCGCGCAACGCGGCTACTCGCCGCCCGCGGACGCGATAGGAGTGCATGCCCATGGCTGACCTTCTGCTGCTCGTCGGAGGCATCGCGCTGCTGATTGTCTCCTATGTCATGTATCAGCGGCAGCGCGAACAGAGGCTGATAGAGCGGCTCAAGCGTGCGGGCCATGAGCCCTCGGCCGTCCTCGGTGAGATCAACGCCGCGATCGGGGACGAAAAGGCCCGTCAGGAGTTCTGGCGTCACCAGAACCCCGGATAGCGCGCCCCCGCCGACCCCTTGACCCCCTTGCCCTTCATCGCCCATAATGGGTCGTGAGCAAATGATCAGGCACTGAACATTTGCGCAGGCAGGGCATGGAAACCGACACGCAGATCGAACTCATGGCGCGCGCCGCCGCGCTCTACTACCTCGAGGATGTGACGCAGGCCGATGTGGCCGAGCGCCTCGGGCTTTCGCGCGTGAAGGTCGGCCGACTGCTGAAGCGCGCCCGCGAAACCGGGATCGTGGAGATCACCGTCCACGCGCCGGCGGTCCTTACGGAGCGGCTGGAGGCCGAGATTTGCGCGCGATTCGGCGTGAAGCACGTGCTGCTCGGAGCCGACCACTCGGATGAGGCGCTCCAGCGCGAGCTTGTGGTCCAGCGCGTGGGCGAGTACCTGCTCCGCCACCTCCACGCGGGCATGACGGTGGCCGTGGGCATGGGGCGCAACGTGGCGGCCGTGGCGGCCTCGATCCGGCAGGCGCCCGCCCGTGGATGCGTCTTCGTGCCCGCCATCGGCGGCTCGCCGGCCGTGTCGCGCGGGGTGGACGCCGGCGACATCAGCCGCGACATGGCCGAGCGCTTCGGCGGAGCCGCCGTGGGCCTGTTCGCGCCGGCCTACGCCGAGACGCCGGCCGTGCGCCGGGCCTTCCTGGGCCACGACGACGTGCGCGGCGCCCTGGCCCGAGCGTCCGACGCGCAGGTCGCCGTGGTGGGCATCGGCGACGCCGAGAACGACAGCGCCGTGGTCCGCATGGGCTGCTTCTCGCAGATGGACATGATCCGGATGCGCCAGGCCGGGGCCGTGGGCGATATCCTGGGCTCGTTCTTCGACCAGCAGGGCCGCCCGGTGGCCGCCGGCATGGGCGACCGCGTGGTGGCCATCGGCGCCGAAGACCTGCACCGCATCCCCTGTGTGATCGGGGTGGCCGCAGACCCCAACAAGGCGCCCGCCATCCTGGGCGCGCTGCGTAGCGGAATGCTGAACGTACTGGCAACAAGCGTGGCCAACGCGCGCGAAGCGCTGAGGCTCGACGACGAACGCGAAGGAGCGAACCGTGGCTAATGTGACTGGCGCGACCGGCAAGGTCGCCTGCGCGGGAATCCTGGTGGCCGACATCTTCGTGCCGCCGCTGCCGAAGCTGCCGGCCGCCGGCGCGCTGCTGGCCACGGAGGACTTCCTGCTGGAGACCGGCGGGTGCGCGGCCAATACCGGCACCGACCTGGCGCGGCTGGGAGCCGACGTGACGGTCTGCGGCGTGGTGGGCGAGGACGTGTTCGCCGAGTTCCTCGTGAACAAGCTCACCGAGCGCGGCCTCAATACCGGCGCCATCCGCACCGGCGAGGGAGGCACCTCCAAGACCGTGGTGCTCACCGTGGCCGGCGAGGACCGGCGCTTCCTCCACACCTTCGGGGCCAACACGCGCTTCGTGGCCGACGACCTGCGCCACCCGGCCCTGGCAGACGCCGCCGTGCTATACGTGGGTGGCTACGTCGTGCTGCCCGCGCTGGACCCGGAGGCCACCGCGCAGGTCTTCGCCGAGGCCCGCGCACGCGGCACGCAGGTGATGCTCGATGTGGTGGTGCCCTCGGGCGGCGCGCCGGACCTGAGCCTCCTGGCGCCGGTGCTGCCCCACGTCGACGTCTTCACGCCCAACGACGAGGAGGCCGAGGCGCTCACGGGCCTCACGGACCCCGAGGCGCAGGCCGCCAGGTTCCTCAGCCTGGGCTGCAAGTCCGTGGTCATCACACAGGGGAGCCGCGGCACGCTCATCGCCGAAGGCGGCAAGCGCTGGACCGCCGGCGTCTACCCCATCACCTTCGTGGACGGCTCCGGCTCCGGCGACGCCTTCTGCGCGGGCTACATCTACGGCATGCTGCAGGGCTGGGACACGCCGCAGCGCCTCCGCTACGCCAGCGCCGTGGGCGCCCTGGCCTGCACCAAGCTGGGATGCACCGCCGGCGTCACCGGCACGGCCGCCGTTGAAGCCCTGATGGCATCGCACGACCTGGCCGTCACCTGCACGGAAGGGGCCGCCTGATGCCCCTCGCCACCATGCCCGACCTGCTGCGGGCCGCCCTGGCGGGCGGCTACGGCATCGGCTACTTCGAGTCGTGGGACCTCGACTCGCTGGAGGCCGTGCTGGATGCGGCTGAGGCCGAGCGGTCGCCGGTCATCGTCGGCTTCGGCGGCATGATGGTCGATGCCGCGTGGCTGGAGCGGCGCGGCGTCGCCATGCTGGGACCGGCCGCACGTGCGGCGGCCGAGCGCGCCGGCGTGCCCGCGGCCGTCATGTTCAACGAGGCCCAGACCCTGGCGCAGGCGCACATCGCGCTGGAGAGCGGCTTCAACTGCCTCCTGCTCTCCACCGACGACCTTGCGTCCGCCGAGGCGCTGGCCGTGACCGCCGATCTGGCGGCCCTGGCCCATGCCGCCAGCGTGACGCTGGAGGCCGAGCTGGGCCACCTGCCCGACGCCGCCGCCGGCGCGGAGCAGGGCGGCGAGATGACCGACCCCGCCGAGGCCGCCGCCTTCGTGGCCGCCACGGGCATCGACTGCCTGGCCGTCTCCATCGGCAATGTGCATGTGAAGACCGACGGCTGGGCGGCCATCGACCGCGGACGCCTGGAGGCCCTGCGCGCCGCCGTGGGCATCCCCTTCGCGGTGCATGGCGGCACCAGCTTCCCGCCCGACGGCGTGCCCCACGCGGTGGCCAACGGCGTGGCGAAGTTCAACGTGGGCACCATCCTCAAGCGGGTCTACGCGCAGGCGCTGAAGGCCTCGGTCGCCTCCGCGGACCCCGCCGACGACGTACACGAGCTGCTGGGATCGCGCAAGTCCGGCGACCTCACCGCCGCAGCGCGAGCCGCGCTGCAGGCCAAGGTGCGCGAGCTGATGCGGCTCTACGGCAGCTCGGGAAAGGCGGAATGATGCCCGAACCCCTCGGCGCCGACCGGCTGCTGGCGCTCTACCGCAAGATGCTCCTCATCCGCAGGTTCGAGGAGCGGTGCAACGCGCTCTTCCTGCAGGGGCGCATCCCCTCGACGCTGCACCTCTACATCGGGCAGGAGGCCTCGGCCACCGGCGTCTGCTCCGCCCTTCGGCAGGACGACTTCGTGCTGGGAACCCACCGTCCCCACGGCCACGCGCTGGCCAAGGACGTGAGCCCGCGCATCATCATGGCCGAACTGATGGCCAAGGCCACCGGCTGCTGCCGCGGCAAGGGCGGCTCCATGCACGTGGGCGACGTGCGTCAAGGCGTCTTCCCGGCTGTCGCCATCGTGGGCGCGGGCTGCCCCATCGCCGCCGGCGTGGGCCTCTCGGCCAAGATGCGCGGCACCGACCAGGTGGCAGTGGCCTTCCACGGCGAGGGCGCCGCCAACGAGGGCGACTGGCACGAGGCCCTGAACATGGCCGCCATCTGGAAGCTGCCCGTCATCTACGTCTGCGAGAACAACCTCTACGGCGCCTCGACACACTTCGACAAGGTCTTCCGCGTGGCCCATGTCGCCGACCGCGCCGCGGCCTACGGAATGCCCGGCGTCACCGTGGACGGCAACGATGTGGAGGCCGTCCGCGACGCAGCCATCACGGCCGTGGCCCGCGCCCGAGCCGGCGAAGGCCCCACGCTCCTGGAGACGCTGACCTACCGGCAGTGCGGCCACTCCCGCAGCGACGCCTGCGACTACCGCCCGGACGACGAAGAGGCCGAGTGGAAGTCCCGCGACCCGCTCACCGTTACCGGCGCGCGGCTGCTGGCCGAGCCCCACTCGCTGCCTCAGTCGGCGCTGGACGAGGCCGAGGCCTCGGTGGCCGCCGAGATCGACGACGCCATCGCCTTCGCTGAGGCGAGCCCGGCGCCCTCGCCGGACGAACTGGAGCGCTACGTCTACTGGGAGGGCGACTGACATGGCGGTGATGGGCATTGCGGAGGCCCTCCGCGAGGGCATTCGGGAAGAGATGCGCCGGGACCCCACCGTCTTCTGCATCGGCGAGGATATCGGCGTCCCCGGCGGCTGGGGCGGCGCCTTCACCGTGACGCTGGGCCTCTCGGAGGAGTTCGGGCCGGAGCGGATCATCGACACGCCCATCTCCGAGTCGGGCTTCGCTGGGATCGCGGTCGGCGCGGCCATGACCGGCATGCGGCCCATCGCCGACGTGCAGTACGGCGACTTCCTATTCTGCATGATGGACCAGCTCGTGAACCAGGCCGCCAAGATGACCTACATGGCCGGAGGCGCCGTGAAGGTCCCGCTCGTCATGCGGGCTCCGGTGGGCTCCACGCGGCGCGGCGCCCAGCACGCCCAGACGCTGGAGGTCTTCTTCACCCATGTGCCGGGCCTCAAGGTCGTGGCCCCCAGCACGGCCTACGACGCCAAGGGCCTGCTCAAGGCCGCCGTGCGCGACGACAACCCGGTCCTCATGTTCGAGCACAAGCTGCTCTACGGGAGCAAGGGCAACCGGGCCGAGAAGGGCGCCGTGAGCCCCATCGGCGAGGTGCCGGACGAGGACTACATCGTGCCCATCGGCAAGGGCGCCATCCGCCGCCCCGGCAAGGATGTCACCATCGTCGGCAAGCTGCTCACGGTCTATCGCGCCCTGGGCGCCGCCGACCGGCTGGCCGAGCAGGGCATCGACGCCGAGGTGATCGACCCCCGCACCCTGGTGCCGCTGGACAAGGAGCTGATCCTCGAGTCGGTCCGCAAGACGCACCGGTTCGTGGTGGTGGAAGAGGACAACCGCACCCACGGCTGGGGCGCCGAGATCGCCGCCATGGTGGCCGAGGAGGCCTTCTGGTATCTCGACGCGCCGCCCGTGCGGGTCTCCGCGCCGGACATCCCGCCCCCCTTCGCGCCGGGGCTTGAGGAGCTCTACGTTCCGAGCATCGACCGCGTCGTGGCGGCGGTCAAGGGCCTCTTCTAGGCATGGCTACCCAGGTACTCGTCCCGCCGCTGGGCACCAACGTCGACACGGTGACCCTGGTCAACTGGTACAAGGCCGAGGGCGACGCCGTGGCCGCCGGCGAGCCCCTCTTCGCCGTGGAGACCGACAAGGCCACGCTGGACGTCGAGGCCCCCGCCGCCGGCATCCTGCGCGGCGTATCGGCCGCCGCCGGCGAAGACGTGGCGGCGCTCTCCACCATCGCCTGGATCGCCGCCGAAGGCGAGACCCTTCCCGCCGAGGCACGGACCAACACGGACCCACACGGACCAACACGGACGCCCACGGACGCCGCCGCTCCTCACCCCCTCACCCCCTCACCCACTCACCCCCTCACCCCGAGGGCCTCCCCCTGGGCGCGCACGCTGGCCACCGAGAGGGGCGTCGACTGGACCCTCCTGCGGGGCACCGGTCCGCAGGGGGCCGTGGTCGGCCGCGACGTGGAGGCCGCCGCAGAGGCCGGGCGCCGTCCCGCGCCCACGCCGCTTGCGGCGCGCATCGCCCGCGAGCAGGGGATCGCCCTCTCCGGCGTGGAGGGCACAGGCGCCGCGGGCAGGATCACGCGGGAGGATGTGCTCCGTGCGGCCGACACGGGCAGGGACGCCCGCGCCGCTGAGCCGACGGACGATATTGTTGAGACCTTCGCCCTCACCGGCGTGCGCGGCAAGATCGCCGAGCGGATGATGCGCGGCTCGCATGAGACGGCGCCGGTCACCCTCACCGCCGAGGTCGACGCCACGGCCCTGGTGGCGCGCCGCAAGGCCCTCATCGCGGCCGGCCTGAAGGTGAGCTTCAACGACCTGCTGGTCTGCATCATCGCCCGGGCGCTGGGCGAGCAGCCGCGCATGAACGCCGTCTACCAGGGCGACCGCGCCGTGGTGCGCCGGAGCGTGGATATCGCGCTGGCGGTCGACACGGACCGGGGCCTGCTGGCTCCGGTGCTGCGCGGCGCCGAGCGGATGACGCTGGCGCAGGTGGCCGAGGGCTCGGCGGCGCTCATCGCCCGTGCTCGCTCGGGCCAGGCCGGGCCCGACGAACTGAAGGGCGGCACCTTCACGCTCACCAACCTGGGTATGTTCGGCATCGACGCCTTCACGCCCATCATCAACCATCCCGAGTGCGCCATCCTGGGCGTGGGGCGCATCAAGCCGACGCCCTGGGTCGTGGGTGACTGCATCGGGATACGCCAGGCGCTCTGGCTCAGCCTCACCTTCGACCACCGGCTGGTGGACGGCGGACCCGCGGCCCGCTTCCTCCAAAGCGTGGTGAGGGGCATCGAGGCGCCCGGCGCGGAGGACGAGGAGTAGCGATGTTCGATCCCAAGCAGGCCCTGTGCGACACGGCGTTCCATGTCTACGAGCGGCGGATGACCGACGCGGCCGGCGGCAACTTCAGCGTGCGGCACGAGGGGCGCATCTACTGCACGCCCAAGTACGCCGGGTCGCGTCACTGGTGGCGGCTGCGGCCCGACCAGATCATGGTCACCGACGAGCAGGGCGCGCTGCTGGGCGGCGACGGCGAGATGTCGCGCGAGTGGGCCATGCACCTGGCGGTCTACCAGGCCTTCCCGCGGGTCTCGGCGGTCGTCCACGCACACGCCGAGAACATCATGACCTTCGCGCACATGCGGCGGCCCATCCCGCCCACCAGCGAGCAGACCGACCGCTGGGGCACGGTGGAGCTATGCGGCGAATACGCCTCGCACACGCCGGAGCTGGCGCTGGCGGTGGTGGAGGGCCTGCGCCCCGGCATCGGCGGCCTGCCGGACCTCGTCTCGGCCACGCTCATCCCCCGCCACGGCGTCGTCATCGCCTGTGCCGACCTCTTCCAGGGCGTCGAGGCGCTGGAGGGAATGGACCAGAGCTGCCACATCCTGGCCCAGAGGGCCGCCATCGAAGCCTCCGAGGCGCTGCGGGGCGGGTAGGGCGACGCCCGCCCGCCCCAGCGCCCATGCGCCCCCGACCCGCACCGATTCGCTGAGCGGGTACCACGCCCCCGGGCCACGCCGAGCCTTGACACCCGCCGGGACACGCTGTACACTTGCTTTGGACACGCTGATAACGTGTCTGGCTCTGGGAGGGTCACCATGAGGCAATCACTTCAGTTGCTCGTTCTTGCGGTGCCGGCGGCGGTCGCTTCGACGGGAGCGGGCGGGCAGGGCCGGCCCGACGTGGTGTGGCTCGCCGGCGGGCACGGGCTGACCGTGTACCGCGCGACCTACGCGCGCAACGGCTCGACGGCGGCGACGGTGAGCTATGACTATTCGGCGAAGCTCTGGCGGACCTCCGACGGCGCGCTTCTGGGCTCCGTGGCGGACCGGCCCGACTTTCCGGCTTCGGTCGCCGTGGCTCCCGATGGTTCGCTCATGGCCGTGGCCTATGGCTCCTCGAACGCGACCCCCGGTCAGGTGCGCATCATTCGCGCCTCGGACGGCGCCACCGTGCAGCGCATGAGCATCCACCCCTACGGCGTCTCGTCGGTGGCGTTCTCGCCGGATGGGAGGACGTTTGCCACGGGCGGCGGCGACAAGGCGCTGCGGTTCTGGCGCACATCCGACTGGACGCTCGAACGGACGGCTACCGGCCTGGCCGCGACGCCCTACGGGCTGGTCTACACGCCGGACGGCTCGACATTGCTTCTCAACTACCTCGCTGGAACCCTCGTCTTCCTGCGGGCCTCCGACGGGACTGTGGAACGCTCGCTTGCGCTATCGAAGACGGAGCTTGCGAGGTTTGAATGCTCGCCCGACGGTTCGCTCCTCGCGACGACCGGCTCCGATAACACCATCGGCATCCGCCGCATGTCGGACCTGGTGAAGGTCGGGACCATACCCGCCCAGTCGTCCGCCGTCACGGCGCTCTCGTTCTCCCCCGACGGGAGCCAACTTGCGTCCACCGACGGCAGCACCGCAGTGCGGCTCTGGCGGACCGCCGACCAGACGCTTGCCGGTTCGTTCGCGGCCCATCCCTACTCCACCCAGTGCGTAGCCTACTCGCCCGACGGCGCTGCCCTGCTCACAGGCGGCACCGAGGCCGGCGCCAAGATCTGGGATGTGCCCTCATGCACGCTGCGGCGGGACCTCTGTCGACACCGGGATTACGTTCGCTCCGTGGCCTACTCCCCCGACGGGTCCGTGCTGGCCTCGGGGGGCTATGACCGAACCGTCAAGCTCTGGCGCGCCTCCGACGGCGAGCTCCTCCGCACGCTGGACGCCGTCAGCGCCGTGCGGAGCGTCGCCTACTCGCCCGACGGCGCCACCCTCGCCGCCGCGTGCGGCGACAACCTCGTCAGGCTGTGGCGGACCTCCGACGGCGCTCTCGTAGGCACGCTGGCCGGGCATACCGGTCCGGTCCACGCGGTGGCCTTCTCGCCGGACGGCGCCGTCATCGCGTCGGGCGGAGGTTACCCGGACCGTACGCTGCGGCTGTGGCGCGCCTCGGATGGGGTCCTGCTCCACACCATCGACCCGAAAACGACGGTCGCCGGGGTCTCCTTCTCGCCGGACAGCTCGCTCCTGGCCGCCTACGGGGGAATCTGGAGGGTATCCGACGGGGCGTCGGTCCGCGCCATGGCCGTCTATGCGCCACTGTCGTTCTCCAACGACGGCGCCTCGATCATCCATGGCGGCGCCACGCTCCGTCGCGTCTCGGACGGTACGGTCCTCTGGTCACACGACGCACATGACGATGCAATCACGTGCGTCGCCTTCTCGCGAGACGGGAACATCATCGCCTCCGGCGCCGGTGGCGGCCTGGGTGACAGCTACGGCTACGGCCAGGACCGAACGGCCACGCTGCAGCGCGCCTCCGACGGAGGCGTCGTGAACGTCTATGATGAGGAGACCGGCCGCGGCGTCACCGCCGTGGCCTTCTCGCCGGACGGCGCCTTCATGGCCTTTGCCAGGACCGACGGAACCCTCATGGTCTCCCGGTACCCCTACGGCAGCCGCTCCACCAGCCTCGCCGCACCCAACGCCTCGGGGCGCATCGGCGAGACCGTCACGCTCTCGGCCACGCTCACCAGCGGCGGCGCGGGCGTCGAAGGGCGGACCATCACCTTCGCCATCGGGTCGGACACGCTGAACGCCGTCACGGGCGGCCAGGGCGCGGCGTCGCTCTCCTACACGATCCCGGCCGGCGCGGGGGCGGGGAACCGAACCATCACGGTCACCTTCGCGGGCGACGCGACCTACACGCCCTCGGCCGCCTCCGCCACGCTCACGGTCGCGAGGAACGACACCGAGATGTGGATGCCGGACCGATCCGGCGTGATCGGCGAGCCCGTGGCGCTGAAGGCCTATCTGTGGGGTGTTGTGGGCCGCAAGTTCCTCAGCGGGAAGAGCGTCAAGTTTAAGGTCGACGGCTCGACCGTCGGCTGGGCGGCGACTGCCGCCGACGGCGGCGCGGTGCTGAACTGGAGCATCACGACGGGCGCGACGACGCGGGCGCTGGCCGCCGAGTTCGCGACCGACGCCGCGCACAACGGCTCCGCGGCCGCGTCGAGCCTGACGGCCAACGTCATGGAGACCAAGCTCTACGTGCCCGACCGATCCGGCGCCATGCGCGCCACGGTGGTCTTGAAGGCCTACCTCTACATGCTCGACAACCGGCAGCCGCCGGGCGGCAAGTCCATCACGTTCAAGATCGCCGGCACGGCGGTGGGCTCGGCGGCGACATCGGACCCCGCCTTCGGCACGTCGGTGGCGCAGCTCCTCTGGCCGGCGCCGGCGATCGGTGCGGCCGGCGCCTACGCGCTGCGCGCCGAGTGGGCGGGCGACGTCGGCTACAAGCCGTCGTTCGGGACCGCCACGCTGACGCTGGCGGGAGCGCCGACCTACATCTGGCCCTACGTGCGCTCTACGCGCCGCGGAACGCCCATGGCCCTGAGCGCGTACGTCCGCAGCCTCTGGGACTACGCCTGGCAGCCCGGCCTACAGATCGGCTTCAGCATCGACGGCACGGCCGTAGGCACGGCGACCACCGATGCCGACGGCGTGGCCCGATACACCGTGGCCGACACCTCGGGCTTCTCGGTCGGTTCGCACACGATGCGGGCCTCATTCGCCGGCAGCGCATCGCTGGCCGCGGGCTACGGCGAGACGACCGTGAACGTGGTGGGGCCGTAGGGGCGGAGGGACCCGCCCTTCAGTGCCGTGACCAGTCGAGCTTCATCTGCTCTCGCGCGCCGATCGCTTCCTTGATGGGCCAGGTGGCTCGTAGCGGGCTCTTGTATGGGCCGATCTTGTCGACCGGGATCGGTTTGAAGCCCAGCGCGTGGGCGGGTGAGCCCGGCTTCAGGCGGTAGTCGTCCTTGGCGCGGTTCACGAAGAGCGGGTCGGCGATGCGTGAGTGCTTGTCCAGGCCCTGGGCCTGCCATGCCTCCCATTCCGACATGCCCTCGGTCTCGCGCAGCTCCACGTCGTCCACCCAGAAGGTTCCGGAGCCCTGCGAGACGTCGATGCGGACGCGGACGCTCTTCATGCCCTCGTGCCAGTCCGGGTCGCCCTTGGCCGGGAACCGGAAGATCAGCTCGACGCGCTTCCACTCCGGGCCGGCGGTGAACCCATTCCACTTGGCCCAGAAGAACTTGCCATGGTCGTAGGCCTGCGGCTGGATCGCGCCGGCGGTCGGCTGGTCGGCGCGAACGCTCGCCGATAGGCGATAGGTTCGGCCCGGCGTCACCGGCATCTCCCCGCTGACGTAGTTCACACAGAGCGTCTGGCCGCTGGTGTCCGTGGTGGTGCCCCGGCCGGTCAAGCGGAGCGACATCTTGCCCGTGAGGGGCGCCTTGGCGTCGAGCGCCACTGCCGAGTCGTTGGGCTTGACCTGCCACTGCCACCCCGGGGGCTCCGCGCCCGCTGCACCCTCCTCGAACCCCGGGTTGCGAACCAGATTGGGGCCGATCAGCCTCTTCACGCGGGTCACGCCGGTCAACACCGGCGACTTGCCGTGCCAGATCAGGTTGTAGTCCGAAACGGTCTTGTCGAACGGCAGGCTGTAGTGGGCGAACAGCGCGGCGCCGGGCTCGCGGTAGGAGACGATGTTGCGCACGAAACGGTTGCCGGCCATCTGCCACGCATCGGCGAGGCTCTTCGTCAGCTCCGCGTAACCGGGGTACTTCAGGTAGGCGGGCGAGCCGGAGTACTTCCTCCAGGTCTCCGTCATCATCGGCACCGGGTGGCCGCCCTCCACGTAGCCGCTGTACTGCATCTGGCTGTCGCGGCCGTCGACGAGGATGTTGTTCTCAACCACGTTGTCGCGACCGCCATGCACATGGACGCCGCCCAGGATGGTCCGCGCCACGATGTTGCCGTAGACCCGCGTGCCGCACGTTCCGTCGTCCAAGTAGACGCCCCAGTTCATGTGCGGGCTCGTCCATTTGCCGTTCTCCTGGCCAAACCCGATGATGTCGTGGAGGTAGTTGTAACGGATTTCGGTGCCGCGCTTGCTCCAGTCCACCTGCCACGAATAGATGGCCCCGCAGTCGGCCGTCTCCAGGTCGCAGTGGCGGATCTCGTTGAACTCCATCACATGGTCGCTGCCGCCCCAGCCGATGCCGAAGCGCGGGCAGTCATGGATCAGGTTGTGCGAGACGCGGTTGCCCACGCCGTTCAGGCCGACGCCCACGCCCTGCTTATAGTAGATGCCGGTGTGGTGGATGTAGTTGTTGTCCGCGTAGTTGCGCGCCGGCTCCAGCGTCTCGCGGTTGCCGCCGTCGAGGCTGACGGCATCGCGGCCCACGTCGTGGATGTCGCAGCCCACCACCCCGTTCCGCTTGCCGCCGGCGATGGCCACGCCGGAGCCGTTGAAGCCGCCCACGTTGCGGACGGTGCAGCCGGCGATGCGGCAGTCGCTGGTGTCCCGCATCTGGATCGCCGTGCCTTCGCAGCACTCGAACGTGAAGCCCTGGAACGTAATGTGGGAGGCGCCGTCGCGCATCTCGAGGATCGTGTCGATCATGGGCGCGTAGACGGTCATGGCCGCCGGATCGATCCCGTCAGGCGGCAGGAAGAGGAGCGACCGCGTGGCCCTGTCCAGGCGCCACTCGCCGGGCGCGTCCAGCTCCTCGGGCAGGTTCTGCACGAAGTAGCGGTCGCCGGGCCGGATCGCGTAGGAGGCATTCGCTGCCAGCGTCAGCGTACGCTTCTCTTTGTCCAGGGAGGCTATGCGGATGATGTCGTTCCACCAGTTGTAGCGCGGGAAGACCATGACCTCGGCCTCTTCGGGGTGCGCCCAGGTGCGGACGTCGGCCTCGCGGAGCTTGAGCACGTTCTGCGGCTCGCCGGGGATGTCGGCGTAGAGCGGGAGCGGCGCTCCATCCACATAGGCCCAGCCGCCGGTGACCGGGTGGTCGGCGTCCCGGTTGGGATAGCGCGCCAGGTCCATGCGCCGTCCGTTGCAGAGCAGCTGGCGGAAGTCCTGGGCGCCCACGTCGGCCTTGAGGATGCGGCCCTTGTGGGGAGCGAACCCGCCGATGGTCCTGCCGCCGATCACCAGTGGCATCTCGCCGGGGTAGGCCCGCCAAACCACCGGCGCCGAGGCGGACCCGGAGTCCGCGCCGGTCAGCGTCAGCGTGGCCGCGAGGGGATAGATTCCGCCGCGCACCTGCACAGTGACCGGCCCGGAAGCGCGCAGCTTCCGCACCTCGTCGCGAGCGCGCGGCAGCGTGGCGAACGGACCGTCCGTCCCCGCCCGGTTCGGCGCGGCCAGGCGCCCGCTCCAGGCGTCGTTGCCCTTGGTGGAGACGAAGACCACAGCCGGCGCCGCGTGGACGGAGGAGCCGAGGCAGAGCAGGAGGGCCGCCATGGGTGCCAGCGATCTGGCCCGGCTAGGGTCTACTCGGCTCATAGCGATGCCTCCATGGGGCTGTCGGTGCTGATTATCCTCGTGTCATACCTGTACGTCGTCACACGGTCGGTTATTCCGGGTGCGCCGCACGCCGGATGTCACCAGCACGCCCATGCGACGGACCATCTTACACCATCCACCCGGTGGCGGGCGCCTGCTCGCCCAACGCCGCACTGGGTCTGTCCTGCCACGCGCCGTCCGCGTCATGGGGCGAGTGCGCGCACAGTAGCGCTCGGGTGCTTGGGAGGCCACCGCGGTCCATTCGCACTACGGTGCGATAGGGCGTTGGTGTCCTCCGCGCGCCCTGATATCGACTACCAGCATCCGGTGGTCGGAGTTCGACGTTCGGCGGACGCTGGAGGCCAGGACCTCGACGCCTCTCTCGACGAACAAGCGGTCGATGCGCGCGAAGGGCAGGTCGTTGATGGCGGTGTCGCACCACCCGCGTCCGGCCTCATCGAAGCTGTCGCGCATGGGCGCCGTGATGGGCGCGAGCGCTGGGTCGCCCGCCACTGCGTTGAAGTCGCCGCCTACCAGGACGGGGCCCTCGCCGGAGTGCGACCAGACGAAACCCATCACCGCTGCCAACTCCTTGCGGCGGCCTCGGCGCGATGCCGTCTGTGCTCGCCGGCACTCCTGGTTCCACAGGTCCATACGAGCCACCGGGGGCTGAAGCCGCAACGAGACCAAGCCGAACGGTACGCCCCGCACGCGGAGGGCGGCCATCACGAAGTTGGAGCTACGGCGAGGGTGCTGCACCGGACGCAGGGGACCGCGCGCGATGATCGAAGCGTCGAGCCCGCACCAGGATGCGCCTTCGCGCCCGAAGAGCCTCCTTGCCAGGCGCTCCACGGCCGCGCGGACCGGCGTCTCTTGCAGCAGCACGATGTCTGGCCGGTACTGCTCGACCTCGCGGGCCGCCGCCTCGGAGCCACCGGCGCAGTTGAGCGATACCACCCGGATGGCGTCCGCAGCAGCCCGCTCCTGGCCGGTGATCCGAAAGCCCGGCCGCAAGGCACTCCGGAACCCCTCCACGGTCACTGCGCCGAACAGCAGCCACAGCAGAGCCACGAAGGCGCACGCGCGGCGGTTCCGGAAGCCTGCGGCCGTCACTCCGAGGCCGATGAGCAACCAAGCCGCCGGCGGCGCCATGGTCTCAGCGGCGGCGAAATCCGGGCGAGCGGCGAACAGGAAGCCCAGCCAGGCGAGCATTCCCAACGATACGACGAGCACGCCATCGCGCCATCGGCCGACGGGCAACGGCTATGCGTCTCCGGCTCGGGCCGCCAGCGCCTCCAGGGCGGCCGCATCCAGTAGGTCGATGGGCCGTCCCGCAGCGCGCTTGGATGCAATCAGGTCGGGAAGCGATGCCACCTCGATCCTTACGCCTGCAAACTCCACTGCGCGACGGTTCGTCCAGGCCGCGTCGAACTCCAGTCCCGGCGTGCTGGTCTGGACATCAAGTCGGACCCGGTCGCGGAAGATCGTGATCTCGTGCTCGAGTATCCGGGCCGCGGTCGTGAGTGTCGAAGTGCCGAGGCCCGCCTCCTCTAGGGCGTCGAGGAGGCGGGCGGCATTGTCTTCAGTCGCGTCAATCAGGACATCGAGATCCAAAGTGGCTCTCGGCACCCCGTGTATGATGACCGCCACTCCTCCAATGACGACGTACCTAACCCCGTGGGAGTTCAAGCACCTGAACACGTCCTGGTATCGGTTGAGCATCTCGGGCCTCCAGCAGGTGCGGGTTTGCGGCCAGCGCCATCTCCATGAACTCGCAGAAGCAGTCGAGACGATCCTGGACTGACATCTCGGCGAACCATGCCGCCTTGGCGTCCAGCGACTCGTCCGCCCGATCGTGGCTTACGCTTTGTTCCATTCGCGCACTATACCTTTTAGCGGATGCTACCTCGCCGCATCCCGGACGCTCCGGAACCTGTCCGCGTAGAGGCCGATCTCTGCCACCGGGATGGGCCGGAAGCCCAGGGCGGCCGGCTTCGCTTTCGCGGTCGCCTCGGTGTTCATCATCAGGTCCAGGTGCGCGGGGTTCCCCATGAAGGTCGGCCCGCAGCCGACGAAGACGCTCCGCCAGACGTGGTTGATGCCTGGATTCTCCAGCATCCAGGCCATCTCGGGGTAGCGCTTCAGGTAGAGGTCGCTGGTGATGAGCACGACCGGCTGCTGCTTTTCGGCCACCTGCTTCCAGACGCTGTTGAACGGGTACCAGCCGCCGCTGACGCCCCGCGTGCACTCGATGAAGAGGTTGTTGTCGATCCAGTTGTCCCTGCCGCTGTTGAGCTGGATGGCTCCGAAGTTGCCGTTGGCGCTCCGGATGAAGACGTTGCCGTAGACCAGCATGCCGCTGATGGCGTCGTCGAACCGGATCGCGGCCTGGCCGTGCACCTGCGCGCCGCCGCCGGACTTGCCGCAGTCGGTGAACCGGTTGTGCCGGAAGACGACGCCCCGGTAGGTCGGGTTGCCGAAGAGCTCCATGGCGCCCTGGTCGTCGGACTCGAGCACCGCGCGGCGGACGTCGTTGAACTCGATGACGTGGTCGTTGCCCTCGATCCGCATGACGCTGCTGGGGCAGTCGTACATCAGATTGTGCGCCGCGCGGTTGCCCACGCCCTCGAGCTGGATGGCCGGTGTGTAGGTGCGGTCGATGCGGCCGAAGTCGTGGATGCGGCAGTTCTCCACAAAGTGCCTGCCCGGCTTCAGCGTGGCGCGGTCGCCGCCGACCACCTCGGTGGCGCGCCGTCCGATCATGTGTACGTCGCAGCTGAGAAGCCCCACGCGCGCGCCGCCGCTCACCGTGATCCCGTTGCCCGCCATGCGGCTGACGGTGCAGCCCGCGATCAGGCAATCGGAGCAGTTCTCCAGCGTCAGGCCGTTGTAGCGACCCAGGTCGAAGGTCAGCCCCTCGAAGCGAACATGGCGCACGCCTTTGGCGGTCACCATGGGAGTCGAGAGCATGCCCAACTCCACCGTGGCCCTGGCAAGGTCGGTGGGCGGATACAGGTAGAGGATGCCCGCCGCACGGTCGAGGTACCACTCGCCGGGCTGGTCGATCTCCTCCAGCAGGTTGAAGGCGTAGTACTGGATGCCCTGCCCCGTGTCCATGCCCGGCTCGCCGTACTGGTAGGCGTCGCCGCACGTGACCGTGTGGGCTGCGGCGTCGATGCCCGTGACCGCGATGGTGGCGTCCGCCCAGAGGTAGCGGAAGTATCCGAAGAGCCAGGCGTCGGCGGCCTGCGTCCAGCGGGCGTGGCGGTCATCGACATACTCGAAGACCGAAGGCCTGCCCGCGGCCCGCGAGCCGGGCTCGACCAGACGGCGGATGGGCACGAACCCGGTGTTGGGCCAGCGTGCCAGGGTCATCGGCTTCCGGTCGACGAAAAGTTCCAGCGTGGGCGGCGAGGGTGGCTGCGAGAAGCCGCGAACGGCGAGTCGGCCGGTGTCCGTGATGCGCTGCGCCTTCAGGTCGCACATCATCACGCGGCCCCGGCCCTCCTCGGGCAGGCGGGCGAGGACGGCCTCGTCGGTCACCGGCACGAACCCGGTGATGCGCTTGCCGCCATAGAAGACGGCCTTGCCGGGGGTGATCGCGCGGTAGACCACCGGGCCCGCCGCCGTGCCGCTGTCCTGCCTGGTGAGGGCCAGCGGGGCGGTCACCGGGTACTCGCCGGGTGCGATATCGACCGCGATGGCCCCCTTTACGCCCTTGCGGCGGAGGGCTCGCACCAGGTCGCGGGCGCGGTTGAGCGTGGCCACGGGCTTGCGCACGCCGTCGTTGGCGTCCAAGCCTTTGGGCGAGACTGCGACCCGCGCGGCGAAGCCGGCTATGGCGGGAACGCTGGTCCGCGTGGCGGCGGGGTCGCGTTCCGGCAGGCCTTTGATGGCGCGCGCCAACTCGCGAACACGCTCGGCGGCCTCGGCCCGGTGGACGGGCTCGTAACGCGCCGTAGCGACGATGCGGGCGTACTCGGCCCGCGCCGCCTTCAGGTCTCCCTGGGCCACGAAGCTCTGGGCCGCGCCGAGGTGTGCGGCGCCGCTGAGGGCCGGTGCGGCCTCCTTCGCGGCGGCAACCTGCCCGCACGTCGTCCGCACCGCCCGCCAGTCGCGGGCTTCCCAGGCTGTCTGGGCTTTGGCAAGCGTTTCCATGAGTGTTTCGCGCCTTTCCGCGGCGACCGACTCGGCCGATGGCTTCACGCCGAAGACCGGGGCCAGCCGCGCGAACTCCGCCTTCACCTGCGCCCGCGTGAGCGCCGCCCGCGTGAGCGCCGGCTCATCCATCAGGCCGTCGTAGTTGTGCCAGTCACTGCCCAGCGTCAGCTCGCCGTTCAACGAGAAGTCGCCGTCGAACTGCGCGGGAAGGGCCCCGGCGCCCTGGGCCATGCCGTCGATATAGGTCGTGACCTGCCTCTTACCCCGGTCGCAGACCAGCGCCACGAAGGACCACTGGTCCAGCTTCAGGGCGGCGACCGAGGAGCCTCCGGCGGAGACGTCCTGCCCCGCCGCGTTGCGGTAGGTGAAGTACCAGCTCAGGTGGCCCGTGCTGAGGAGGTCGATGACCATATAGGCGTCGGGGTAGGCGCCGTAGGCGAAGATGCGCCGCTGGTTCTGCCGGTCGTCGATGTCGAACCGTCGAGGTTTCAGCCACGCGGCGAAGCTCCAGGAGCCCGTGCCGAGGCGCAGGTCCGTCGGGATCTGCACGATGACGATGGAACCAGCCTCGCCGCTCATGGCGAGCGCCCCGCCGGAGGGGGAGGCGGCCCAGCCCGCGCCCGAAACGCCGTGCAGCGCGTTGGCCGTACCGTCCGCCACGCGGGCGCCCTGCCCCTCGTCGCACCGGTAGTGCAGCAGCGGCTGGGGCAGGGCGGGCAGGCCGGCAAGCGCGAAAAGCAAGGCAAGGGCGGCGGCAAGTCGGGTCATGGGCGTCTCCCGGCGGCCCGGTTTGCCCGAACGCGCCTCTGCGGACCCATTCGCCGCCGCCGGCCAAGGTTCCTGCCGCCCCAAACCCGTCGCAGGCACCGCCGGGCCGAGAAGCGCCGCGCCACACGCTACGGGCGCTTGGCCCCGGCGGCAATGGTGTAGCTGCGAGCCACCTGACCGTTCTTGCGCTCGCCGGTCTCGTCCTTCTCCAGGTAGGCGCGCAGGTAGTCCACGCGCACGCCGGCGGGCCCCACATGCACCATCAGGTGGCCCGAGTTGGGCAGCGTGGCGCCCGTCAGGTAGGCGTCCTCGTTGAACGCCGTGTAGGTGGGATCCGCGCGGCTGGGCGTCGACTGGTAGACCACGCCGTCCAACTCCTGCCGGGCGAAGAGGTGGTCGTGCCCCTGGAAGAGGATCGTCACGCCGGTCTTCACCATCAGCGCGTGGATGGGTTGCGCCCAGCCCGGCCGCTTCTCGTCGAAGCGCCAGGCGCCGTTTCGGTCCTTGCCGCCCCACTCGTAGAAGCCGGCCTGCTCCACGCCGCCCCGGCCCGTGCCCATGACATGGTGGCAGAAGACGAACTTGTACCTGGCCTTGCTCTCCGTCAGCGTCTGCGAGAGCCACTTGTACTGCGCGTCGCCCAGGGTCACCTGCCATAGGTCGCGGCCGCCCTTGCCCCCGCCCGCCCGCTTGCGTCCGCCTCCGCCGAACGCCGGCGTCGTGGCTACGGCCGTCTCGGCGCCCCGGCGACCGTCGTCTACACCCACCGGCGAGTGCCAGTAGGGGTCTATGACCGCGAACAGCGCATCGCCCCACGTCCACGCGTAGTAGTCGCGTAGGTAGCCGATGCGTTCCACCTTCTCGGCGTCGCCGCTGTAGAAAGCGTCCGGGGCTGGCAGCGCGAAGAACCGCGATCGCGCCCGCGCGGCCGGCACGGCTGGGTTCGTCTCGGTTCCGTTGAGCCAGTGGAGGGCCGCCTGTTCGTGGTTGCCGTTCACCAGGAAGATGCCGGACGCCGCGCCGACCAGTCCAAGGTAGCCGCGCTGGTGGGCGTAGACCTGGTCGACGGCCGACTGGGTCAGGTTCTGCTGCTCGATGAGCCGCTCGAGGCTGAAGTCGTCGCCCAGGGCCACGAGGAAATCGGGCGACTGCTCTACGACGTTACGAAGCCCACGTGCGTAGAGCGTCGAATCGAACATACGACCCTCGCGCTCCGGGTGCGAGTCGCCCTGCACGGCGAATGTGAACTCGGCTCCGGGCTTCCGCTGCGTGTGGAACGTCTGTTCCGGGCCAGCGGCGAAGTCGGCGTCGCCCGGCTTCCGGGACCGGACCCGGTAGGTACACGCGCCGTTGGGCTGGAGCCCGTCGAGCGTGATCTCCAGCGGCTCGCCCGCCCGCGCGGTCACCACCGGTGTCTTGCGGTCGAGTTTGCCGGCCCGGGCGCCGTACTCCACATAGGTCTCCAGGGCGGTTGCCGAGAGCAGGCTGAGGCACGCCGTCCTGTCGGTCTGCCTGCCCAGCACCTGCGAGAGCGGGGCGCACGGCCCCGCCGCGAAGCTGCGCCTGCCTCCTCCTCCGCCGCCTCCCCGCCGGCCCTGGGCCGGGGAAGGCGCGATGCTCCAACAGACGGCGGCGAACGCCAGCGCCGATGCGGCCGCGGCGGCGGCCCGGGCACGGGATGGGATCATCGGGATCGGTCTCCTGGTCAACGTGAGATGGATGCCGTCGAGCGTGGACGGCAGGCGTAGGATGCGGCCGGCGTGGAGGCGGAGGCGCCGTCGCGAGCGCGGATGTACTCGACGCGCGCTTCGGTTGTCGAGACGTGCACGCGCAGGTGGCCCGAGCTGCCGAGGAAGCTGCCGGCCGAGTAGCCGTACTCCTGGGCGTGGTCGCCCGGACCGCCGCGCTGCGAAGGCTGCGGAGCCAGTTGGTAGATCACGCCGTCCAACTCCTGCCGGGCGTAGAAGTGGTCGTGCCCGTGGAAGAGGACGGTGACGCCCGTCTCGACCAGGAGTGCATGGATGGGCTTGCCCCATCCCGGTCGGCGCGCCGCGAAGCCGTCGGAGCCGTCCCACTCGCGGCCGCCCCACTCGTAGAGCCCGGCCGCCTCCAGGCCTCCGCGGGCGCCGTTGCCGATGCCCCCGGTGAGCTGGTGGATGAAGACGAACTTGTAACGCGCCGAGGAGCCGCGCAACGTCCTGGCGAGCCAGTCATACTGCTCCTTGCCCAGGGTCATGTTCCACGGCTCGGACCCGCCGCGCACCGAGCGTGAGGTCCAGTAGGGGTCGAGCGCCACGAAAAGCGCGTCGCCCCACTCCCAGGCGTACCAGTTCTCCAGCAGGCCCGCTCGCGTGTGGGGCGAGGCGTTGCCGGTGTAGAAGGCGTTTGGCGTCGGGTTGGGGAAGAGCCGCTTGCGTTGCAGCGCCGACCAGACCGGTAGCGGGGGTTCGCCGCCGCCGGTGCGCGGGCCGCGCTCCTACTCCTCTCCGTCGTGGTTGCCGACCACGAGGAAGAGCGGAGCCGAACTGCAGAGCGCGCTCAGGTAGGTCCTCTGCGCCGTGTACTGCCTGGCGGCGGATGCGCGGTCGGCGTGCTTGCCGGTCATGAACGTATCGCCGAGGTCGACGTGGAAGTCCGGCTTGTCCGCCGCGGCGTTGCGCAGGCAGGTCCGGTAGGTCTCCGAGTCGCTGGCGCCGTCCAGATGCGAGTCGGCCGTCACCGTGAAGGTGAACGACGAACCGCGCCTGCGGCAGGTGTGGAACGAGCCGGCCAGCCCCGCCTGCGGCAACGCCGGCCCCGCGTCGCCGCGCACCACGCGGTACTCGTAGGCCGAATCCGGCGTCAGCCCGGCCAACTCCAGCAGGGCGGGCTCACCCGACTGCAGCGCTCGCTCGGGGCCGCGCTTCCATGCCGATGCGCCCGCCGTGCGGTACTCCACACGGACGGGTGCCCCGGCGCGCAGCAGAACGCTCAGGCCCACGGATCGATCCGTGGGCCGGCAGAGGACCACGCTCGCCTCGGGTTCCGCCACGTCGGTCCTGAAGATGCCCGGTTGCGGCGGCCCGCCCTGACGCCCTCCGGGCCCGCCGCCCGGTCCGGGTCCCTGGGCGACCACAGGCGACACGAGGAGCAGCAGTATGGCCGCGGTTGCGGCGCGGGTCGGTCTTCTGGGCATGCGCAGGCGCCTCTCAGGCGAGGCCCATTCTGCGCCTCGCGCTCGGAATACACCACCTTACGCACGGGCGGGCCGAACGAAAGAGGCAACGGCGCGGCCAAGGCGGCGGAAGTGGCCGAAGCCGAACCGCGGCGTCACCGTGAGAGAAACGCTGCGGGCGTTGAGACCATCACGACCACGCAACGAGTTTTGGGGTTAGGCGCCGATGGCGTTCAGAACACCGTCCTCAACGGCGGCAAGGGCCTCTACAGAGAGCACACCGACGCGACGGACAAGGCGGGTCTTACCGCGCGCTTGAAGTTGGAAGCACAGCGCCACCGAATCGCGAGGCAGTTCCGCTTCGCCTGCCTTCAGGAGCACCGTCGGCTGTGCCTGCAGCCGGCGCAGGTTGGTCGTGAGCGGCGCCACCAGTACCGTCGTCAGGGCAGGGGAGAGGGCGTCATCCTGCATGACGACGGCCGGGCGCAGGCCAGCCTGCTCAGGTCCGGTAGGATGCCCGAAGTCGACCATCCAGACCTCGCCGCGCTTCATGCCGAGTCTTCGGCCACCAAAAGGTCCGCGCGGTACGCGGCATCTGATTCGGCAATCGCCGAATCCTCGGCGGCGAACTCCCGGCAGTTTTCCCGGATGGCATCGAGGTCGTAGGTGGGGCTCGGCCGCCCGGCTCGCACGGCCCGCCGCAAGAGGCGGGCTGCGAACTCGCTGGGCGACACATGACAACCTTCGGACAGCGCCTGCAGGGCGGCCGCTGTGCGTTCATCCAGTGCGACAGTCAACGCGGTCATGCGTCGATTATACTCCCTGCGCCCGTTGCCCTACCTCGCCTTGAGCGGAACGCTGCGCAGCGATAGCGCCTCGAATGGGCCGGGCGCGGGGTTGGCCGAGTTGCGCGGGTGGCCCAGGGCATCGGTGGTGAGGCGCAGCGGCGAGCCGTCGGGGCGCTCGAAGGGCAGGTCGGGTACCGTCGCCTTGCCCAGCATGGAGGTCTGCACCAGCGTGCGGCGCGTGGCGAGCCAGGACGGATCGAGCCGCAGGCGCAGGCTGAAGGCGTCGCCGCCGCCCTCCACGCTCAGGGCCGGGCTGTAGGCGGGCAGCGTCGCGGGGTTCGCTTCGTGGCGGCCCGGCTTGGCGCCGGAGAGGTAGACGTTGCCCGCCATCCAGACCGGGAGCTTGGCGTCGTCGTACTGGCTCAGGTCGGGCGTCTGTACGAATACGTTGTTGTAGTAGCGGTCGTCGCCCCTCGGGTTGTCGTGGTAACCCGCCACCTCGGTGGAGTGCGCCTTGTGGTAGGGCGTCATCCGGCCGTCGTAGGGGAAGATGTTCAGTGCGCCGGCGAAGAGGTTGTGCGCGAAGGCGCCGCCTCGTGAGCAGGTCATGAAGGCCGCCGGCGAGAGGAAGAGGTTGTTGTCCACCATGTAGGGGCCGTGGTCCACCTCGGTGAAGAGGTCCGTGCCGTTGTGGTGGAAGGCGTTGCCGGTGACGCGGGCGCCCTGCGCCATCCAGTCGAGCCAGAGGCCCAGACAGGTGCGGTAGATATGGTTGCCGCGGATGGTGGTGTCGATGGCTCCGTGGAACTTGATACCCGCCATCTCGGCGCCCGAGAAGAGCCGCCGCATGTGGATATCATGGATGGTGTTCGCCTCCACGATGCTGAAAGCGGCGCCCAGGCTCCCCACGATGCCCGCTTGCTCGCAGAACGAGACCTCGTTGCGGCGCACCACGTGCCCGCCTATGCTCCCCCTGGCCCAGCCCGCCGCGAGCCCGCGACGGATGGTCTCCACGTAGCCTTCGGCGGAGTTGGCCGACTGGTTGTCGAACCGGTCGCCGTGCTTGCCCAGAGCGATGCCGGAGCAGGCCGAGTGGCTGACGACGTTGTCCTCGATGACCCAGCCCCGGCTCCAGTGCGTGCCGATGAGCCCGATCTGCTCGGCTGTGGGCGGGGCCCAGTTGGTGGCCGCGTGTCGCATGATGAAGCCGCGGACCGTGATGAAGTCGCGGCCGGGCTGGTCCGGGTAGAAGACCGTCCGGCGCGCGTTCACCTCGACCAGCTGCCTGTTCGGGTCGACGCCGGGGAACTGCGCCCAGAAGGTGGTGGAGCCGCCCTGGACGCGGGCGAACCAGAGCGGGGCGTTCAGCGCGGCCCGGAGCGCCGACTTGAACACGAAACAGAGCGCCGTCCGGCCCGAAAGCGGCTTCACCTTGACCCTGTAGGAGGCCCAGCTCTGCCAGCCGCCCGTGTTGGGCACATGGCACGAGCCCAGCAGTTCGCCGTCGCGCGCGCCGCGGCGGAGCTCGATGACGCCGCCCTCGGAGGCCGACGCCGCACGAATCTCGATCTCGGTGGCCCTCGGGCCGAAATCGACCGCGTCGTAGCGCAGCCAGTCGCCGTGCGCGATGAAGCCCACGCAGTCGCCGCCCTCCTCGCACGGGGCGTTTTGGGTGCCGCCTTTGGCCGACATGACGGCCGCCGGGACGCGGGCCGGCGCACCGGAGGGACGGAACCAGGCCACGTTCACCAGGTAGGGATCGCCGCCCTGGTGGAGCCACGCCGGCGTCCGCCCGGGCGGCGCACTCAAGTCATCCAGCGATGCCGCCTCGATGAGCCACTTCCCGTTGACGTAGACCGCGCCGGTATGGTGCTCGCGGCCGCGAGGATCGAACCAGTCGCCGCGTATAGGGTCGGTATAGGGGTTGAACGCGCCGAAGAGGGTGCTGGGCACGGTGGCGCTCCATACGTCGCCTTGCACGCGCCGCCAGCCGCGAACGGGCTCGGAACCGCGTATCTCCGCCTTCTCACCGGGGGCCGCCCGGTAGACGATGCGGCGGGTCTCCGACGCGCCGCCGCGCGGCGGGTTCACGCGCTCGCGGTAGAGGCCGGCGTGGACCGTGACGGTATCCCCCGGCTGGGCCAGGTCGGCGGCGCGTTGGATGGTGCGCAGCGGTGCCTGCGGCGTACCCGGGTTCGTGTCGCGACCGGTGACTGCGACGTGCAGTTCCACGGCCCGCGTCGCCGCCGGTAGTTTGGCGATCATCACGCCGGCAAGCAGGACGAAGAGCATGTCGCGTCGCATATGGGTCCATTCCTTTCACGTTCGAGGCGCCCGGTCCATGCGGATCGGTGCCGCAGTGTACCTGTCCGCCGGCGCCGCACTCGACGCGGGGCGGCGACCGGAAGAGACGCGGCCGTGCGGGGGAGCCCGCACGGCGTCCGTCGATCGGAGCGCGCAATGAGCGACAGTTCACCCATCGTGCCAGCGGGCGTCGACCCCGAGCCCATGCCGCAGTTGCCGCCGGAGGCCGCGGCGCGATTGCAGGGGTTCCTGACCCGCATGGAGGACCTCTCGGGCTCGTTCATCGGCTATCCCTGTTCACAGGATTACGACTACCCCGAGATCGCCCCGTTCCTGCGCTTCTCCATGAACAACGTGGGCGACCCGTTCGGCGAATCGTTTTTCCGGGAGAACAGCTTCGAGTTCGAGCGAGAGGTGATCGGCTTCTTCCAGCGCCGCCTGCGGGCGCCGGAGGGCGAGACCTGGGGCTACGTCACCGCTGGAGGCACCGAGGGCAACCTCTACGGCCTCTACCTGGCACGCGAACTCTACCCCGACGGCATGGTCTACTACAGCGAACACACGCACTACTCGGCGGCCAAGATCGTCCGGGTGCTGGGCGCCAGGAGCATCATGATCCGCGGCCGCGATGACGGCGAGATCGACTACGACGACCTCTACGAGACGCTGCAGATGCGCCGCGACGTCCCGCCCATCATCCTGGCCAACATCGGCACGACGATGCACGGAGCCGTGGACAGCCTGCCCCTGATTCGAGCCATGCTGAAGGACCTGGCGATCACGCGGCACTACATCCACGCCGACGCCGCGCTGTCGGGGATGATCCTTCCGTTCGTCAAGGACCCGCAGCAGTTCGGCTTCGACGCCGGCATCGACAGCATCGCCGTCTCGGGCCACAAGTTCATCGGATCGCCCATGCCCTGCGGCGTGGCCGTCGCCCAGAGGAGGCACGTGGACCGCGTGGCCCGGAGCGTCGAATACGTGGGATGCCGCGACACGACGATCGCCGGCAGCCGCAACGCCCTGGCGCCGTTGGTGCTCTGGTCGGCCATCAACCGGTGGGGCGACGAGGGGCTTCGGCTACGCGTCCTGCGCTCCATCGGGATGGCGGACTACGCCATCGAGCGGTTCGCCGCCTACGGGATCCGGGCGTGGCGGCATAGGAACTCCGTCACGGTGGTCTTCCCGAGGCCCAGCGCCGAGGTGATCGGCCGCTGGCAGATCGCTCCGAGCCGGGATATCGCGCACATCATCACCATGCCGCACGTGACCCGGGAGATGGTCGCCTCCGCCGTGGCGGACGTCGCCGCCTCCCTGGGCGCCGAGGAGAAGGCAACTCCATGAAGCAGATCACCATCATCACAGCGCCGGATCAGCCCGGAACGTTGGCCGACATCGCCGAGAGGCTGGCGCAGCGCGACGTGAACATCATCAATATCGACGGCACCGACGACCACGCGCACGGCGTCATCCTGCTGGAGGCGGAGCCCTTCGACGAGGCGCTGCGGGCGCTTGCCGAGGGCGGCTACCACGCGGTGGACGAAGACGTGCTCGTCATCCGCATCGCCGACGAGCCCGGCGCCCTGGCCCGCGTCGCCGCCCGGTTCCGCGAGCCGAGGATCAATATCAACGCCATGCGCATCATACGGCGCGACGGCGGTTGGGCCAGCGTCCTGCTCTCAACCAGCGACGACGAAGCCGCCCGCGCCCTGCTTGAGGATTGCCTCGTGTAGTCGCGCCGCGGATACGGGCTGGGGTAGGATGGTAGCCATATGCCTGAGGTCCCCGTTCAGGCGGAAGCACGGAGAAGCAGGCCATGGCGGCGCAGGAAGGGCTCCCGCAGCCCGATGGAGGGATGTTGTCTGGGACGTCGGCGCCGCCCGCGGCGACCCGGCGCTCCGGCGACGCCTCCGCCGCGCCGGTAGGCAACGACGCCGCCGACGCCCTGCGTGATGCGGAAGACCGGTTCCGTTGCCTGGTCGAGGAAGCCAGCGATCTGATCGCCGAGGTCGACGAGCGCGGAGTCTTCACCTACGCGAGCCCGGGCTACCGCCGCGCGCTGGGCCTCGACCCGGCCGCCCTGATCGGCACCGCGGCCGAGGAGATGGTCCACCCGGAGGACCGGGAAGCGGTGGTGCGCCACCTCCCGCGCCGCTCCGGGTTCGGCATACGGCTCCGCGCCAGGCATGCCGACGGCGCCTATCGGTGGTTCGACGCCTCCTTCCGCACATTCCTCAACCGCTCCGGCGCCCCCCGCGTGGTTGTCACCTCCCGCGACGTGACCAACCAACTGGAGGCCGAGCGGGCCCTCCGGCAGGCGCACCAGGAGATGGAGGCGCATGTCCTGGAACGCACGGCCGAACTGCGACAGGAGATCGCCGACCGCCGAAAGGCCGAGGGGGCCCTTCGCGCCTCGCAGCGCCGCTTCAGCGACCTCTACCACAGCATCACGGACGCCCTGGTGGAGACCCGCCTGGACGGCGCCCTCACGGAGTTCAATGCCGCGTTCGTCTCCCTGACGGGGTACCCCGCCGAGCGGCTGCGCGGCATGCACTACAACGACCTGACGCCGGAGGAGTACCACGAGACGGAGCGCGCCGTCGTGGAATGCATCGTCCGCGGCGGCTCCCACGGGGCCTACCAGAAGGAGTACCGCCGCCGCGACGGGAGCCGCGTACCGGTGGAGCTGCAGGTCTACCGGCTGGTCGATGGGGACGGTGAACCCACGGGGTCCTGGGCCATCGTGCGGGACATCACCGAGCGGCGCAAGGCCGAAGCGGCTCTGAGGCAGTCGCGCGAGCTCTTCTACCATATCTTCACCGCCAGCCCGCTGGGTCTCGGGCTGGCGCACCTGGACGGCGGCCGTTTCATGGATGTGAACCAGGCCCTGCTCGACATCATGCAACGGTCGCGAGACGACGTGATCGGTCGGTCGCCGGCGGACATGGACCTATGGGCCGTGGCCGAACAGCGCCGGGCCCTGATGCAGCCCCTCCTCTCGGGCGACGACTCTTCGGTCGTCGACGCCCGCTGGACGCTGCCCGACGGACACGAGGTGCATGTGCAGGTGAACGCCCGCCGCGTGGCCCTGGACGAGAGCAACCTCATCCTCATCGGCGTCACCGACATCACGGTGAAGGCCCGGGAAGCCGAAGCGCTGCGCCTCGCGGCCGAGGCGGCATCGGCCGCCAGCAAGGCCAAGTCCGTCTTCCTGGCCAATATGTCGCACGAGATCCGCACCCCTATGAACGCCATCATGGGCTTCGCCCAGCTGGTGGCGCAGGACGAGGAGCTGCCCGACCGCTGCAGGCAGCAACTCGAGGTCATACTCCGGAGCGGCGAGCACCTCCTGGGGCTCATCAACGCGGTGCTGGAGATGTCGCGCATCGAGGCCGGGCGCATGGCGGTGGCGTCGCGGGAGTTCGGGCTCCGCACCCTCCTCAAGGATGTGGCGGCCATGTTCCATCTGCGGGCGCTGGCCAAGGGGCTCCAGTTCGTCAGCATCGGCTCGGAGTCGGCGCCGCCCCATGTGGCGGGCGACGACGGCAAGGTTCGGCAGGTCCTTGTGAACCTGCTCGGGAACGCGGTGAAGTTCACCAAGCGCGGCCATGTCACGTTGCGGAGCTGCTGGGAGGCCGATCACGACAACATGGGGTGGCTCGTGGTCTCCGTGGAGGACACGGGCCCGGGCATCAGCGGCGCCGACCAGGCGCGGCTCTTCCGGCCGTTCGAGCAGGCCTCCGGCGTCCGGGCCACGCAGGCCGGCACCGGGCTGGGGCTGGCGATCAGCCGCGACATCGCCCGGCTCATGGGCGGTGACATCACCGTCATCAGCGCGCCGGGCCAGGGCAGCGTGTTTGAGCTGCGCGTCCCGCTCGCCGTGGCGGAGGCGCCGGACCGATCCGACTCGCCGAAGACGCGCATCATCGGCCTCGCCCCCGGCCAGGAGCCGCCCACCGTGCTGATGGTGGATGACAGCGAGGACAACCGGCGCCTGGTTTGCGACGCGCTCCGTCCGCTGGGTATGTGGGTTCATGAGGCCAGGGACGGCGCGGAGGGGGTGGACCTCTGGCTCCACCTTCGTCCCACGATCACGCTCATGGACATGCGTATGCCCGGCATGGACGGGTGCGAGGCCATTCGGCGCATCCGCGCGGCGGAGGCGGAGGCCGGCGTGCGGACGCCCATCCTCGCGCTGACGGCCGCCATGTTCGAGGAGGATCGGTCCAGGCTCATGGCCGCGGGAGCCGATGACGTGCTCGTGAAGCCCATCGACATCGACAGACTCCTCGTCGGGATCGGAGCCGCCGCACACGTGGCCTTCACCCGGGCCGACGAACCGCAACCCGAGCACGAACCGCCGGCCGCCGCGCCGCCGGAGGAGCTGAGCCTACCCGCGGTCGCCGCCGCGGCGCTGAGGAGCGACGCACTGAACGGCAACTTCAGCGCGGTCCACTCGCGTTTGGACGAGTTGGAAGCCGCTGGCCACGCCATCGGCGCGCTGCGCGGGTTGGCCGACCAGTACGACGGCGAGGCTCTGGCTCGCCTCCTGAACAACCTTGAGACGTCGGCGGGCCGATGAGGGACGCCGCCGCGCCGGCCGCGCGCAACCGCCGACTGAGGGCAACGCCGCCATGCTCATGAACCTTCTCGATGCGCAGGTCGCGCTGTTCGGCTCCGCGCCGTACGGCGTGCTGTTCCAGGTGCGCGACGGCTCCATCACCTGGGCCAACGATGCCGCGCAGCTCATACTCGGCCGCACCATGAGGGAGCTGCAGGGGCTCGACTCCTCGTCGCACGAGTGGGACGCTATCCACGAGGATGGCTCTGCCTTCCCAGGCGACCAGCATCCCTCCATGGTCTGCCTCCGCACCGGCGCCACCGTCAGCAACGTCACCATGGGGCTGCAGCACGGCGCCACGGGCGAGAGGCGCTGGATTCGCATCCATGCCGTTCCGGTCATCGGCGAGGCCGGCGGCCTGCCCGAGGCGGTCTACGCAACCTTCTGGGATGTCACCGAGGAGAGGCGCCAACGGCTCGCCGGCGAGCGGTGGGCGGCGCTCTTCAACGCGTCGGGAATGTCCCTCGGTTGCGGCGACGTGGCCACGAACCGTGTGACGGACGTCAACGCCGCCTTCGCCCGGGAGCGGGGATACGAGCCCCATGAGCTGATCGGCCAACCACTGACGATCCTCTATCCGGCCGACGAGATGGCGCATATGGCGGGTCACATCGCGGAAGCCGACAACGCCGGCCGCAGCGTGGCGGAGACCGTCCATATCCGTAAGGATGGCTCCCGCTTCCCGGTTCTGCTGGAGCTGGCGACCATGTCGGACGAGAGCGGGCGGCCCGCCACGCGCGTGGCCCATGCGGTGGACCTGACCGACCGCAACGAACACGCGATCAGGCTTCGGCACCTGTCGGACGTGGCCAAGGCCACGCACCAGCTGCACCATGTCATCACCGACGCGGGCGGCGCGGAGGACCTGCTGCAGCGCGTCTGCGAGTGCCTGCTGACCACGCGCGGCTACGTTGCCGTCTGGATCGGGATACCGAACGAGGAGACCGGCCTCGTCGCTCGCGCCGCCTATGCTCCTATCGAACGGCACTCGCCGGACCTCGGCGTCATCCGCTGGGACGACAGCCAGGCCGGGAAGGGGCCCACCGGCACCGCCATCCGCGAGCGGCGGCCCGTCGTATTCAACGACGTGGCCCACGACCCCGGATTCGAGCCCTGGCGGGATGCGTCCCTGGCCGCCGGCGCCGCGTCGGTCTGCGCCGTGCCCATGTGCATGGAGGATCGGGTCATCGGCGTCCTCGTGGTGAAGGCGGACGCCGTCGGCGCCTTCCGGGACGAGGATGTGCACTTCCTCCTCGACTACTCCGCGTTGGTGGCCAACGCCATTGCGTCGCAAGCCGACAGCCGCCGGCGTCGGCTCGCCGAGGAGCAGCTGCGGGCCAGCGAAGAACGGCTCAGGCTGCTGGTGCAGCACATGCAAGCCGGCGTACTGGTCCGCACCCCGCGTCGGCAGGGCATCTACGCCAATGAGCAGGCAGGCAAGATTCTCGGGCTTACTCACGCCCAGGTCATGGGCTTGGAGAATCCGCCGGCAGGCTGGCAGATGATCGACGCGGAAGGCGGCGCGTACTCGGCGGGCGTATCACCCATGAAGGCCGTCCTCCGAACCCGCGGACCGGTCTCCGGGGTCATCCTGGGGATACGGAAGCCCGGCTTGCAGGACCCGACCTGGGTCGAGGTCCACGCCGGCCCAAGGCTCGACGCCGACGGCAACGTGGACCAGGTGGTCATCACGTTCATCGATGTCACCGAGCGGCAGAATGCGCTACGCGCGCTACGCGAGGCCCACGACGGCTTGGAGCGCCGCGTTGTCGAGCGTACCGCCCAGCTCGAGCGCGAGGCTGCCGAGCGCTTCGCTGCCCAGGAGGCGCTGCGCGAGACTGACGCCCAGTACCGGCGCCTCGTGGACGGGATGCTGGATGGCTTTGCCACGTCCGACCTGGAGGAGAACTTCCTCCACGCCAACGCGGCCTTCTGCCGCATGGTGGGCCGCACGGTGGACGAGCTCAAGGGGCTCACCTTCCAGGCTATCAGCGATCCTGCCTGGCTCGGAGGCGAAGAGCGACTCATCGTCGAGCAGGTCATGCGGCGCGGCTACTCGGACGTCTACGAGAAGCAGTACATCCGCACGGACGGCGTCATGGTGCCGGTGGAGCTACGCACGCACCTGAGCGTCGGGAGAGACGGACAGCCCACGGGCTTCTGCGCTATCGTGCGCGACTGCACCGCGCGCAAAGAGGCGGAGCGCGAGCTGCTCCGGTCACGCGCCAAGTACCAGGAGCTGGTCGAGAGCATGCCGGAGATCATCTTCTCCACGGATGCCGAGGGCCGGCTCAGCTACCTGAGCCCGGCCGTGTTCGATGTCCTCGGGTACCGACCGGAGGAGTTGCTGGGCCGGATCGCCTGGGACACCATCGACCCGGCCTACACCGAAGCGGCGCACGACGCCATCGTGCGTTCGGCCGCCGGCGGCGACGTATCGGCGCTCGTTCGCACGTATGCGCGAGACGGCTCCGAGCGCTGGTTGCGCGCGCGATCCAAGCGGGCGGGCTCCGACGGCGGCCGGGCGGGCGTCTCCGGCATCCTGACCGACGTGACCGGCCTGATCCACGCCGAGGAGGCCTTGCGCGCGGCCAGGGACATGGCGGAAGCTGCAAACAAGGCCAAGAGCACCTTCCTCGCCAACCTGTCGCACGAGATCCGCACGCCGCTGAACGCCATCCTCGGCTACGCCCAGCTGATGGGCGCCGACGCGGACATACCCGACCGCGCACGGGCCAACCTCGAGGTCATCAGCCGGAGCGGCAGGCACCTGCTGTCGCTGATAAACGACGTGCTCGTCATGTCGCGCATCGACGCCGGTCGCGTCGTGCTCGACAACCGGGTCTTCCACCTGGGCGCGGTGGTCGAGGACGTGGCCGCCATGTTCCGCGTCCGGGCGCAGGCCAAGTCGCTAAACTTCACCGTGGCGGGCGCCGAGACGCTGCCCGCGTGGGCCCTGGGCGACGAGGGCAAGATCCGCCAGGTGCTGGTCAACCTCCTGGGCAACGCCGTCAAGTTCACCCAGCGGGGTGGCGTGACGCTCCGCGTGGCAGCGGAGACGGGCGACGACGACGTCTTCCGGCTGACGGCAACGGTGGAGGACACTGGGCCGGGCATCGCCGTCGAGGAGCTCTCGGTCCTCTTCAAGGAGTTCGAGCAGGCGGCCGCGGGTCGGCGGATGCAGACCGGTACGGGCCTCGGCCTCGCCATCAGCCGCGACTTCGCCCACCTCATGGGCGGCGAGATATCCGTGCAGTCGGAGATCGGCAAGGGGAGCTCCTTCACGCTGCGGACGCCCCTGCAGCCGGCCGAGGCGCCCGACCGGCCGGTGAACCTCCTGGGTCCCGTGGTCGGTCTGGCCCCCGGCGCGGCCGCGCCCACCATTCTGGTGGCCGACGACGTGCCGGCCAACCGCCACTGGCTCCGCGACGCCCTGGCCGGCATCGGCCTCTCGGCGATTGAGGCCGCCGACGGGCAGGAGGCGGTGGACCGATGGATCGAGACGCGCTGCCCCATCGTACTCATGGATATGCGCATGCCCCGCATGGACGGTCGCGAGGCGATCGCGCGGATTCGTGCGGAAGAGGGCGGCGGCGAGGTGACGATCCTCGCGCTGACGGCCGCGATGTTCGAGGACGACCGCCAGGCCCTGCTGCAGGCGGGCGCCTCCGACGTGCTCGTGAAGCCGATCGCGCTCAACGACCTCTACGAGAGGCTGGAGCGGCAGGCCGGAGTGCGGTTCCTGCGCGCCGGCGGCGGCGAAGATGACGCCGGCCCGGCGGGCGACGATATCGTCGAGGCGCTCCGCACCATACTCCCCGCCGAGTTGGCCGCCGAACTGCGGGCCGCCGCGCTGGCGGGCGATTCCGCGCGGCTGGCCGATCTGGTGGGCTCAATGGGGCCGGAGCATGCGGTCGACATGGCGATGCTGGGTACGATGGTGGAGCGGTACGACTACGATGGCATTCTGCGCGTCCTGGAAGCCTGATCCAACCGTGCGCCGCTCAAGCGATTCCGAAGCTCAAAGGAGCCCCTATGGACAGAGCCGGTGAGGCGCCCATCATCATGGTGGTGGATGACACGCCCGCGAACCTCGGGTTGCTGGAGGGCGTTCTCCAGCGGCGCGGGTACCGCGTGCGCGCATTCCTGAGCGGCTTGCGGGCGCTCGCCGCCGCCGAGGCGGAGCCGCCCAGCCTGATCCTGCTCGACGTGGCGATGCCGGACATGGACGGCTACGAGGTCTGCCGCCTGTTCAAGGCCCGGCCGGACCTGGCGCATATCCCGGTCATCTTCATCACCGTGCTCGAGGGCACCGAGGACAAGGTGACCGCGGTCCGGAGCGGCGGCGTTGATTTCATCACCAAGCCGGTCCAGACCGACGAGCTCTGCTCACGCGTGCGCGCCCACTTGAGCATCAGCGCGCGGCAGACGCGGCTGGAGGCCCACAACGCCGTGCTGGACGCCATGGTGGCCCAGCGCACGGCGGAACTGGCCGAGGCCAACCAGCGCCTGGCCCTGCTGGACGAGGCCAAGGGCGCCGTCATCCGCATGATCACCCGCGAACTGCGCACTCCCCTGCACGGCGTGCTCGGCATCGGCGAACTGCTCACCGAGGGGCAGCCGCCCGCATCGGAGACCGCCGAGCTGACGGGCCTCTACCAGCAGTCCTGCGGCCGGCTCATGGGCATCATCGAGAACGCCGAGCTGATCGCGGAGATCGACCTGAAGTCGGGCTCCTCCACGCTCGTGCCGGTGGGCCTGCGCCAGGCCCTGAGGGAGGCCGCCGCCGATGCCCGCGCGGACAGGCCCGAGGCGACGATCAAGCTTCAGTTGGACGTGCCCGAATCGGCCGTGATCCTGGGCGATGCGCACCTGGTCCGACAGGCGTTCCGGGCGCTGATCCGCACCGCGGCCGATCTCGGGACCGCGGAGCTCCCTGTGACGGTTCGATGCTCCGACAGGGCGGGCGGCGTCGCCGTGGAGGTCGAGGGGCGCGGCAAGCGCCTGGAGCCCGAAGCGCAGGAGGCCATGACCACCATGCTCTGTTCGGCGGGCGCCGATGCCGCACCCTCGGGGTTCTGGCTCGATCCCGCCGTGGCGCACCGCATCCTCACGGTCTTCGGCGCCAGCGTCTCCGTTCGGCCGCTGGATCCGGACGGCGCTCTTTTCGTGGTCCGGCTTCGGCCGGCGCCCGGCCAGGAGCGCACCGTCGCGGCCGAGTCCGTCTCCTAATGTGACGCGGGTACAATGCCCACCCTGTTGTCTCCGGGCCGGGTCCGCCCACCCGTTCCGATCGCCGAAGCAATTACTGGCGCGGGAGTATGAGCTTTGTCTGATTCAGCCTCCAATGCACCGATCGTCATGGTCGTGGACGATCAGCCTTCGAACATCCGCTTCGTTGAGCGTCTCCTGGTGGACAAAGGCTATCGTGTGCGTTGCTTCACCATGGGTCGGCAGGCCTTGGCGGCGGCCGCCGCCGAGCCGCCGGACCTCGTGCTGCTGGACATCGGCATGCCCAACATGAACGGCTTCGAGGTGTGCGAACAGCTCAAGGCCGACGCGACACTGAGGGCGGTGCCGGTCATCTTCGTCAGCGGGCACGACGAACCCGAGGAGAAGCTGCGGGCCTTTCGGGCAGGCGGCGTCGATTACGTCGTCAAGCCCTATGACGGTTCGGAGCTGAACGCCCGCCTCACCACCCACCTCACCATCAAGCGCCTGCAGGGCGAGTTGGAGGCGCAGAACGCCCACCTCGAGGATCTGGTCGGGGTCCGCACCCAGGAGCTGGCAGAGGCCAACCGCAAGCTCTCGCTGCTGGACAGCGCCAAGAGCGCGTTCCTCCAGCTGATCGCCCACGAGCTCCGGACGCCGCTCAACGGCATCCTGGGCGTCGGCGAACTGGCCCTGTTGGACCTGCCCGACGAAGAGAACACGCGCGAGCTGCGCAGCATGTTCGGCGTCTCCCGCGAGCGGATGCTCAGCGTCCTGAACGATGCCGAGCTGCTCAGCGAGATCGAGTTGGCAGGCGAGTCCTTCCGGCTGGCGGCCGTGTCGGTGGACGTGGCCCTCCAGCAGGCCATCGATGTCGCCGCGGACGTGTTCGCCAGGCGCCGGGTGACGCTGGATGTCGAGAGCAACTGCGATTGCTTCGTTCAGGCCGAGGGCGAGTTGCTGCGGCGCGCCCTGCAGGCCCTGCTGACCACCGCGGCCAAGCTCTCGAGCCTGGGCGCACGCCTGACGGTGCGGCGCAAGTCGGAGGACGGGCAGGCGGTGGTGACGGTCCGTACGCAGGGCCCGACGCTCCCCGACAAGTCGCTGGAGACGCTGTTCGAGGTGCTGACCGGCGTCCACGGCGTGCAGGACGATGACGACCTGGGCCTCGATCCCCCCGTCGCCTACCGGATCATCTCCCTCTTCGGGGGCGCCATACGGGTCGCGAACGCCGGATCCGACGGCGTGGAGATGGTCCTCTCGCTGGCTCGCGTACCCGCCGCGTAGCCTATACGATGAGGGAAGCGCATACCCGCCGGTGCGGTGGGCAAGCGCTTCCCTCAAGCCTGCCGCCGCCGTCCGCCTCCGAGACCGCGGGACCGCTCCGCCCCG
Organism: Armatimonadota bacterium; assembly: GCA_026392115.1. Lineage (GTDB taxonomy): Bacteria > Armatimonadota > Chthonomonadetes > Chthonomonadales > CAJBBX01 > CAJBBX01. The sequence goes on along the minus strand of JAPLCQ010000124.1, from coordinate 3,218 downwards.
CCGTCCCAGCGCACGCCGTTGCGCCGACTCCAATGCTGCCGTGGCAGCAACCAGTGAGAGTGAGAGGTCCGTCGGCGTTGAGAGTACCACATCGGCACCAGATAGGGTGCAGGCAGGGTCCAGATGCGGCGGCTCGCGGCTCAGCCGCCGTCGGGGGATCGGCTTGAGCCCTGTACCTTCAGTTCGCTGGGCAGCGTGACGCTCCTGCACGGTCCGGTGATGCGCCGCTCCAGCCGATCGACCACCATGTGCGCCGCGGCGGCGCCGATGGCCGTGAGCGGCTGCACGACGGTGGTGAGGGTGGGCCGAACGATTTCGCACTCGTGCGATGCGTCGAACCCGACGACGGCGATCTCGTCCGGGATGGCCGCCCCGATGTCGCGCAGGGCGAGCAGCACCTCCACCGCCAGCCAGTCGCAGAGGCAGATGAGGGCCGTGTAGGGCCGCTCGGGCCCCGCCAGGCGGTTGGCGAGGAGGGCCCGCTCGCCGGCATCGGAGCTCCAGTGCAGGACGTCGGGCATGTCCCCGGGCGCGCCGTGCCTGCCCACGGCGATGCTGATGCCGGACTGCCGCTGCAGCATGGGCGCGTTGAGGAAGGGCGGCGCCACCATCGCGATGCGGCGGCGCCCCGCGGCCAACAGGTGCTCGGCGGCCGCTGCGCCCGCCGCCACATGGTCGATGCTCACATGCTCCGTGCTCAGCCCGCGGATGGGATGGTCCAGGGTCACGATGGCCACCTGGTCCGCCACCATGTGGTGCATCACGTCGCTGGCCGGACCCGCCGTGTTGGGCCACCAGACGAGCCCCGGTATGCGCTTCGTATGCACCGCGGCCAGGGCGTCTCGTTCGCGGCTGATCATGGCCGCCAGCGTGGGGCCGCTGGTGTCGTAGGCGATGAGATCGAGGCCGGCCTCGCTCAACACGCTGTGGATGGCCGCGGCCACGGGTCGCCCGAGGCCCGTGTAGAGACAGGGCATGATGAGCGCCACGGGGCAGATCGTCGGAGCCGGGCCTTCGGGCTGGCGGCCCAGGATGCGGTGGCCGCGCCGGTCTTCGGCGCAGATGTACCCGGCCTTCTGCAGCGACTGCAAGGCCATGCGGACGGTCGTGCGGCTGGCGTCGTACTCGGTGGTCAGCTCGCGTTCCGACGGCAGGTACTGGCACTCCGCCAGCTTTCCCGAGTCGATCTCGTGGCGCAGGCGGTTGGTCAGTTGCTCGTAGAGCGGCAGTCTGCTGTGTGCCATGCTGCTATTTTACTTGATCGCCGACTCGGCGGGGAGCGTGCGGGCGTCGGCGGCGAAGGCGGTGCCCCGCAGCAGCAGCGTCACGCGGGCGCGGGCGCCGTCGCCCAGGCTTCCGAACGAGCATGAGACCTCGGAGGCTCCGGCTGGCGCCTTCACCGGGCCGCCGGTGGGCGTCACACGCCGCAGCTCCTCGCCCCTGGGTCCGTAGACCACCGCGGCGGCGCCGTCGTACTCCAGGTAGCACCCGGTCTTGAGCTCCACGGGGAAGGTGATCGCGGTCCCGCCGATCCGCAGCGTGGGCGAGGCGAAGGCGCCGCCCGCCAGGGCGACGGCCTCCACCGCGCCGACGCCCAGGTCCGTCGTCTTGCCCGGCGGCACGTTGTTCACCCAGAGCGAGACCTCGGAGACGGCGCCGAACGCCACCCCCTCGCGGTAGATCGAGTAGGCATTGCCGTAGGGCCACGCATAGTCTGCCCAGCGCACGCCCTCGGGCTCCACCAGCCGGAAGCGGCGCCATCCCGTGAAGTCGATGGTGATGTAGCGCTCCGCGATGCCTGCCACGATGTGCTCCGGGCTGCGCATCTGCACGTTCAGCACCTCGCCCAGGCCGTCACCGCGCACCCAGAGGCCCACGCCCTGGCGCGCGGAGAGGTTCAGCGGGGCGGCGAAGGCTCGCCCGAACTGCGCCCAGGATCCTCGGGCGCTCTGCGTGCCGTTGCCGACCGCGAGGACGCCGTAGCGCGCGGGACCGCCGGATGCGGCCTGGCCCGCGCCGGGCTTCAGATCGGCCGCGATGCCCGGGGCGGCCTGTCGAAGCGTCAGGGTCTCCGGCTGCGAGGGGTCCAGGACCGGCTCGCCCGCGCCGTCCGGGGCCGCCGTCAGGGCTTCGATGCGGATGCGGGGCGCCTGCGCCGCATAGGGGTTCCGCAAGCTCCAGGTGAGCGTCCGCTCGTCGCCGGGGTCCACGCGTTGCTTCCGGGCCGTCACCGGCGCCAGGTCGGGCGCGCCGCCGGGCTTGGGCAGCAGCGTGAAGAGCGCGCCGGGGCGGGCCAGCCACTCGCGCACGGGGGCGGAGAAGGCCCCGGCCAGGCGCGGCCGCTCCCATGCGCGGATCGCCTCGGCCAGGCGCGGCAGGGCGGGCACGCTGCGAAGGGTGTTGGGGTCGATGCCCATGAGCGCGAAGCCGGCGCCGGAGCCCACGCACTTGGCCATGAGGTACTCCATGTCCTCGCGGAAGGTGGGCTCGCCTTCGGCGCCGTGCCAGGTCTTCACCGCCCACCACCCGAGCTGGCCCGGCAGGTACATCCGCTGATTGGTCTCGTTGCCCTTCACATGCAGGTCGATGAAGGCCTGGTGGCTCCGGTTGGGGTGGTCCCAGGCGCCCATTCGGGATCGAACGGTCCAGAGGTGGTGGTGGAACGTGCTCATCTCCATCAGCGCGGGCCGCTTGAGCCGCCGGGCCAGCTCATAGACGAAGGTGGAGCCGTAGTGCCAGGCCGCGTCCGCGCCGCCCAGGATGTCCTCGCCGTCCAGCGCGTCCAGATAGATCATGTCGAAGCCGCACTCGTTGTACATGGCGGCCGTGGCGCCGGCCACCTCGGCCAGCATATCGGTCTCGGGATCGGGCACGAGCAGCCCGAAGCACTCCTTCAGCTGGTCGACCTTCGCGCCCGCCGCATGCTCCGCCGGCCGCGTGCCGCAGGCGCCGCGCACCAGGCCGGTCAGCGCGCCGCCGGGGGCGTCGACGGCGGTGAACTGGATCAGCTCGTCGTCAACCCGCAGGAGCGCGGAGTTCCGCACGAAGAAACCGGTGATGGGCGAGACGCCCGCCACGCTCTCGGCGACCCGGAGCCGCGCGGCGGCCGCCGCGAGCGGCTCGGCCAGCGTGAAGGTGGCCGACCTTGCCAGGCGCGAGTCGGGCTTGGGCGTCACCCACGGGCACTGCTTGTCGATGAAGAAGGCGTACGTATGGAG
>JAPLCQ010000006.1 GCA_026392115.1 Armatimonadota bacterium | reverse complement strand
TGAGCGTAGTGCCGGGTCTCGGTCTGGTACTCGGCGTGGTACGTGTTGATCGTGACGCCACGCGCCTTCTCTTCAGGAGCCGAGTCGATCTCGTCGTACGCCACGTACTTGGCGCCGCCTGCAGATGCCAGACACCGAGTGATCGCTGCCGTCAGCGTCGTCTTGCCGTGATCCACGTGACCGATCGTACCGATGTTCACGTGCGGCTTGTTGCGCTCGAATCGCTGCTTACCCATCCAATTCCTCCGGCTTGAGACATACCGTGCTATGGCAGTACACTCTGCGGTGACACATCGGCATGGGGGCAGACCCCTTACGCCGAACGACCGTATCGCTACCTGCCATGGCACCCGGTTTGACGACTCAGGGTGTGGAGCCCACTATGGGAATCGGACCCATGACCTCTTCTTTACCAAAGAAGTGCTCTGCCGCTGAGCTAAGTGGGCACAACCTCCGCCCCTGCGAGCGGCCCGACTCAGTTTGTGTTGGTGTAAATGCGAGATTGAGAGTGCCGGGTAATGGATTCGAACCACTGAAGCGTTCCGCAGCTGATTTACAGTCAGCCCCCTTTGGCCACTCGGGTAACCCGGCACGATCACGCACAGACCACCGCACAAACAACAACCCGGCGAACCAGTGGCTCACCGAGTGTGCTGGACACTATAGCACAGCCTCATCGGCTGTGTCAACAATGGAGGGCGATGCAGTACACTGCCGCCGCCACTGAGGTGCAAACACGACCGCGTCGAAGGGCGGGTTCGGTCCAGCGCCTGTGTCAGGGCCTATTCTACCGCGTAGCGAAGGAGTTTCCATCGTGAAGGCCGAGCGACTGCAATCCCAATACCTCGCCCGCTGGGGAGTGGACCTCACCCGGCCAGTCTGCCGGTTCTTGTGCGAGGAGCTCTCATTGGGTCCACTGGCGCCCCTCGACCCCGAGGAGACGCTCGATGGCTTGTCCACGTGGTGCGGCATGTTCCCCCGCTTCCACCCATTCGCAGTGGACGACCATGCCACTTACGGGCTCTACCTCTCGAATGAGCACGCCCCGGGGGCTCCGGTGGTGTTACGGTACGAGGAGGAGGCTCTGCACCTCCAGCCGGTAGCGCGTGGCCTGGACGGGCTCGGAGCATGGGCGGCTTTCGCGGCGCTCAGGGAGGACGAGCCGGAGGAGGCTGAGGAGGCGGTCCGTCACATCCGGAAGCTCGGTATGGCGCCGCCTCCAGACTGGCCGGAGCTCGGTTCGTTGCCGACAGCGGAGCGGGACCTAGCCGAGGGCCGTGCGACGCGTTGCGGGGCTGCCCCGCTGTTGCGGCAGGCATGGCGTCGCCACGGGTTTGGCGATCACGCTGGAGCGCTCGACGCCGCCCGAGCCGCCTGCGGCGAGGCGCCCTTCTTCGTTGATGCGTGGTATTCCGCGGCGTGCCTGGCAGGATCGGAGGAGGAGCGGGTTCGGGCTCTCCACACGGCGTTGCGCCAACCGGCGTCGATCTCATCGCGCCTCGAGGAATACGACCTGGGTCCGGCCAGGTCGGAGGGACACGTGCTGGCCGCCTGCCTGAAGGAGTACCGTGCGCTTGCGCCCGCGGCGGAGGACGGCGACCCGCTTGAGGAGATCATCATGGCCGGCCGCGGCATCCTGTCGGCCGCACGTCTGGAGATCGCCGGCCGGTTCATGGCTCTGGGCGACGCCGGGGCCGCGGAGCGCGAGATGCTGGCGGCCGTCGGCGTGGCGACATCTGAAGAGGAGGCGGCCGAAGCGTTGCAGGCGCTGGCGGGCCTCTACAAGCGGCAACGCCGTGCCGGAGAGGCGGCCTGGTGCGTCATGCTGGCCGACACCGAATGAAGCTTGTTGAGCCCGACCGCGAGGTGGAGGCGAGCGCCGGTGACTGCCTCGTCGAGTTCGTCGACGCGGGCGTGCAGGTGCACGCGCCCTCGGGCTATACGCTGCTTGACGCCGCCCGAATGGCGGGCGTCGCTATGCCGCACGTCTGTCTGGGCAACTGCGCCTGCCTGTCATGCTGCGTGGAGGTCGTCTTCGGCCGCGGGTTCCTGAGTGCCATGGATCAGCCCGAGCGGGATCGCCTGAACACGGCTCCCGGGCTGCCGACGCACGCTCGCCTCGCCTGCCAGGCTCTGGTACGGCCCGGACGAGTGGTTGTGCGCAGACTACGGGACCCCATCCGCGAGTGGTAGCGAGCACGACTGCGCTGAAACTACCACTCGGTATAGCCGTCTAGGTGTATGCTTCATACAGCAGTCCGTTGCGCAAAGGAGACCCTCGTCCGCCATGGTGTACCGCCACCTGTGTCTGCCGTCCCGGCGCCTCGTCGCCCTGGCGCCGGTGATCTTAGCGACCGCCACCGCGCCGGCCTGGGCCCTGTCCCAGGGAAAACAGCAACCCCAACCCGACCTCAGCAAGCCCCTGACACTGACCCAGTGCATCAGCATCGCCCTGAAGAGCCAGCCGTCGCTGGCCATCGCGCGAAGCCGACAGGATTCATCCGAGGCTCGGGTCACGTCAGCCCTGTCGGATTACTTCCCACAGGTCGGCCCCAAGGTCCAGTACTCGTTCGACCGATCCCGCTCTGACACCGGTGGCGGCTCCATGACCGTCCGCTCGGAGACCACCGCCACGTCGGTCACCGTCCGCCAACTGGTGTACGATACCGGTCGACGCGAAGCCAACGTGGCATCGGCGAGGGCGGGCGCGCTCGCCTCGCGCTACTCCTTGGCCGATACGCGCTTGGGCGTGATCCTCGACGTCACCTCCGGCTACTACGAAGTGCTTCGGAGCCGCGAGTTGGTACGCGTACAGGTCACGAACGCGGAGAGGGCTCGAACGACCCTTGAGTCGGTCCGAGCGGCCGTAGAAGCCCAGACCGTCCGAAAGATCGATACCCTGCAGGCCGACGCCGACTACGCCAACGTCATGGTGCAGGTGAGCATCGCGAAGAACAACGCGCGGCTAGCCGAGATCACCCTCCGCAAGGCGATGGGGATTTCAACGCCCGTGGCGATCGTGCTGGCGGACACGCCGACGCCCGCGCCTTCAACCGAACCGGACCCGCACGCAGCGGCGTACTACCTCGAGTCTGCCATGAGCCATCGCCCGGATCTCAAGGAACTGGACGCAGGCATCGAGTCGAGTCGGCAGAGCACGCGTTTGGCAAAGATAAACTCGGGCATCGTCCTGGAGGCCAACGCAAGCGCCTCCTACTGGCTAAACCCGGACGCCGGCGACAGCCAGTCGGTGGTCGCGGCCATCACGTATCCCCTCTTCGACGCCGGACTGGCGCGGTCGCAGGTGCGCTCGGCAGCGGCGGCGGAAGAGCAGGCTCGTCAGCAACTGGAGCTTCAGCGGCAGGCCGTGCAGCTCGAGGTGGAGCAGGCATATCTGCTGAAGGAGGAAGCCCGGGCCCGTTCGGCGGCGGCGGAAGCGGCGGCGGCATCGGCGAAGGCCAACTTCGAGGCGGCCTCCGAGAGCTACACCAGCGGAGCCGGAACGGTCGTCGACGTCATCACGGCGCGCTCCCAGCTGGTAACGGCGGAGACCAACGCCGTGCAGGCGATCTACGATTTCCATGTGGCCGAGGCCCGCCTGTTGCGTGCGACGGGTTCGGCAGACAAGGTCGCCGCCGGAGGCAAGGCATGAAGCGAGCAGCCATCATAGCCGTAATCGTTCTGGCCATGGGCGGCGCCGGCTACTTCGCGACGACCCGCCTACGAACGCCGAGCACCGAGGACGAGGTGAAGTTCCGCATCACCAAGGTGAGCTTCGGCACGGTGAAGAAGACCGTGTCGGCCACCGGAGTACTGATGCCCTGGACCACGGTAGACATCAAGTCCAAGGCCGGTGGCCGGGTGGACGCCCTGCTCGTAGACGAAGGCTCGCTGGTCACGAAGAACCAGGTTCTGGCCAAGATTGATCCGTCCGATACGCAGCTGAACGTCAACACCGCCCAGGCCGACATCGACTCGGCTGCGGCCCGCGTCGCGCAGAACCGCAAGACCCACGAACTTCAGGTTAAGCAGTCGAGCACGTCCATCGAGACCGCGGAGGCTCAGGCCGCCGGCGCCGCCGCCTCGCTGCGGGCATCGGAGGCGCGGCTTCGCAGCGCCGAGCTGGCAGCCCGAACGCAGCCCTCGCTGACCGAGGCGGCGATCGCACAGGCGAAGGCCAACCTGAACTCGGCGGAGCAGCAACGCGCCCAGCTCGACGCGACCAATCCGCAGGAGCAGGCCGCGACCAAGGCGGCAGTGGACCAGGCCAACGCGAACGTGCACAACGCGCGGCTGAACCTCGACCGCCAGAAGAGCCTCGTTGCCAAGGGGTTCGTCGCACAGTCGGCCGTCGATTCCGCCGAGGCTACGTTCGAAGTGGCCGCCGCCACGCTCGGATCCGCACAGGAGAAGCTCCGAACCCTGGGAGCCGCCCAGAAGGCAGGCGTCGAGCAGGCGGAGGCTCGGGTACGGCAGGCGCAGGCGCAACTCGACAACGCCGTCGCCCAGCGCGTCGACATCGAGACCCGCACGCAGTCGCTGGAAGAGGCGCGCGCCGTGCTCAAACAGTCACAGGCGGCGTTGGACCAGGCCGAAGCGAACCTGCGGCAGGCCAAGGCCAACAAGACCAACGACGCCATCAAGGCGCTGGACATCGCCACCGCAACAGCCTCCATGCAGCGCGCCGGCGCCACCATGGTGAACGCTAGGAACACCCTGGAGCAGACCACCGTCCGCGCTCCTGCCGACGGCGTGATCCTCAAGAAGTACGTGGAGCAGGGCACGATCATCAGTTCGGCGCTCTCGTTCGCCGCGACGGGCAACAACATCCTCCAGCTCGGCGACATCACCCGCATGTACGTCGATGTGACCGTGGACGAGACCAACATCGCCAACGTCGATGACGGCGGCAAGGTCGAGGTGAGCATCGACGCCTATCCCGGCCTTCCCTTCGAGGGCACGGTGACGCGCATCAGCCCCCAGGCGGTGGTTGAGCAGAACGTGACCAATGTCCACGTGCGCGTCGAGATCGACAACTCCGCCCCTTCGTTCCGGTTGCTGAAGCCCGGCATGAACTCCACCTGCGAGTTCGTGAAGGAGGAGAAGGACAACTGCGTCATCGTTCCGCTGGATGCCATTCGCTCCGATGACGACGGCAAGTTCATCGAGGTGACCAACGGCACCGGCAAAGTGGCGCCGGTGGATCCCAAGGTCGGCGGCGAACCCGACCCCAACCTCCTTGTAGGCGTGAAGGTGGAGAAGCGGCGAGTGGAGCCCGGCATCGAGGGCAACGACGGCGTGGAACTGCCAAGCGGCGCCAAAGAGGGCGAGATCGTCGTCATCCAGAGGATCGAACCCGGCCCGAAGCAGGCCAGCAGCCCCTTCGGCGGCGGCGGCCCCGGCGGCATGGGCCGCGGGCGCGGGCGATGAGCGATCGCGCCCAGGCTGCAGGCGTAGGGCCTCACCCATGATTATGGTTCTGATGGCCCTTCGCGGCCTGAACGCCAACAAGCTGCGGTCATTCCTGACGATGCTCGGCGTGATCATCGGAGTGGCTGCGGTGATCACGGCCGTGGCCATCGGCGAGGGTTCGAAGCAGGCTGTGGCAGAGAGCATGCAGCGGCTCGGCACCAACGTGCTGACGGCCTTCCCGGGCCAGCAGCGCCGCGGCGGAGCCAGCTTCGGATTCGGCAGCATCAACACGATGCGGCTGGAAGATGCCGCCGCGATCATGCGCGAGTGCCCATCCGCCCTGCGCGTATCGGCGTCCGTGGGGCGCTCCGCCCAGATCAAGTACCAGAACCGAAACACGACGACCAGTGTGAACGGGACCGGCGAGCTATACCCCGACATCAGCAACCACGAGATGGAGCTCGGTAAGTACTTTACGCAGAAGGATGTGAAGTCGCTTCGGCGTGTGGCTGTGCTGGGCTCGACCACGGCCAAGGACCTCTTTGACCAGCAGAATCCCATCGGCAAGACGATCAAGGTGAAGGGGACCTCGTTTCAGGTGATCGGTCGCCTGAAGCAGAAGGGCGGAATGGGGTTTCGCAATCCGGACGATGCGCTCTACGTGCCCGTCACGACGGCCATGCGCCGGCTCTTCGGCATGGACAACATCCAGAACATCACCGTTCAAGCGCGCAGCACCGAGGTGATGGATAAGGCTCAGGAGGAGATGGAGGCGGTGTTGCGGCGCCGCCACAAGATCGCGCAGGGCGGCAGCTCCGACTTCATCATCTTCAACCAGGCCGATATGGCGCAGACGCAGAGCGATCAACAGGGCACGTTCTCGCTCCTCATAACCTGCCTGGCCATCGTCTCGCTCATCGTGGGCGGCATCGGCATCATGAACATCATGCTCGTCTCAGTGACGGAGCGGACCCGGGAGATCGGGGTACGCAAGGCGCTCGGCGCCAAGCGCAAGGACATCCTGGGCCAGTTCCTGCTGGAGGCCCTGTTCTTGTCGGTGGCCGGCGGGTTGCTGGGCGTCTACGTCGGAATGACCGGCTCGCGGCTGATCGGCGAAAACAACAACTGGACGGTCGTCATCACGGCGCAAACCGTGGCGATGGCCTTCAGTTTCTCGGTGCTGGTGGGCATCTTCTTTGGCTTCTATCCGGCGCTCAAGGCGAGCAAGATGAACCCGATAGAGGCTCTGCGATACGAGTAGCCGTGCAAGGCGCGGCTCCGAGGAGGTAGTAACCATGTCGAGACGCATCGCTCTGGCCGCGTGCGCGGCAACCCTTGTTTGGGCGGCATCGGGCGCCGCGGCGCAGGGCCCCATGGGCAACCTGACGCCAGCTCAGCAGCAGGTCCTCCAGGGCAAGGTGAAGGCCTGGCAGACCTTCATGAAGAACAACAAGCACGTCATGACGGTCACCCAGACGCTCCGGGCCATCGGCGAGATGAACAAGAAGCCCGCCACGGCGCTCGACAAGAGCCAGGCGAAGACGATCCTGTCCGCGATCAAGCCCTGGACCAGCAAGAAGGTGATGACCAATGATGCGGCGCTGGAGCTGAGCAAGGCCATCACGAGGCCCCTGACCGAGCGCCAGCTCAAGGTCCTTGCCTCGGAGCTCAGCGGCGGACCGGGCGCCGGGGGCGGCTCGGGCGGCGGCGGGATGATGGGCGGGCGCAGCACGGCAGGCGCGGGGCGCTCGTTCGATCCGGCCTCCATCCCTGACCCCAAGCCGTTCAACCCGCTGAACCCGGACAGCATGCCGAAGAGCCCCTTCACGGGCCGCGCCAAGCAGATGCTGAGCGAGTTCATGGGCCAGTTGGAGAGCCGCGCCAAGTAATCCGCGAGCCGGGGCCGAGCCGAACGGGTCGGCCCCAAGGCGCCGCAGGTGAGGACAGAATGAGCCAACAACCGCAGCCGCTGATCGAAGTGCAGAGCCTGAGCAAGACCTACAAGATGGGCAAGATGGAGGTGCGCGCACTTCGGCACGTCTCCCTCACGGTGGCGCCCGGCGAGTTTGTGGCGATCATGGGCCCTTCCGGCTCCGGCAAATCGACCTTCATGAACTTGATCGGCTGCCTGGACCGGCCCACGGGAGGCTCCTACACGCTGGACGGCGTTGAGGTAGCCAAGCTGAACGACAACCAACTGGCCGAAATCCGCAACAAGAAGATCGGCTTCGTCTTCCAGACCTTCAACCTGCTGCCCCGGACCTCGGCGTTGCGCAACGTGGAGCTACCCATGCTCTACAACAACACGCGCCACCGTGAGCAGGTGGCACGGAAGTGCCTCGACATCGTGGGCCTCGGCGATCGAGTGAACCACAAGCCCAACGAGCTCTCCGGCGGCCAGCAGCAACGGGTCGCCATCGCACGGGCCCTGGTGAACGACCCGCCCATTATCTTCGGCGACGAACCCACGGGCAACCTGGACACGCGGACCGGCCAGGAGATCATGGCTATCTTCCAGGGGCTGAACCGTCAGGGCAAGACCGTGGTAATCGTCACGCACGAGCAAGACATCGCGGAGCACGCCAAGAGGATCATCCGGTTCAAGGACGGCCATGTGGTCCAGGACACACCGGTGGCCAACCCGATCAGCGCCGAGGACGTGCTCGCTCAGATGGCGCCCGAGGAGGACGAGGACTAGTCGACTCCAGCCGGATCGCGCCCATGGACGATGCGGCGCCGGAGACGTAGAACGGCTCGCGGACATCCCACTCCGCGGTAACGCGCCACGTCTGGCTCCCACTGCCGGCAGCGATCGACGGTGCGCGAATGAGCAGCCGGTACTCGCCGGGGGTGACATCCTCAAACATGAAGCGGCCCTGCGGCGAGACGCGCGCAGTGGCCGCCAGGCCCCTCAACCAGCCCGCCGGCCGCTCGGCTCCCACCGTGCGCTCCTGCGGGCTGAGCCACGCTGATCGCGCCTCGATGAGCCCCACCAGTGCGTCGTTCAGCGGCTGGCCGGCCACCGTCAACGTACCCGTGACGCGACACGGCTTCACCGCCGGCACGCGCTCCAGCCGCTCCGAAACGCGAGAGGCCGGCACTCCGGCGCGGGCATAGAGGACCCGGGCCCTGGCAGTAAGGCCCGCCCGCGCGAGCAGGTCGCCCACCCGTAGCGATGCGCGCGGATCAACGCATTTGTACAGGCGCTCATCGGCCAGTGCGAGTGCGGCTGACCTTGCCGTTGCCGAGGCCGGCCACCGCCGGGCGCGATCCATGAGCATCGCTGAGAAGGTGGCATCCCCAACCCGCGTGGCGCCCAACAGCTCAAGGCGCGCCGCCGCGGGAACGTCCATGGCCACTTGGGCGGCCCGGTGCAGACGCCACAGGGCAGGCGCCGCCACGGCAGAGCGGTAACCGCGTCGCGTAAGCAGCGCCTCAATGCCTCTGGCCGTCACGGCGCCCTTGCCGATGATCGGTACGTCGTCGCCGCCGATCCGGACATGCGCCGCCGCGTCGCCCGTAACAAGGAGCAACGGCGGGTCCTGATCCATCGGCGCGGGCGGGGAGAGCGCCGCGAGCGCCGCGGGCGCGGCTCCCGCATGTCGCACGCTGTAGTCGAACCTGTGGAGGGCCACCGCGGGCCACACGAACCTCGCCAGGCCACCCATCAGCGCCAGCACAACCACCGGACCGACCCAGCGGCTGCGACCCTGGCCGAGAGCGATTCCCGGCCCAAGGGTGGTCGTCAACCAGGCGGTGCAGAACGCGGCGACGCCCACCACCGCGGCTCCCACAGCGGCCAGCAGCGTCCAGTCGTGCGATCCGACGCCGCCGATGGCAGTCCAGAAGGAGAGCCATGGGGCGGGCGCAACCGCCGCATAGGCGGGCAGCGACAGGCATACGGCCAACCCAAATAGCGCTCCGGAGCCCGGCAGCGAACGGCGCGCGGCTCGATCCGAAGGAAACAGGTAGTTACCGTCCTCCAGGTCGCCCGCGATGCCGTGGCGGCTCAGCGACAGCCAGGCCAAGGCACCGGCAACCATGGCCTGCAACGCGGCGCTCAGCCCGCCGGGCAGCGGCAACCAGGCCAGGAGGCTCAGCACGGCCGCCAGTACGGGAGCCGCAGTGACGATCACGAGGACGGTCTTCGTGATCGGCGCCGCGTGAAGGTAGGTGCGGAAGAGGAGACCGCTATCCCAGTCAACACCCGTTGTGAGCCGGAAGCTGCCGTTGACGCTGCGCAGAAAGCAGTAGCCAATGGGTAGCGCCAGCGCGACGAGGACGAGGAGCACCACGGACGGATTGAGGCCGCCCAGAGCCATGACGAATGAGTAGACCGACCGGCTCCACCAGAGCGGCGCGGGAATGGGCTCGGTCTCCGGCGGCAGAGGCGGAGCATCGCCCCTGCCCGAGGCGGAGAGGAGGCCCCGCACCGTGAGCTCGCAGAGAGGCAGCAGCCAAAGGGCCACAGCGCAGAGCGCACAGGCGAGGCCATGAGCCACGATCTTGCGTCGAACCATAGGCGGCCGCTCCCCCATTCCGGAGCCGGCGCGCTCCGTCAAACCGACGCCGGAATACGTCGCGTGAGCTCCTGCTTCTCCGGGTCAAACAGCATGGCGCGCCCGCTCCGGTAGGAGAGTACGCTCAGGGCGATGGGCACCATCACTCTGTACGCACGATCCGCGTTGAGCGTTGGCTGCTGGCGGCTGCGAAGGCAGTCCACCCAGTTCCCTATGTGGTCCCAGTTGTACTTTGAGGCGACGCGGATCTCGTCAAGGATGGTGCGGTCGCCCTCCTTGTGCGTCACCAGCTCGGCTCCGCGGTAGCAGTCCAGCGAGCGGGCCAGGCTCATCATCTCGTCGCGGAACGGAGCCTGCGGGCGGACGATGACGCCTGGGCCGCCAGTGGAGAGGACGGCCTTCTGGCCGCGCACCAACTCGGCGACGCCCTCCTCGCACTCCTGCGTCCCTACCAGCAGACACTGCCGCTGGCTGGCGTAGTCCGTAGTCACGGTGAAGAGCGTGGGCACCTCGCGATGGTCGTTGGTCAGATTGTGCACGGGTTGGCCGCCTGCCGCGACCACGCGAGTGGGAAGCTCATGGTCCAGGGCGATCGCCAGGTGGGCGTAGGTGTGGTAGAGCAGGTCGGTGGCGAGGCCCCCGCTGTAGTCCCAGTACTTGCGGAACCGGCTGTATCGTTCCGCGTCGTAGGGCCGCTTCGCCGCGAGCCCGTACTTCCAGCCCAGCCAGAGGTCCCAATCGAGATCAACGCCGGGCTTGCAAGGCTGGATGCCCCAGTTCCAGTCGCCTGAGGGATCGTTGCGGAACGCGCCGCCCTGAGTCCAGATGACGGGTCCGATGCCGCCCTGCTTGATCACGTCGCGGGCGGTCCACCAAGCGCCGTCGGAGCCGGAGCCCGCCCCGCACTGCACGATCTTCTCCGTCTCGCGGCTGACGCGGGCGACTTCCTTGGCTTGCTCCCAGTAGAGCGTCAGCGGCTTCTCGCAATAGACGTCGCGACCGGACTTCATGGCCTCGATGGTGATCTTGGAATGCCAGTGGTCGGGCGTTGCCACGACAACTGCATCCACGCCCTTCATGGCAAGGACCTCGCGGTAGTCGCGGAAGACCTTGGGCTTGCCGCCAGCCGCCCGCGCCATATCCTGCGCCCGGCGGTCCCAGACATCACAGACCGCGACGATGTCGAGCCCAGCGGCGGGATCTGCCGTTCGGCGGATGAAGTCGTTGAAGAGCCAGGACCCGCGGCCGCCGACGCCTATGAACCCCAGCCCGATTCGCGAGTTCGCCTGCGCCCTGGCGGCTCCGCCGGCGGCGCCGGCGACACCCGCGGCTGCGGCAGCCCGCAGCAAGTCCCTGCGCCCGATGGCGCCCGGCCGCTCCACGTCACTAGCCATATCACACTCCTTCGGCGCCGCAATGTACGCCCGAACCATAGCTACGCCGCGGACGTCCCCGGCTCCTGCTCACCTTCGCCACAGATAATGGCTGTCAGGCGTCCCTGCAGCCGCGTCGCTACCACGACGGCGGGCTCGCCACCCGTGCGCGGCAACTCACGCATCAGTTGCTCTGGCTCCACCGGCGCGCCACGCCTCTTCACGGCCACCGCGTGGAACCCACGTCGAGCCAGGTCCTGGGCGATCTTCCTTGGCCGCAACGTCGACTGGCCGAGGACCCGGTACCAGCGACCAAACGGAGTCGACACCGGCGCGTCCGCCGTCACGTAGGCGACTTCATGGTCGACCAAGGAGCCGGCGACCAACGCGCATAGCTCCGGCAGAAGGCCCGCGCGAATCACCGCCGGATCGGGCTCCATGAGCCATGCCTGCAGGTCGGCGACATCGGCGGGTCCGATACCGGGATCACGGCACAGCCGGACCCCGGCCGGCAGCACAACGGCTGAGCGGACGGCCTCTGGTCCGACCGCGCCGAACCAGACCGCGGCCTCCTTGCACTCCCGCCCTTCCGAGACGAACTCCACACGGCCGCCCAGGGCCTCCAGGGCGTCGTCCCGAATGGCCGGGGAGACCTTCACAACACCTGACTGCCAGCGCTCGACCAGTTCGTGCACGACGCTCAGTGGCGGCGACCACTCCTCCGGGTCGCGCAGACGCAGGCCGTCACGCCGCCGCGCCGGATCCAACACGAAGGCGTCCGGAGAGCCGCGGAGGCAACGCACATCGGCCACCGCCACCGGCGTGGGTCGCCCGGACGCACGGATGGCCAGATTGTGCGCGGAGCAGAACGCGGCGGTGGGATCGCGATCGACGGCCACCACCGGGCCCCGCCGGGCCAGCGCCATGGCGTCGCCGCCGATGCCGCAACACAGGTCATACACAAGCGCGTCTCGGGTCATCTGCGCGGCGCGCCACTCGGCCGTTGCGGCCCCCGAAGCCTGCTCCAGCCCCTGCCGGGTAAAGAGCATGGCGCCTGCCTGCGCGAAGCGCGAGGCGGCTCGCTGCTGCAGGTCGATGATCTCAGCCACCGCGGCGGCCCGCCACGGGGAGAGCCGGCGGCGCAGGCTCAGCAGCAGCTTCTGCGGCAGCGCAGCGCCCACGGCGGCGGCTCGACGCTCTGCGGCGCCCTCCGGTGAGGCCAGCCACCTCAGTTGCTCGATCGTCAACATGGCCCGCTACCCCCTGAGCTTGAGGCTCCGGCGTCCCGGCCGGCTCC
>JAPLCQ010000120.1 GCA_026392115.1 Armatimonadota bacterium | reverse complement strand
CCCGAGGGACCGTGGTTCGGATTGCTCCCCAACCTGTGGGGCTCCTTCCTGGTCACCGCCGGAGCCGTGGCGATGTCGGTTCCGCTGGCTCTCAGCACCGCCGTCTTCACCTCGGAAGTGGCGCCCTCCTGGTTGCGCGACATGCTGAAGCCCCTGGTTGAGCTGCTCGCGTCCGTGCCGTCGGTGGCCATAGGCTTCGTGGGCGCGGTGGCGATCAACCCCCTGGTCAAGGGCCTGTTCGGCCTCGACACCGGAAAGAGCGCCATGGTCGGCTCCATCATGCTGGCATTCATGGCGGTCCCGACCATCGCGACGATCGCCGAAGATGCCATCAATGCGGTTCCGCGATCATTCCGGGACGGCTCCCTTGCCCTCGGCGCCACGCGGTGGCAGGGCATCGCCGGGATCGTCTTGCCCGCCGCCAAGCCGGGCATCCTGGCCGCTGTGATGCTGGGCGTCGGGCGTGCCGTGGGTGAGACGATGGTGGTCATCATGGTGACCGGCAATGCCGGCGTTCTCCCCGACAAGGGTCTCTGGTACGCGTTCACGCACTCCGTCCGCACGATCACGGGCACCATCGGGGCCGAGGCGCTGGAAGTAGCCAACGGCGAGCCGCACTACCGCGCCCTCTTCATGCTCGGCGTCGTACTCTTTACCATCACCTTCGCGCTGAACGCGGTTGCGCATATGGCCCTGGGCAAGGCTGATCGGAGGGCCCAGGCATGACACCCGCAGCGAATCCCGGCGCGGCGTCTGCAACGTTTCTGGCTGGTCGCAGCCGATCCAAGGCGCACCGCACCCAGACCATGGCGTTCGGAGCGCTGGGCTTCGGCGCCATGCTGGTGGTTGCGCCGGTCCTCTGGTTTTTCGGGTACGTCGTATACCACGGCGCATCGCAGATCAACTGGGCGTTCCTTACACAGCCGCCGAACGCCATCGATGCGTCCGGAGGCATCTTCCCTGCCATCGTGGGCACCGTCTACCTGATGGTGGGCACGGTCCTGATCGCCATGCCTCTCGGCATCGCGGGGGCCGTCTACCTCACGGAGTATGCCGGTCACTCCCCCATCGTCCGGGTGATCCGCCTGGCCATCGTGAACCTGGCCGGTGTGCCGTCCATCGTCCACGGCCTGTTCGGCCTTGGTTTCTTTGTGCTGTTTGTAGGCGGTTCCATCGACGCGTTCATCCTGCACTCCAGCCGACCCGTCTGGGGGCAGCCCTGCATCTTGTGGGGATGCTGCACGCTGGCGGTGGTGATCCTGCCCATCATCATCACCTCGACTGAGGAGGCGCTCCTGGCGGTACCGTCATCGTTCCGCGAAGCGTCGCTGGGACTTGGGGCCACGAAGTGGCATACCATCCGCAGCGTGGTCCTGCCGGCGGCGTTGCCGGGCGTACTGACCGGCGCGATCCTGGGCGTCGGCCGCGCGGCCGGCGAAACGGCGCCGGTGATGATCACCTGCGCCGCATCGTTCATGCCGACGCTTCCCAGGGGCCTCAACGACCAGGCCATGCTGCTGCCGTACCACCTCTACTTCGTGGTGACGCAGGTTCCGAACCCGTCTCTGGGACTGCAGTCAGGCATCGCGCTGGTCCTGATCGGTCTCGTGGTGGCGATCAACGCATCGGGGATATTCCTCCGGATGCGCGCCCGGCGGGCGCGCAAGTGGTAAGCAGGATCAAGGAGACTGACATGCGACACTGGCATCGGGCCATACGTGGCCTGCAAGGTCTGGCCGCCGCAATGCTCTGCGGGGCGGCGCTGGCCGGATGCGCCAAGCCGGCCGATCCGTCCACGTCCGGGCCTGAGGCCTCCACCTCCCGGCCCGACGTGGTGGCAGCCAATGACGGCAAGCTGAAGTCGGACCTGGAGGCCAAGTTCAAGGCCGATCCCGTGCTGGCCAAGGCCGGCATCAAGGTCGAGGTGAAGGACGGTCGCGTCATCCTCAGCGGCCAGGTGGCCGGCACGGATGTGAAGGTCAAGGCCGAAGACACCGCCAGGGCCATGCCGGATGCCTTCGGCGTATCGGCCGAAGGACTCGTGGCCAAGCAATGAGTGGACCTGCCACCGGAGCCATCCGCCTCACCGGCATCGGGCGCGCCTCGGAGGCAGGCGTCCACGCCTTCCATTCCATCGACGCCCCGGCCCTGGCGTCGGACCGAACCGATGCCGCCGACGGTGATGCAGTGCTGCCGAAGCTGGCGGTCAAGGGACTCAACTTCTACTATGGCGGCTTCCAGGCGCTCCGCGACAACACGATGGAGCTTCCTTCGCGCTCCATCACGGCGCTGATCGGGCCGTCTGGCTGCGGTAAGTCGACCTTCCTCCGCACCCTGAACCGGATGAATGATGAAATCCGCGGCACCCGAGTGGAGGGATCGGTCCTTCTCGATGGGCACGACATCTATGCGCCGGATGTCGATGTCGTCGCCCTGCGCAAGGCCATCGGCATGGTCTTCCAGCGGCCCAATCCGTTTCCGAAATCGGTCTACGAGAACGTGGCATACGGCCCGCGCATCCACGGCGAGCGTAAGAAGTCGCGGCTCGACGAGATTGTGGAGCGCAGCCTGAAGCGAGCCGCCCTCTGGGAGGAGGTCAAGGCCAAGCTGCACAAGTCGGCCTTCGACCTTTCCGGCGGCCAGCAACAGCGTCTCTGCATCGCGCGCGCGCTTGCGGTGGAGCCGGACGTGATCCTGATGGATGAGCCCTGCTCAGCCCTCGACCCCAACTCCACGTACCACATCGAGGAGCTGATGCGGGAGCTGCGCGACACGGTGACGATCGTCATCGTGACGCACAACATGCAGCAGGCCGCCCGCGTCTCGGACATCACCGGATTCTTCCACACCGGCGACCTGGTGGAGTTCGGGCCCACGAACGTTGTGTTCACCTCGCCCCGCGACAAGCGTACGGACGACTACATCCGCGGCCGGTTTGGTTGATATGAGCGCTGAGCGCATCCTGGTAGTGGACGACGAGGCGCCTATCGCCGAAGCGGTCGCCTACAGCCTCAGGCAAGAGGGCTATTCCGTCACGGTGGCATCCGACGCCTTGGAGTGCCTTGAGGCCGCCCGACGGGGCAAGCCGAACCTCATCGTGCTGGACGTGATGCTCCCGTCGGGCTCCGGGCTGGACATCTGCAGGACGCTGCGCAAGCGCAATGACCTGGTGCCCATCATCCTCCTGACGGCGCGCGCCGAGGAGGCTGACCGCGTGGTGGGCCTCGAGCTCGGCGCGGATGACTATGTCACCAAGCCCTTCAGCATACGGGAGTTGGTCGCCCGCGTGCGGACCGTGTTGCGCAGGGCGACGCCTTCGACCGACGATGCATCGCCGGCCATCCGTGTGGGCGACCTCAGCATCGACTCGGCGTCGCGCGAGGTCCTCGTCGGCGCCGACGCGGTGGAGTTGACAGCCAAGGAGTTCGATCTGTTGCGCTTTCTGGCGGCCAGTCCCGGGCGTGTCTTCACAAGGCAGCTCCTGCTCGATCGCGTATGGGGCGCCGACGCCTACGTCGACGAGCGCACCATCGACGTATATGTCCGCTGGCTCCGGAGCAAGATCGAGGCCGACCCTGCGCACCCCGAGCGAATCGTGACCGTTCGCGGCGTCGGCTACAAGCTGGCGGCGCCCTAGCCCATGAACCCACTGGGCTTCCTGGTTCTCGGCCTCAGCATCGCGGCCACGACGCTGGCCGCGGTGATGCTGCGCCGCGCACGCGAGCGGATCATCCGAACCGAGCGTACAGTCGCCGAACTGGAGGCCGCCGCCCGATCCGCCGCCTCCGAGGCCATTGCGCTTCGCCTACGGCACGCCGCGCTGATGGACCTCATCGACTGCGCGGTCCTGGTTGTGGATGCCGACGACATCGTGATAGAGGCCAACGACCTCGGCTGGAAGATGCTGGGATCAACGCCGGGCTCCAGATCCGTATCGGTCCGGGCGGCGCTGCTGGACGGTCTGGTGGATACCGTGCGTCAGGCCCGCATCGGCGTTCCGGTCCGTCAGGTGGATTTGTGCGAACAGGCACGGTCGGACACCTCGGCCGTCGCGTCGGCGGTGCGCCTGGGAGATGCGGAGTCCCCCGTGTTGCTGGTTGTGCGGGACACGACCGAGGTGAAGCGGCTTGAGACGGTCCGGCAGGACTTCGTTGCCAACGTGTCCCATGAGTTGCGGACTCCGCTGGCCTCTATTCGCGCCCTGGCCGAGACGCTCGAGGGCGGCGCCTTGCGCGACCCTGCGGTAGCAACGCGGTTCCTCGGGAACATCATCTCCGAGACGCAGCGGCTCACGCGCATCGCCGACGACCTGCTGGCGCTGACCGAAGCGGAGTCGCGGCCGGTCACCGCGGTTGAGGTGGCGCTGGATGACCTGATACTCCGGGTGACCCAGAAGCTGGCCCCGCAGGCCGACGCCGCCGGACAGAGCCTGGATGTGGCTGTGGATTCGGGGCTGCGCGTCGCCGGCAACACGGACCGATTGGAGCAGGTGCTGATCAACCTGGTGGACAACGCCATCAAGTACACGCCGGCCGGCGGACGACTGGCGGTTCGCGCTTGGCGGGAGGGTCAGGCGGCGAAGATCGATGTCTCGGATAC
This sequence comes from Armatimonadota bacterium, assembly GCA_026392115.1. Taxonomy (GTDB): domain Bacteria; phylum Armatimonadota; class Chthonomonadetes; order Chthonomonadales; family CAJBBX01; genus CAJBBX01. The sequence continues at coordinate 44,714 of JAPLCQ010000120.1, read as the reverse complement.
CGGCATCGGCTTGATGGAACACGAGCGCGAACGGATATTCGAGCGGTTCTACCGTGTGGACAAGGCGCGCTCGAGGCAGTCCGGCGGCACCGGCTTGGGCCTCTCCATCGTCAGGCGCATCGTTGAGGCGCACGGCGGAACGATTACCGTCGCCGGCGAACTTCACAAGGGTAGCACCTTCACGGCGACCCTTCCAGCGCTACCCCCGCCGTCGGACCTGAGCGCGCCGTCTTCCGTGCCGGCTCCGGCTCAGGTATGATAGACCCGTCGGGGAACGATCCCGACGCTCTACCTCAAGAGGCGAAGCCTGTCACGTGCCGACGAGTGTGATCTCTGACGTATCGGAGCCGGTGCCGAAGACGCGCATATGCCGCATCATCGGCGGCTTGCTGCGCCGACACGGTGTCCGAAGGGCCGAGGTCTGCGTGCGAATAACGGACGACGACGCCATCCGCGAGCTGAACGGCGCCTACAGGCGCATTGACCGCGCCACCGATGTTCTCTCCTTCGGCTACGCCGCCGGGATCACACCCGAGACGGCCGCCGGTGCGGTTGAGGCATTGCAGGGCACCCTGGGTGACATCGTGATTGCCTACCCCACCTCTCGTAGGCAGGCCGCAGCCCGCGGCGTGCCGATCGACGATGAGTTGGTTCATCTGGCTGCGCATGGCTGCCTCCACCTGCTGGGCTATGATGACAACACGCCGGAGGCCCTCGCCGTGATGGAGGCTCTGGCCTATGAAGCCATGGGCGCCCGCGGCGCTGTGATGCAACGCGAAGCGTCCCGCAGGCAAGGCGGCAACCCGGCCCTATGATGCGCACCAAGCTACCAACCGACAGCTTCGTCTACGCCCTCGAAGGCGTCCTGCACTGTTTCCGTTCGCAGCGGCACATGCAGGTCCACTTCATGATGCTCGTCCTCGTCCTCGTGGCGGCGCTCATGCTGGGCGTCGAGATGATGGGCGTGCTGATCCTGATGCTCTGCATCGCCATGGTCATGGCCACGGAGCTGATCAACACGGCCATCGAGACCGTGGTCGACATGGTGTCGAAGAAGTACGAGCCTCTGGCCAAGCTCGCCAAGGATGTCGCCGCGGGAGCCGTGCTGGTGGCATCGGTGAATGCCGCAGTATGCGGCTCGTTGATCTTCCTGCGCACCAAGCCCGTGCGCTACATCGCCAAGGCCGCGCGCATGCAGCCGGTGCGCCCCGATCCGCTGGTGGTGGCCATCGTCGGGATTCTGGTCATCGCCACGATTGTGATGATCAGCAAGCTTCGCGCAGGCCGCTCCAATGCCGCGCTCTGGCAAGGCGGACCCGTCAGCGGACATTCCGCGGTTGGTTTCTTCCTGGCCGTAACGGTGATCTTCTCGGCGAACAGCGCGCTCGTCACCGTGCTGGCGCTGCTTCTCGCCGCCATCATCGCCCAGAGCCGCGTCGAGGCCCGAATCCACTCGATCCACGAAGTGGTCATGGGCGCCCTCGTCGGGCTGGTCTTGACCACGGCCATCTACTGGCTCATGCCCTACATCAGGCAGGCATGGGCCGACGGCCATCGGAGCGCCCTTCCGCTGCTGCCTGTACTCAGGCTACCGCGATGAGCGAACGCGATTTGCCCCACGAACGAGCACGCTTCTCACCGTTTGGCTGCGCCCTGCTCCTCTTGCTTCTGCCGGTGTCGGCCCTGGCTGCCGATGCCGTCAAGGGCTCCGATCCCCTGACGTGGTCGGACGTGCTGACGGTGCTCGGGCTGGTTCTCGTCAACGGGGTCTTCGCAATGGTGGAGGCCGCGCTGCTGACCGTGCGCAGGTCGCGCATCGAGCAACTCGTGGAAGAAGGCAACCGGGCGGCGATTCAGGTGGCCAACCTGCTGGACCACCCCACGCGCATGCTGGCCACCCTGCAGGTCGGCATCACCGTGGTGACGCTCTTCTCGGCCGGCGCCGCCGCTGAGAAGGCAGTGGAGCCCACCGCCGAGTGGCTCATCCGGGTGGCTCCCGCCCTGCACGGCGCGGCCCATGCCGTCGCGCTGGTGGTCGTGGTCCTCAGCGTCAGCCTGCTGACCCTCATCGTGGGCGAGATCACTCCGAAGAGCATAGCTGTCCAGAAGGCCGAACCGTTGGCCCTCGCCTCCGCCTTGCCGGTGACGGTTCTGCAGACGATCCTCTCGCCGGTGGTGGCCGGTGTTACGGCCGCCAGCAACCTATTGGTACGGCCCTTCGGGGGCACGGCCAGCTTCCACGTCTCCGCCATGAGCGAGGAAGAGCTAAAGATCATGGTGGAGCAGAGCGAGGAGCACGGCGTCATCGAGTCTGCCGAGAAGGAGATGATCCACTCCATCTTCGAACTGGCCGATACGACCGTGCATCGGATCATGACCCCGCGGCTCGATATCACCGCCATCGCCGCCGATTCGGGCATCCCTGAGCTGGTGAGTTTCGTGCGGAAGAGCGGCCATTCGCGCCTACCCGTGTACGACGGCGACCTCGACCACATCGTCGGCGTCGTCCACGTTAAGGACGCGTTGGAGGCTACCCAGAGCGGCAAGGCCCCAATCATCCGCGACCTCATGCGCCCTCCATTCTTCATCCCCGACAACAAGCGGATCGACGACCTCCTGGCGGACTTCCGCGTGAACAAGAACCACATCGCCGTGGTGCGGGATGAGTACGGCACCGTGACGGGCATCGTCACGTTGGAAGACCTGCTGGAGGAGATCGTCGGGGAGATCCAGGACGAGTACGACGCCGAAGAGCCGAGCCTGGTTCAGGTGGACGGGTCGACGATGCTCGTCGACGCCAAGGTGCCACTGGTGGATCTCTGCGAGCGGCTGGGCCTCGAGGTTCCGGAGGAGCACGCCGACACGGTAGGCGGCTTCCTGTTCGGCCTGCTGGGCCACCAGCCCGTTGTGGGCGAGACCATCACCTGGGAGCGCCTGGAGCTGAAGGTGGAGCAGACCGACGGGCGTCGGGTCCAGCGGGTGCGCATCGTCAAGTTGGCCCCTGACGGCTGCGCCGCCGACGCCGAGGCCGCGGACTAGGGCTTGCCGGGGTTGACCGGGTCGGGCATCTCAAGGCGCGATGGCGGCACCGCGGCGCTGTCCGTGATCTCCTGGACAACGCGCCACTTGCCGCCGCTCTGATGCAGCACCAGTTCCATCATCAGGTCGCCCTCGGACTTCGTCGCGCCCGCACGAACCACCAACGTCACCGTAGCGGTGTTGGCTCCGATGTACTCCAGCGCGGCGGCGTCGATGACGGCCACGGCGCGAGAGGCCATCTTGCCACGCTCCTCGAGCGTGACGCCGGTGGCAAGCAGGCGCTGGGCCACGCCGTCGAGCAGGCCGCGCAGCTTCTTCTCGTCTCTTGGCGCCATCACTCCGTCGCGCAGCACATGCACCGGCGCGACCGACGAACGCATCACGCCGTCGGCGTCACCCGTCGCCATGCCGAAGTAGTAGGCGAACGCGGCTCGCCGGATGTCGGGCTCCGGGTCGTCAGGCGGCTTGGCCGACTGGGCGTAGAGCGCCCCGCAGACGGCCAGTGCGAGCAGGGCCAGAACCGCCGCGACGCGTCCCATGGTCCGCTCCCCTACACCGAAGCCTCGGAGAAGGACTCGCGGAACTCGTGCTCCTTATCGGCCAGGCAGACCGCGATCAGCGTGTCGCCGTCCAGCATCCGAGTATCCCCGGAAGCCACCCTGGCCACCTCGTCCCGCATCACGGCCACGATCAACGCGCCCTCGGGCAGTTTGATCTGCCGGATTTCCATGTTGAGCGCAGGCGAGCGAGGACCGATCTCGACCTCCACGATCTCCAAGTTCCCGCGACGCATGGCAGCCAGCGGGATCACCTCGGCCACCTCGATCTCCTGCTCGATCAGGTTGTAGATGATCTTGGTCGAACTCACCGTGGAGTCGATGCCGAGCTTGTGGAAGAGGCTCTCGTTCCGCGGGTTGTTGACCCGGGCGATGGTGCGACCGACATTGAAGTTCATCTTGGCCATCTGGCAGATGACGAGGTTGTCCTCATCGTCACCGGTGCAGGCGACTACAACGTCCGCGCGCGCCGCGCCAGCTTCCTCCAGCAGGCGCACTTCGCAGCCGTCGCCCTGCATGGCGATCTCGCCGAGCTCCTCCGAGACGAAGCGGTGCCGCACCCTATCCTTCTCCATGAGAAGGACCTCATGCTGGGTGCCGCTCAGCGCCTTGGCCAGGAAGTAACCAACATTGCCGCCGCCCACGATGATTACTAGATGCTCGACTCCATGTATCGCTCGTTGTAGTCCTGCTCGATGGGCCATTGGCCCGAGGAGAGGAAGGCGTTCATCAGTCCAGACAGGATCGTGGTGCCGCAGATGGTGACGATGCCCATGGACCGATAGACGTGGGCGCGGATCGGGTCGTTAATCCGGGTGAGCACGCGGGGCACGTTATAGACCGTCTTGGCGATCTGCGCGGCCATGATGTTGCGGTTATCGCCCTGGGTGACGCTGACGAAGACATCGCACTTCTCGATGCCCGCCCGGCGCAGGATGTCCTCGTCCAGACCATTGCCGACCACCCGGTCTCCCTTGTATCGCGGACCCAAGCGGCGGAAGGCCTCGCTGGCCATGTCGATGACCGTGACGTGGTGGTTGTCACCGTACATCATGCGCGCCAAGGTGGATCCGACGCGGCCGCAACCCAGGATGATGACGTTCATCTACGCCTCCTACTATGTGCCTACGGCTGCGAATGGGCCGCGGGATTGATCGGGCCTCGAGTAACGGTGATCGCGCACTCGGCCCGGCGCATCAGATCGTTGGCCAGCCTGACCACGCCGTCATCGAGACACTCCGAGTTGATTGCGATGACGGCCACGGCCGCGGCATGTTCCCGAAGCGACATCAGCAGTCCTTCATCGACGTTGCGTACACGCTCAACGTGGCCCAGAGCGATCACGTTGAGGCGTCTGGCGTCCTCCACCGCGCGATCGACCAGAGCCGTCGCCTCGGTCTCCTGGTCAGGCAACGGCGTCGCCAGCGCCAACTGCCGCGCCACCGCCAGGTAGGCGATGAAAACCAGCGAGAGACGCTTCTCCTTCGCGATCCTGCAGGCGGTCTCCACGGCCAAGCCCGCATCGGTCCACGCGGCCAGCGGCACGACGATACACCCGCGCAATGCCTCGTCATGGCCGTCCGACGATCGGCGCAGCGAGTTTCGAGCCGCCTCGATCGATGTGGCGATGGGAAGCTGCGACTTGACGCCGGGGATGCTGCGGAGGGCGGCGAGAACATTGTCCGGCAGATTGCAGACCACGATGCGTGCGCCGGCGGAGCGGATGTCGCGCATGGCATCGGAGAACGTCCGCGCGCCGTCGCCGGCCACGTCGCCCAGGTCGGCGCAATCGATGATGATGCCCTCAGGATGCTCCTTCAGGAGCAGGTTGCAGGCGGCTTTGATGGTGAGCCACTCGCTGCGGACCAGAGAGCCCGAGAGCTTGACGACATCATCACGTGTATAGACGATCATGAATCAGCGATTCCGGAAGACGGTGTGCCGGCAGGCGCCGGGAGGGTGGGCCGCTCATGCAACGGGTACGACGGCGACCGAACGGCAGGCCCGAGCGTGCAGAGTATACTGCTCCCGCGCCGGCAAGTCAACGCGCCGGGCCGAAGTGCGCCGCTTCCGGCGCGAGGGAGTGATCCTGTGGCCAGAGCCCTTCTCTTGAATGAGCGGGACAATGTCGCGGTTGCGCTTGAGGATCTGGCTCCGGGCGCCGCAGTCGCGGGTCCGTCCGGCGTAGTGGAGGTCGTCGAGCGCATCGCGACGGCCCACAAGGTGGCGCTCACAGCCATCGGCCTCGGTGAACCGGTCACCAAGTACGGCCACCCCATCGGCGTGGCGTCCAGGCCGATACAGGCCGGGGCCTGGGTCCACACCCACAATCTCGCGTTTGCCCCGAGCGTGCGACCCAGCGCCTCCCGTCCCGCGCCTCCTGCGGCCCGCCTCGTTCTGGGCCTTCCGACCACGTTCCTTGGGTTCCGCCGCGAGGGACGTCGACCGGGCATCCGCAACGCTGTGGCCGTCGTGGCCGCCTCAAACTGCGCCGCCGATGTGGTGCGCGGCATCGTGGCCCGCCTGCGGCAGCAGGGACTGCCGGGCGTCGAGCAGGTGGCGCCCATCGTGCACGGGAGCGGGTGCGGCATGCAGTGCGACGGCGTCGACCACGCCGCGTTGCGCCGATGCCTGAACGGGATGATCCTGCATCCCAACGTTACCGCGGCACTGGTTGTGGGCCTGGGCTGCGAAGTCAACCAGTTGTGCGGGATCATGTCCGGGCTTGACGGTCGCGCACGGGTCGCATCGCTGGGCATCCAGGACGCCGGCGGCGTCGCTCGGGCCGTCGAGCGCGGCGTGGAGTTGCTGACCCGTGCGGCGGCTCCGGCGGCGGATGAGCGGCGGGAGCCGTTACCGGTCGCCGAGCTCACGGTGGGCGCCAACTGCGGAGGGTCGGACGCCAACTCGGGGATCACCGCCAATCCCGCCCTGGGCCTCGCAGGCGACGCCCTGGTGGCCGCGGGGGCGCGATGGGTCCTGGCGGAGACCACCGAGACCTTCGGAGCCGAGGCCATCCTCGCCGTCGGCGCGGCCAACCCGGAAGCCGGGCGCAAGCTACTGGCCGCTGTGCGCTGGTGGGAGCGCCACACTGCCGCGGCCGGCATCACGGTGGACGGAAATCCGGCTCCCGGCAACAAGGCGGGCGGTTTGACGACCATCACCGAGAAGGCGCTCGGAGCGGTGCTCAAGGCCGGCTCCTCGCCATTGCAGGGCGCTTGCGACTACGCCGAGCCCATCACGGCGCCGGGCCTCACCTTCATGGACACACCCGGCCACGACGCGCCGTCCGTCACGGGCCTCGCGGCTGGGGGCTGCTCGCTGGTCGTCTTCACAACGGGCCGAGGCAGCTGCATCGGCTTCCCCGCCGTGCCCATCCTGAAGATCGGCACGAACTCGGCCATTTCGCGCCGTCTCAGCGGCGATATCGACCTCGATGCCGGCGGCATCCTGAATGGCGTCCCGATGGTCGATGTAGCCGCCGCGATCGCGCAGCGCATCATCGAGGTGGCATCTGGCGAGCGTACCAAGGCGGAACTGCAGGGACTGGGTGACGACGCCTTCGTACCGTGGCTACCGGGGCCCGTGCTGTGAGAGAGCCGGCGCCGGTAACGCTGCGGGGCACACTCAGGCGCGGGTTCGGCGGCTGGTGGGATCGCTTGGGCCTCGGCGTCGCCATCAGTATCGCCGGGTCGCTGGCGGTCTCGGGCGCTTTGGGTGTGGCTGCACTGACGCCCCTGCGCGTACGCTGGCCAATCCTGTTCGTAGCGCTGACTCTGGTGTGGGCAGCCTTCGGCTTCGTTGCGTCGCGGATGGCGTTTCACGCGCTCCTGCAGCAGGAGGCGTCCTGGATCGAGTCGATCCGTGCGCTGCGCGGATGCGCGGCCCGTGCGTTGCGGCTCAGCGCCTGTCAGGTTGCTGGTGCGGGTCTGTTGGGCCTGGGAGCGCTCTTCTACGCCACGCGGGGCTGGTCGGTCTCGATGCCTCTCACAGCGCTCTGTGCGCTGATGCTGGCGCACTGGCTGGCGCAGTGCGGCTATCAGTGGCCTCTGCTGATCGCAGCCGAAGAGGGCATCATCCAGCGGCCGGACGGCGGCCGCCCGAGGGTGCGCGCGGCGGTCCGCAACGCACTGCTCCTCACCGTGACACAGCGACCGGACCTGTGCCTGGTTCAGGTAGCCACCGCGTGCGTCACCGTGGCATCGGCGGCTTCGGGGGTGGGGATCGTGCTGATCGGCCCCGGGCTGGCTGCCTTTCTGACCACCGCGCTGGCGCTTGTGCGGCTGTCGGCGGCGGGCCTGGTGACGCTGCCTCCCGATCCATCTGAGCCGGTCCGCGATACCGGGTGGCCCGCAAGCCGCGACAGGTAGAAGCTCTTTCCCGACCTCGGAATGAGCAACGGCCGGGTCGCCCTTGCAGGCTTCCCGACCGTCGCGCGTCAGGACCGAGCGCGGCTAGAACTTGAGCCGGGCGGCGGCCGTCAGCAGGTTCTTCTCGGATGTCAGGTGGTAGTTGGTCTCGACGGCCAGCGTCCGCGACAGCTCAAGGCCGAGGATCAGTTTCGCGTCGAACTTCGCGGCCCCGCCCAACACGGCGCCCACACCGCCGCCCCAGTATGGCGTGTAGGATTCCGTGGCAGGGATGTACTGGATCAAGCTGATCGTGGCCGGGACGATGGTGTTGATGCCGGCCAGGTTGGCCTTCAGGATGATGTCAAGGTCAAAGCGCGGCTCGAAGCCCTGTAGGCTCTCGATGGCGGGCAGGTGGTAGTCGAACCCGACCAGCGCAGCGCCTCGGGGCGAAGCCATGATGCCGCCCCGGAGCGAGATGTTGTTCATGCCGGGGACCTGCTCGCGCTTGACGCCGTCTGCGAACGCCGCGCTCGGCAGCAAGACCAGAGCGGCCAGTACGGACCAACCCGCCTTGAGACGATGCATCTGTGCTCCCTCCGAGTGGTGAGTGAGGCCAGGGATGACCGGCTCGGCGGCCTCGGTTGATTATGGCACGTTGATCCCCGGGCGCGGGCGTCCGCCGGCGCGCGGGTCGGCAGGTATACTCCTCGCGGTTCTCAACTCCCTCGCGTTCCACATCAGGCCTCCACCATGCCCTCACCAACCTGCAACTCCTCCGACGACGGGCACGAGCGTCGCGCCGCGCAGGTCCAGGCGATGTTCGGATCGATCGCCCATCGCTACGATCTGCTCAACTCACTGATGAGCCTCTCCATGCACCATCGGTGGCGGGCTGCGCTCATTGGCGCCTTGCGGCTTCGGCCCGGCATGCAGGTTCTCGATGTCTGCGCCGGAACGGGCGATGTCGCCCTGGCCGCCCGCAGGATGGAGCCTGGACTGCGGACGGTGATCGGGTGCGACTTCTGTGTGGACATGCTTCACATCGCCGGCGCGAAACAGGCGTCTCCTGCGTGCGCGGTCACCTGGGTTGCCGCCGACGCGCTCGCGCTGCCTTTCAGGTCGTCGCAGTTCGACGCATGTGCCGTAGCGTTCGGCATTCGCAACGTGGTGAGGCCCGCGGACGGCTTCGCGGAGATGGCGCGCGTCACCAGACCGGGCGGCGTGGTCGCCTGCCTTGAGTTCGGAACCCCGCGCGGGCGCGTCGCGGCGGCGCTGGTCAGGATGTACGAGAACACGGCGCTTCCGGCGCTTGGCGGGTTGCTCAGTCGGCGTGCCGCCTACACCTACCTGCCGGAGTCCATCGGGCGGTTCAGTTCGAGGGAGGACGTAATGGCGATGATGCGTGCGGCGGGCCTCGACAAGGTCTCGGTTCAAGACCTGGCGCTGGGCGCGGTGAACCTGTTCACAGGCGTACGGCGTTGAGGGCGCAACCAGTGGCGGCGGTGCCCGCGGGCTCTTCCTGGCTCGATCCCATTCGCGACGACCTGGACGCGATCGAGGCGTTGCTCAGCGATGCAGTGGCCTCGCAGGTCAAGCAGGTCTACTCAATCAGTGAACACGTGCTGCTGGCGGGCGGCAAGCGCCTGCGGCCCGCCCTGGTGGCGCTGGCCACGCGGTGTCTGGCGCCCGATGCCTCTACCGAGGCTATGGCGCGAGTGGCGGCCGCCGTGGAGCTGGTCCACATGGCCACGCTGGTGCACGATGATGTGGTGGACAGCAGCGCCGTACGCCGCGGTAAGGCCACCGCCAACGCCGTGTTCGGCAACGGGATGGCCGTGATCGTCGGCGACTACCTCCTGGCGCGTTCGATGCACCTGCTCTCCGACGGCTTCGATCGCCGCATCCTCCGCGCGGTCTCCGCCGTCACCATCGAGATGAGCGAGGGTGAGGTGATGGAGATTCTCGCCACTGGAGACACGCAGCTAACCGAGGACGCGCACCTCGAGATCATACGCAAGAAGACCGCCGTCTTCCTGGAGGGGTGTTGCCGGTGCGGCGCGATCCTGGCCGACGCCGGGGAGGCCGAGGAGGACGCCCTGGCCCGCTACGGCAGCCATATGGGCATCGCGTTCCAACTGGCGGACGACCTGCTCGACTATCTGGGCGACCCGGCCGTCACCGGCAAGCCGGTGGGTAGCGACTTACGCGAGGGGCGCGCCACGCTTCCCTTCATCCTTGCTCTGGAGAATGCACCGCCGGACGTCCGCGAACGGTTGCTGGCGGCTTTCGGCAACCCGGGCCTGACGGACGCCGACGTGACAGCCCTGGTACGCCTAATGGAGCGGCTGCAGGTCTTCGGTCGCGCGCGGACGGCGGCACGGATGCACGCCGACCGAGCGGTGGATGCCGTAAGCCAACTGCCTCCAAGCCCCTACCGCGCCAGCCTCGCGGAACTGGCCGAGTACTGCGTCGCCCGCGAGCGATAGACCCGCCGACTGGAGCCAAGCCCCATGCCGATCACCCTCACCGACCTGCGCACCTGCGTGCTGGACATGGACGGCGTCATCTGGACCATGGACGACCCGATCCCCGGCGCGGCGGAGGCCATTTCTCGGCTCAAGAGCCTGGGCCTCAGCGTAGGCTACCTCACCAACAACTCCTCCAAGACCCGAACGGACTACGTGCGCAAGCTGGCCAAGTTCGGCATCGAGGCCGCGGAGGCCGATGTGATGACCTCTGCCTACGCCACCGCGCTACTGCTGGCCAAGCAGGGGTCGGCCCAGAGCCGCGCCTATGTCATCGGCGAGCAGGGCTTGCGTGACGAACTCGCCTCCGTTGGCATCGATATCGCCACCAAAGCTGACGAGCCCAACGTAACCCTGGTGATCGTTGGCTGGGACCGGCAGTTCACCTATGACAAGCTGGCCGCGGCCCACGGATACATCGTGCGAGGCGGGGCCAGGTTCATCGCCACGAACCGCGACGCGACCTATCCCGACGCCGGTGGCCGGACCCTCCCCGGCGGGGGCTCCATCGTCGCGGCGGTCGCCACGTGCGCAGGAGTTGAGCCGCAGACCATCGGCAAGCCCGAGCCACACGCCCTGTTGCTGATGCTTGAGCCGGACGGGCTTCGGTTGGACGAGTGCCTCGTCATCGGGGATCGGCTCGACACGGACATCGCGCTGGGACGCCGCTGGGGCGCCCCCGCCGCGATGGTGCTCACGGGCATCTCGACGCTGGAGGAGATCGACGCAACCCCCGCCGACCTGCGGCCGGATGTGGTGGCCGCCGACCTGCCCGCCCTTGTGGACATGCTGGAGGCGTAGACGATGTACACAGTGTTGACGCAAGGGCGACTGCCCAATGGCAAGGAGATCGAGTGCGGCGTCGTTCTCGCTCCGGACGCCGACTATGAGCCGACGGTCACGGCGCTGCTTGGGCACAAGGGACACGCATGGGCGGAGCACATCGCGGCCGCATTCGCCGGTGATACCGACGAGCTCGAAACGCGCTTCTACCTGGCTACCGTCCGCGGCACCGTCGTCGCCAACATCATGACGGTGGAGCGGGCAGGCGTGGGCATCTTGGGGCACGTCTTCACCGTGCCGGAAGCGCGGCGCCAGGGCATCTGCAAGACGCTTATGGGCGCACAGAACGCCGACTTTCGCGCGCGCGGCGGCAAGCGGCTGGTGCTGGGAACCGGCTTTGAGAGCCACCCCTACTGGATCTACCACTCCTTCGGCTTCCGAAGCCTGCGCGGCGGCTTCATGGCCTTCAGCGTCAACCCCGGGGTCGATCCAGCGCCGGCCTGGTACGACCCCGGCGACGCGGTCGTCGCCCCATGCGCTTGGCGCCACTGGCCCGGTCTGGCGATCCTGGCCGCCGCCGATCTGGGCGACGAGTTCAGGTCCGCCGCCTGGGACGTGGCCGACATCGGGAACCTCGAATCGCCCTATGTGCGCTTTATGCAGATGCTGCGCGAGGAACCCGGCGTCCAGGGCGCCGTGCTGGAGGGCGGGTCCGGAGCGGCTATGGGATGGGCCACCATCACCCGCATGCCGTCGGGCTACTGCGGAGGATGGCCCGGCGCCTGGCTGCTTGACTCGTACGTCCACCCGTCTGCGGCCCGCCGCCTGCCCGACTTGCTCGAGGCGCTTCAACTCCCCGCGGGCAAGACGCTGGCGTGGGCCCCGGTCGGTGACGAGCTCCGCGCCTCAGCCTACCGCGGCCTTGGTTTGGCACGTGAGGGCGTTGTGAAGGGCCTCATGGGAGGGCGCGACGCCGCCCTCTTCGGCATCGGCTCCGCAGCCGACGCCAAGGCCGCCCAGACGTGAGACTCGCCTACCTCGACTGCATCGGGGGCATCTCCGGCAACATGATGCTGGGCGCACTGCTGGATGCCGGAGGGGACCATGCGGAACTGCGCCGGGGCCTCGACGCTCTGCGCGTGCCCGGCTGGGACCTGCGCCTCGAGCGCGTTGCGGTGAATGGCATCTCGGCCACGCATGTGGAAGTCCACATGGACGAGACCGCTCAGCCGCACCGGCATCTGGGCGACATCGTCGCGCTCATCAGGCAAGCCGACCTCGACCACGGCGTGACGCGGCAGGCCGTAGCGGTCTTCACCAGACTTGCAGAGGCCGAGGCCGCAGTCCACGGCTCCACGGTGGATCACGTCCACTTCCACGAGGTCGGCGCCGTGGACGCCATTGTGGACGTCGTCGGCTCCTGCCTGTTGCTGCGGTCTCTGGGCGTCGACGAGGTCCACTGCTCGCCACTGCCCTCGGGATACGGCGTCACCCGCAGCATGCACGGTGTCATCCCCGTTCCGCCGCCCGCGGTGACGGCCCTGCTGGCGGACGTGCCTACATTCGGCGTGGATATCCCTGCTGAACTAGTGACGCCCACCGGCGCCGCGCTTGCGGTTACGCTCAGTTCATCGTTCGGCCGGTTGCCCGCCATGCGGATGGGCGCTTGCGGCTACGGCGCCGGCACGAAACGGTTCGAGCAGCGGCCCAACCTGCTCCGGGTGATGTTGGGCGAGACGGACGATGCGGCCGATCGGCCGGCAGAGGACATCTGTGTGATCGAGGCCAACATCGATGACCTGCTGCCGCAATTCTATGAGGTCGTCATGGAGCGCCTCCTGCGGGCGGGAGCGCTCGATGTATACCTAACGCCCATCCAGATGAAGAAGGGCCGCCCGGCCCACAAGCTCTCCGTCATCGCCGAGCCTGACCACGTGGATGCGCTGGCGGCGCTGGCATTCGCGGAGACCTCGACCTTCGGCCTGCGCATCGCGCGCATGCGTCGCCTCTGTGTGGATCGGCAATGGGTGGTCGTGGAGACCGCCTATGGCCGCATCCGTGTGAAGGTCGCCTCGTGGCACGGATCTGAAACCCACTTCGCGCCTGAGTATGAGGACGTGAAGCGCGCGGCGCACGCCGCCGGGGCCCCGCTGAAGACCGTGCACTTGGCCGCCGTATCGGCCTACCAGGCCGCGAGACAGCGGGTGTCGTGATGGCCGCGCCGTTCTGCTGCCGGAGTTGTGGACAGGCCACCGGAGGCGCCGGACGCTGTCCCCGGTGCGGCGGCTGGTGCGACGCTGCACCGACGGCGTCGAAGGGCGCGTGGTTGGGTGTCGCGGTTGGACTGGCTACTGTGGTGGCGCTGGTCGGTCTGTTCACTGCGTCGTACGCCCGCTTCAGAGCTCAGGCAGAACCACCGACGGCGCGGCAATCAACCGCCACTATGGGCGGACGCTTGGAGCCGTCGCAGGCCCCGCGGCGCGCCATGCAACTGGATGAGACCGAGGCACAGGCCCGGCGTGAGTTGGAGCGGCTCTACCGGCGGACCGGCGTGGGTCAGGCTCCCGGCATCGGAGACGATGTGCGCCTGCGTGGCGGCGGGTCGCTGTCCAGGACCGACTACGAGCGCTACCGGAGCAGCATTGGAGGCGGCGTGCGCTAAGCCGCGTCGCCGCCATCGGTCGTGGGCTTGCCGCTGAACGTCCACCGCTTGTTCGCCGTGAAGTTCCAGAGCGACACGATCACGATGGCCACCGCCTTGGCTGCGTTCAGCAGACGCGGGCTGGGGTTGCCCTGGTGGAAGAGCGCCGGGTGAACCGTGAACATCACGAGCTTCATCACGAGCACGTTGAGCAGCAGGCCGCCGATGTTGACGAGCAGGAACTTGATGAACTGCTCGTGCCTGGCGCCTGTGCCCATCCCCTTGAACGTCCAGAGACTATTCCAGACGAAGCTGTTCGCTACCGCGATGGCGAACGAGATGATCTGAGCGGGGATCCAATGCAGCCCACCTGCAAAGAGCAACGTGGGATGGACCAGGAGATTGAGCAGACCCACGTCGATGACCGTCGATGAGGCGCCAATGATGCAGAACTTTGCGAATTGGCGAACGGCGGGCAGGCGAACAAGCTGTCGGATGGCAGGTCTCTCCACCACGGCAAACCGCGGCAGGGCGCTGGCGCACAGAGGCGCCGGATGCTCGGCCCATTGGGGCCGCTGCGCCGAAGTATACCCGTGCCCACCCAGCGCGGCAGGGATTGCGGAAAACGCAACAGAATCGGCCCGGCGGCTGTTGACTGAGCGGCGACCGGTCTGCCATACTATTCGCGCTGTAGCCAACTGAATACGTGGCGCCATCGTCTAGCGGTCAGGACAGGGGGTTCTCAGCTCTCAAGCCGGGGTTCGATTCCCCGTGGCGCTACCAACTCCTTCGAGGGGCGGGATATCCCGCCCTTTTCGTTCATGTGACCAGTGCAACCAACGACCCGGGGCGTATACTTGGCCATAGGCCTCTTCGCGTGCTCAGCCCCCAGGCTCGCAGGCCAGGCGGCCTCGTCGCCCGGCCCCGCTCAGTCGCCTCCCCCGCTCCAACCTCTTTCCCTTGAGGTCGTCGTCCGCGAGGCCCTCCGCGTCGCACCCGGCTTCCAAGCAATCCGGTCGGCCCATGCCGCCGCAGTGGCATCGGCGCGGCGAGAGCGTCCGGTTGCTCGGCCGACGGTGACCATGCAGGCGGCAGCTGGCGTCCAGGGGCCTGCGCCCGCCACGCGGCAACCGGCAACCTTCCTGCCCGGCCGTACTTGGAGCGTCGGGCTGTCCGCCGAGCAGAGACTGCTTCATGCAGGAGCCGCGGACGCGGCGGCCAGATACCGCTCCTTGGGTCGGGTCGCGGATGCCGAGGCCGCGATGGCCCGCATCGATGCGCTGCACGAGGTTCGTCTGGCCTACATCGCCGCCCACCTGGCCGATCAGATGGTCGCCATCGCCGATGCAGGCGTCGTGACGGCCCGGATGCATCTCGCGCTGGTGAAGGAAATGGCCGAGGCCGGCCAGATGCCCCGCCGCGACATCGATGCCACCGACGCCGAGGTGGCCGAGGCCGAGCAGGGGCTGATCCGAGCCTGCAACGGGCGTCGTCTGGCTCGGGGCAATCTGGCTCGGCTGATGGGACGCATGGCGCCCGTTCAGGAACTCCTCACCGATCCAGCACTGGCGCCGGTGCCCGCGTCGGCGTGCCGACCACGTCCGGAGATCACGCTCATTGAGGCCCAGTTGGCGGCGGCCCGGAGCGGCGCGAAGCTAGCGGCCACCCAGTGTATGCCCGAGCTGGCGGCTGTCGCAACGGCGAGCGCCCAGCCCGAGACGCCGCTCATCGCTCCGACCTATGCCGCGTTGGGTCTGCGCCTCACATGGAGGCTCCTAGACGGCGGTGCAGCACAGATCGACCAGGCGGAAGCGCGGGCGCGGGCGGCACAGCTTGCCTCGCTGCTGGAGGAGACCCGGCGTTCGCTGGCGTTGCAGTGGGACAGGTCCGTGGCCGATGCCGAAGACGCGGTCGCGTCCCTGCGCACGGCTGAACGCCAAGCGGCCTCGGCGCACTCGGCGTTGGAGGTGACGCTGGCGCGTTACCGTGAGCGGATGGCCCCCGAGATCGAACTGAGCGGCGCCCGGTTGGCGGTGGACCGTGCCCAGGGCAACGTGGCCCAAGCCAAGGCGGCGCTCCAGACGGCCTATGCCGACCAGCGGCATGCCGCCGCCCTGGATGCCGACCCGCCGCAGGCGCCGCAACCATGAGGCGCGGGATAGGCGTGGCACTGCTGATTGCCGTCATAACCGCCGCGGCGGCATTCAACGTCGCCATGCGGAACCGTGCCGCACGGTCCATGGCGCCTCGCGCCGGGCTTGCGACCGGCACGCCTGTCAGCGTCGTGGCCTGCAGGCCGACGCAGGCCACGGATGGCCGGCGCCTTGAGGCGCTCGGCCGCGTCGTGCCTGATGCCGAAGCGGCCGTCAGCGCCAAGGTTCCCTCCCGTATCGTGAAGGTGCTGGTCGCTGAGGGCGACGTGGTGGCGGCTGGACAGAAGCTCGTCATCCTGGATTTGGGCGACCTCGCTGCTCAGGTGGCCGGCGCGGAGGCGGGATGGGCATCCGCCCGCGCCGTCGACCGCAAGGCTCATGCGGGTCGTGACGCCCGGGCCACCGAAATGGAAGCCACCCTGAGCCAAGCCGAGGCCGGGCTGGCTGTTGCCCGCACAAAGCTGAAGCAGGCTGAGCTTGGTGTCGAGCTCGGGGCCGACGCGGCCGGTTCCGACGCTGATCGCGCCGAGGCGGGCGTCCTCCAGGCCAAGGCCGGAGTCGATCAGGGCCGCATCGGCCTCCGCGTGGCGACCGAAGGCGCGGATCGGCTGGAGCGGCTCTACAAGGTGGGCGGAATCGCCCTTGCGGACCTTCAGGGCGCGCGGGCGCAGGCGGACATCGCGCGGTCGCAGCTCGACCTCGCCGAGGCAGGACTGAAGGCGGCTCAGGCGGCCGCGGCTCAGGCGGGGCGCGCCGCCCCGTTGCGAGGCAAGGTCAACGAGGCCGACCTCGAGGCCGCACGCGCCGGCGTCCGGCTGGCGGAGCAAGCCGTTGCCTTCGCCCGCCAAGCCCGGGGCCAGGCGCTGGAGGTCGCCGGTGCCGACATGGCCGCGGCGGCGGCGCAATCGATGCAGGCCCGTGCGGGTGTGCGTCAGGCCCAGGCAAGCGTGGGAACCGACGCGATCGTCTCCCCCATCGCAGGCGTGGTGAGCGGCCTCACGGCTCTGGCCGGCGAGTATGCCCAGCCCGGCAGCGCGCTGATGCGAGTCACATCGGTCGCGGCTCATGCCGTCGAGGCGCCGGTAGGCCTACGGACGGCCCGTCGCCTACGCATGGGCTTGTCGTGCACCGTCGTGATCGGCTCAGGCGCCGCCGTGCCTGCTACTGTGGAGCGCGTTGGTCCGCTCGTCTCGCACGACGGTCGGACCATGCTGGTACGTGTGGCCCTGACCCGGACGGCGGCCGGCCTCGGCCCGGGGCAAAACGCCCGCGTGATCCTATCGGCGCCGCCTCAGCCCGGAGCGCTGCAGATTCCCGCCTCTGCGCTTCAGACCGACGGGCCTGATGCCGCCGTGTTCGTCCTGGATATGGGTTCAAGGCATGTCCGCCGCCGGACGGTACGCATCCTTGACTCGTCCGGAACGTCGGCGACGGTGACCGGGCTCAGTCCGACGGACCGAGTAGTGACCCGAGCCCCGCAGGGCCTGAAGGACGGCGACCGTGTAGCGGCTGAGCGGCAGTGAGAGTTTGCGCCTCCATGATCCGGGTGCGCCGTCCATGTGGCTGACACGGCTGGCCATCGGCCGCCCGATCGTCATCTGGATGTGCCTGGCGGCCATCGCGGTGCTGGGCGCGCTCTCCTACTCGCGGCTGCCGGCGGAACTCAACCCGAAGGTTGAAATCCCCACGCTCACCGTGGTGACGGTCTACCCCGGAGCGGGTCCGGCGGAGGTGGAGTCCTCCGTAACACGCCTCATCGAGGACGCGGTCGGTTCGGCCCCCGGGCTAAGGGACGTCTACTCCAGCTCGCAGGAGTCGCTCTCCGTGGTGAGCCTCGACCTGGCGGTAGGCACGGACCTGAACCAGGCCCAGACCATGGTCCGTGAACGGATAGAACTGGCTCGGGCGATGTTGCCGGAGGGGGTCCGGCCACCCATCGTCGCCAAGCTGGACATCAACGCACAACCGGTGCTGCAGGTAGCCATACCGTCCGCCGGCGACGCGGGGGCGCTCCGGCGAGCCGTGGACCGACACCTCTCTCCCCGGCTTGCGCGCATACAGGGAGTGGCGACGGTCGAGGTGACGGGCGGCCCGCAGACCGAGGTGCGCGTCCTGGCGGACGTCCCTACGCTGACCAGCCTGGGCGTGACCCTTGATGACGTCAGCGCGGCCCTGAAGGCGTCCAACCGCAGTGTGCCGTCGGGCTCCCTGCTGACCGGAACACTCGAAACGGCCTACCGCACCGAGGCCTCGTTCCGGTCGCTCGAAGACGTTCGGCATGCCATGATCCCGGCTCAACGGCTGATGGCCCAGGAACTCATGCCGGACCTGCCCATCCCCGGGCTGCCGGGGAAGGATAGGGCGGCCTCGCCCCTGACCATCGGCGACGTGGCCACGGTGGTCCTTGCCTGCCACGCCGGCGACGCCGCATCGCGCATAAACGGCCGGGAGTGCGTCGGCCTGACCCTCACCAAGTCGCCGGACGCCAACGCCATGGATGTCGTGGATCGCGCCCGCGCCCTGCTGGCTGGGGCCACAACCGATGGCTCGCTGCCCGACGGCGCCGCGCCGGTGGTGGTGCGGGACGAATCCGCGGTGGTTCGCCGGGCATTGCATGACGTGAACGTCACGCTGGTACTGGGCGCCCTGCTTGCGACGCTTGTGGTGCTGCTCTTCCTGCGCGAAGTGCGCGGGACCGTCATCGTGGCCCTCGCTCTGCCTGCCTGTATGGTGGCGACGTACCTGATGATGCACATCGGGGGCTTCACGCTGAACCAGATGACGCTGCTGGCTCTGTCACTCAGCGTGGGGATCCTGGTAGATGACAGCATCGTGGTGCTGGAGAGCATCACCCGGCATCTGGAGGCAGGCGAGACGCCGGAAGAAGCCGCCTACAGCGGCCGGACGGAGATTGGCTTCGCGGGGCTTGCACTGACCCTGGCGGACGTGGTGGTCTTTGTTCCGATCGCGTTCATGGGCGGGGTGGTGGGGGCCTTCTTCCGTGAGTTCGGCATCACCGTCGCGTTCGCCACGCTCTTCTCGCTTCTAGTCTCCTTCACCGTCACGCCCGCGCTGGCCGCGCGATGGTATCGTCGACGAACGTCTGAGGCTTCGGACAGCCGTACGGGTGTGGGCTCGGCCCGTTACAAGCGAGCCGTGGCGTGGGCGCTTCACAACCGTGGGTGGGTCATCGCCACGGGCGCCGCGGCACTCCTCTGTGCCGGGCTGGTGAGCGTGCCCTTCCTGGGCACGGAGTTCGTGCCTGCCACTGACCGAGGTCTGGTGAGTGTGCTGCTCGAACTACCGGCGGGGTCCTCGATGGAGGCCACCGATGCCGTGGCGCGGCAGGTCGAAGCGCGTCTGGCCCGTGCACCGGGCATTGCAGGCGTGGCGACAACGCTGGGCCGCGTCCTCGGTGGATTCGGCGCCATACCGCAGCAGGGCTCGCACCTGGCGCAGATGACACTGGACCTGCAGCCTCGCGCCTCGGCCCTTCAACGGCTGGGCCTCTCCCCTGCGGGCGGCCCTGTTCGCATACTCGCGGACACTGATGTGGCGGACCGGGTTCGCGGCCTGATCTCCGACGTGGGCGGCGCACGGATCACCGTCACGGCGCTGCGGTCGGTGGCCAACGTCGGCAGCGCGATCCAGCTCCAACTGACGGGCGACGACCTGCATGACGTGGCCCAAGCCGCAGCGAAGGCCCGTGCGGCAGTGGCGCACTTGCCTGGCATCCTGAACGCCGACACCTCCTACCGGCAGGGAAAGCCCGAGTTGCAGGCCCGCATCGATCCGCTGCGGTCGTCGGCCACATCCGTCCTGCCGGCGATGGCGGGCTCCGTCCTGCGGACAGCCATCGAGGGCGACGCGTCGACCACCATGATGCTGGCCGGCGCCTCCGTGCCCATCCGCCTCCGCGCGGCCGGCCTCGACGGCTCCCGGCCCGAGACGGTGGCGGATGTGCCGGTCGGGTTCAGCGACGGAACCGCGGTCATGCTGGGCGATGTGGCCACCATCGAGCGGCGCTCGGGTCCGGTGGGCATCGACCGCCTCAACGGTCGGCGGCTCATCACCGTGACCGCGGACCTTGCACCCGGTGTCCCGCTCGGCGACGCGCAGTCGCGGATCGAGGCAGCGCTTGCGGGACTGGACCTCGGACCCGTCGCCCACCGGTTCGGCGGCGAGTCCGAGGCCATGGCCGACAACCTGCCGTACCTGGCCGGGGCGCTTGCGCTCGCCGTCTTGCTGGTCTTCGCCGTGCTGGCCTCGCTCTTCAACTCGCTGCTGGAACCGTTGGTGGTCATGCTCACGCTCCCGATGGCCCTGGTGGGCGCGCTGGCGGCTCTGGTTCTGGCCGGTCAGACGCTGTCGCTCGTCACCATGGTGGGCATCATGATGCTCTGCGGTCTCATGGGCCGTAACGCCATCTTGCTGGTCGACTACACCAACACGCTGCGGCAACGCGGCATGGCGCGCAATGAGGCAGTCGCGGAAGCCGGTGCGGCGCGGCTCAGACCCATCCTGATGACCACGATCACCACGCTGGTGGGGATGGCCCCGGTGGCGCTCAGCCTGGGCGATGCCGCGGAACTGCGAGCGCCGATGGCCACGGTGGTGATCGGCGGGCTGACGGTCTCCACGGTCCTGACGCTGCTGGTCGTGCCCGCGGTCTATACGGTGGCTGACGACCTGCGAAGCCGGCTCGCGCGTCGCGGCAATGGGGCGACGCGATGAGGCGCACGCTCTACCTTGGCCCGCCCTCGTTCTCGGGCTTCGACGGAGGCGCGGGGTCGCGGTACCAGGCTAAGCGCGAAATCACCTCGTACTGGTTCCCCACGTGGCTGGCACAGCCCGCCGCCATGACGCCGGGGAGCAAGCTGATCGACGCCCCGCCGCACGGCCTCGGCGTGGACGAAGTGCTGCGAGCGGCCGCGGGCTACGAGCTGGTCTTCATCCACACGAGCACGCCTTCGTTGGCCAACGACATCCGATGCGCCGATGCCATCAAGGAGCAGAGCCCGGAGACGCTGGTGGGCTTCCTGGGCGCGCACACGACCGTCCTGCCGGAGGAGACCCTACGTCAGGGGGCCTGCCTGGACTTCGTCTGTCGCGCCGAGTTCGACCACACGTGCGTCGAGCTCGCCCAAGGGCTACCCATGGAGCGAATCGCCGGGCTCTCCTACCGGCGCGGCGACGGGGTCATCGTCCACAATGAGGACCGACCGGTGGTGACCGACTGGGATACCATGCCCTCGGTGCTTCCGGTCTACAGCCGCGACCTGGACATCCGCAACTACTCCATCGGGTACCTGCTCCACCCCTACATCTCGTTCTATACCGGCCGCGGCTGCCCTGCGCGGTGCAGCTTCTGCCTCTGGCCGCAGACCATCGGCGGGCATCGGTACCGCGCCAAGTCGCCGGCCATGGTGATCCGCGAGATGGAGGAGGGCACGCGGCTCTTCCCCACCGTGCGCGAGTGGATGTTCGACGATGACACCTTCACCGCCGACCGCGGCCGCGCCGTCGAGATCGGGCGCGGCATGAAGGCTCTGGGCCTCACCTGGTCCTGCAACGCACGGGCGCATGTGGACTTCGACACGCTGAAGGCCCTGCGGGACAGCGGCCTGCGCCTGCTGTTGGTAGGTTTCGAGTCCGGCAACCAGGCGATCCTGGACAGGATTCACAAGGGCATTCGATTGGATATGGCCCGCCAGTTTATGGCCAACTGCCGCAAGCTCGGCATCAAGGTTCACGGCACCTTCATCATCGGGCTCCCCATCGAGACCCACCAGACGGTCGAGGAGACCATTCGCTTTGCCCAGGAGCTGGACCCGCACACCATCCAGGTCTCGATCGCCGCCCCCTACCCCGGCACCGAGCTCTACAGCGACGCGATCGCCAACGGCTGGATGCAGGACCATGCCATGGTGGCCGGGTCGGGCATCCAAACCGGCTCATTGCAGTACCCCAACCTGAGCATCGACGAGATGGAAGAGGCTGTGGCGCGCATGTACTCCCGGTTCTACTTCCGCTTCAAGCCCATCTTCAGGATCGTCCGCGAGATGGCCGCCGACCGCCAGATGCTGGCTCGCCGCCTGCGCGAAGGGCAGGAGTTCTTCGCCTACCTGGGCGAAAGGCGCGCCCGCCAGACCAATCGCCATGAGGGAGATACCCATGCATGACCCGTTGCAGCTTCCGGTTGTGACCTGCGCTTGGATCGCCGAGGACTTCCAGCCGGACGGCAACGTGTTCAAACCCGTCTGGGGCGATGCGGACGCGCTCTGGCTATCGTCCAGCCGCCGTCCCAGGACCGGCCCTCTGCCGTCGCAGGAACTCGACCTGGCCGCGGCGGCGGACGATTTGGCCGAAGAGGCGTCGAGCAATCCCAGCGCGAGACGCTGGACCGCCGCGGGGCTGCTCTACAGCCCCACGGCCCTCTACGTCGGCTTCTTCTGCCTTGACCGCGACATATGGGCAGGCTACACGCAGCACGACGACCCGCTCTACGACGAGGAGGTCTGCGAGCTGTTCGTGGCCCCCGGCGGCGATGTGACGCGCTACCCGGAGATCGAAGTGAACCCGCTGGGCGTGACCTTCGACGCCGATGTCAGTAGCCCTGATCGCGTTCGGAGCACCATGGTCGTGAACCGGGAATGGGAGTGCGAGGGTCTTCTCGCCGGTGTGCGCGTCGAGGGCCGCGTGGCTTCAAGAGCCACGACCGGCGGCGACTCCGGGTCGGACTGGTGGTCAGTGGAGCTTCGCGTCCCATTCGCGTCGCTGCCCGGCGGCAGGACGCCCAAGCCCGGCGACGAGTGGCGGGCCAACCTGTTCCGCATCGACCGTGCGCGGGCGGTCCAGTACCTCTCGTGGAGCGCCACGCTGGCCACGCCGGCCAACTTCCACGTGCCGGACCGGTTCGGTCGGGTTCGCTTCGGAGAGCCGAGGGCCTAAGGCAACACCGGCTCGCCGCCGCAAGCGAGGAGCGCCGCTCGCATGGGTTCGGGCATGGGCGCCTCGAACTGCAGCGCCTCGCCGGTGCGGGGGTGCGTCAGCTTGAGCCGGTAGGCGTGAAGCATCTGCGCCGTCGGCGCCGCCATGCCGCGTGCGGCAAACCACCGACGGTCCAGCGAGGCAACGCCGTAGACCGGGTCGGCCAGCACCGGGTGGCCGGTGTAGGCGCAATGGACGCGGATCTGGTTGGTGCGGCCGGTGCGAAGGGTCGCCTCCAGCAGCGCGGCGTCGGGCAGCGCCCGCAGCACTCGCAGCCGCGTCTGTGCGGAGCGTGCGCCCGACGCGCCAGGGGAGAGCACCGCCATGCGCTTCCGGTCTCCGGGGTGGCGGCCGATGGGAGCATCCACTTCGGCCTCGTTGAAGCGCGGTGTTCCGTGTACGAGCGCCAGATAGAGCCGCGAGGCGGTGCGCGCCTGGATCTGGGCCTGGAGCCCGGAGTGGCTCATGTCGTTCTTGGCGATCATGAGGAGGCCCGAGGTGTCCTTGTCGAGGCGGTGGACGATGCCCGGACGCTGCTCGCCGCCGATGCCGGACAGGTCTGCGGCGTGGGCCAGGATCGCGTTGACCACGGTGCCCGACGGAGTGCCGGGAGCGGGATGGACCACAAGCCCCTGCGGCTTGTTGATCACGATGATATCGCTATCTTCGTAGACGATATCAAGCTCTATGGCCTCGGGTTCGACGTGCGACGGGATGGGTGGCGGGATTTCGCCGCTGACTGCGTCTCCCGGACGAAGACGCGACGAGGGCTTGGATGGCGCTCCGTTGATCAGGAAGCTCTCGTCGGCCATCAGGCGCTGGGCGGTCGTTCGTGTGACCTGGGCCAACTCGGCGATGACCACGTCGGCGCGCGACCCGGCCTGGGCATCCGTCACAACCCACTCAAGCATCGGGCCCTCCCACTGGTATCCTGAGATGTGCCGGCTCGTCCGCGGACGGCGGCCATGGAGGATTTGCAGACATGCCATCCGGCTCCGATAGCGTACTTGGTCTTACGCCGGGCGTCAAAGCGCTCGTCACGGGCGGCGCGGGCTTCATCGGCTCGCACATCGTCGAAGCGCTCGTTGCCCAGGGCGCGCACGTGCGGGTCCTGGACGACTTCACGACGGGCCGCGCCTCGAACCTCGACCATCTTACCGGACAGATCGAGGTTGTGCGCGGCGACATACGCAACGAGGATGCTTGCGCGGCCGCCGCGGCGGGCGTGGAGCTCGTCTTCCATCTGGCGGCCTTCATCTCGGTGCCGGGTTCGGTGGCCGATCCGGTGACTGCGGATAGCATCAACATCGACGGCACCCGCAACGTCCTCCGGGCGGCGCGGGCGGCCGGCGCCCGCAGGCTGGTGATGTCCTCCAGCTCGGCGGTCTACGGCAACACGCTGCGTCTGCCCACACCGGAGGACGAGCTACCGGCTCCCACGTCGCCCTACGGCCTGGAGAAGCTCTACGGAGAGCACCTCTGCCGCCTCTTCTGGGAGCTCTACGCCTTCGAGGCGGTGGCGCTACGCTACTTCAACGTGTATGGCCCGCGCCAGCGACCGGACAGCCAGTATGCCGCCGCCATCCCCAAGTTCATCGATCGGGCCCTGAAGGGCGAGCCGCCGACCATCTTCGGCGACGGGCTGCAGACCCGCGACTTCCTGTTCGTGCAGGACGTGGCACGGGCAAATCTGCTTGCGGCGGCGGCGCCCGGAGCGGCCGGCAAGCTCTTCAACATTGCCGGGGGCAGCTCCATCACAGTGACCGATCTGGCGGCCGCCGTTGTAGAAGCCGCCGGCTCCAGCGTCGCCGCCGTCCATGCCGACGAGCGCGCGGGCGATATTAAGCACTCGGCCGCCGACACCACCCGCGCCCGCGAGGTTCTCGGCTTCGCGCCGCAGTGGACGCTGGAGCGTGGGCTCCTGCGCACCGTCGAGGCGCTCCGCGGCTGAGGCCCATGGGTGCAGCCGCCGGGCAGGAAGCCGCCGCATCCGCCGCGCCGGACGTCATCGAGGGCGTGCTGGATCGGGTCGCATACCGCGCCGACGACGCCGGGTTTACGGTTGCCAAGCTGCAGGTGGACGGCCGTAGCGACCCGGTGACCGTTGTCGGCGCCCTGGGCGAGCCGTTCGCCGGGGAGCCGTTGCGGCTCTTTGGCGCGTGGCGGATGCACCCGCAGTTCGGGCGGCAGTTCGAAGTGCAGCGGTACGAGAGCGTGCGCCCCTCCAGTGCCGCCGGCATTGAGCGGTACCTCGGCTCCGGCCTCGTCAAGGGCATCGGGCCGGGCTTGGCCAGGGCCCTTGTCCGCCACCTCGGCGCGGACACGCTGGACGTCATCGAGCAGGATCCATCCCGGCTGCAGTCGGTGCCCGGCATCGGTCCGGGACGGGCCGCCCGCATCCGCAAGGCCTGGGAGCAGCAGTCGGCGGTGCGCCAGGTGATGCTCTTCCTGATGAGCCACGGCGTCTCATCGGCCTATGCAGCCCGCATCTACCGCGCCTACGGAAGCGGCGCCGTGCGGGCGGTGGAGGCCAACCCTTACCGGCTGGCCCACGACGTGCATGGCATCGGATTCATCAAGGCCGATCAGATCGCCCAGAACCTTGGATTCCAGGCCGACCATCCCGCGCGCATCGCCGCCGGACTCACGTATGCCCTCTCGCGCGCCACGGAGGAGGGACATGCCTTCCTTCCCGCACGACTGCTGCAGGAGCGCTCTGCGGCCCTCCTGAAGGTCGAGGCGGCCACCGTGGAGCTCGTCCTCGCCCAGATGACGACGACCGGACAACTGGTACGCGACGCGGCGTTAGGGCACGAGGCCATCTACACGCCGGGGCTCTGGGAGGTGGAGAATGCCTTGGCAAGGGCCGTCGCCCGGGTGGCCAACAGCCGAAGCCAACGGCCCGTCGCCCCGGAGAAGGTGGACGCTTGGCTCGGTCACCAGGAGATCATGCAGGGCCTGGAGCTGAGCCCGGCGCAGCGGCAGGCGGTGCATCTTGCGCTCGCCCACCCGCTCATGATCCTCACGGGAGGCCCCGGAACGGGCAAGACGACCGTGACCAACCTCATCGTGCAGGCGCTCGAGGCGCGGGGCCTCACCGTCTCGCTGGCGAGCCCAACCGGGCGGGCCGCCCAACGGCTCTCCGAGGTGACGGGCCGGTCCGCCCAGACGCTGCATCGCCTGCTCCGCTTCGACCCCGGTCGCCAGGCGTTCGCCGCCGATCACGCCAACCCGCTCGACTGCGACGTGATCATCGTGGATGAAGCCTCCATGCTGGACCTGCACCTGGCCCACGCGCTGTTCGACGCGGCGCCCGACCACGCGAAGCTCATCCTCGTGGGCGATGCCGACCAGTTGCCCTCCGTTGGGCCGGGAAGCGTCCTCGCCGACCTCATCGCCACGCCGGGCATCGTGGTCTGCCACCTGGAGCAGATCTTCCGACAGGCGGCGGCCAGCCTCATCGTCCTCAACGCGCACGAGATCAACCAGGGCCGTATGCCGCGCCTTGAAGATGCCCGGTCGCACCGGGAGAACGACTGCGTCTTCATCGAGGCCCAGGGCGCAGAGGAGACTGCGCAGAGGACCGTCCAGGCGGCCGCCCGCTCGCTACCGCGGCTCGGATACCCGGCCGACGGCATCCAGGTGCTGGCGCCCATGCACCGCGGCCCCGCAGGGGTAGCTGCCCTCAACGAGCAGCTCCAGGCGGCGGTCAACGCCGCGGGGTCCTCCAAGGCCGAGGTGAGCCGGGGCGGCCGCACGTTTCGCGTGGGTGACCGGGTGATGCAGACGGTGAACGACTACGACCGACAGGTCTACAACGGCGACACGGGCTCGATCACGGCGATTAATGCGGACGAAAAGCTTCTCACCGCGGACTTCGGCGATGGCCCCGTTGAGTATGGCCAGGACGATTTGGACGAACTGCAGATCGCCTATGCCGTCTCTGTTCACAAGAGCCAGGGCAGCGAGTTCGCCGCCGTGGTCATCGCCCTCGACATGAGCCACTACATGATGCTGCAGCGCAACCTGCTCTACACCGCCATGACCCGAGCCCGTCGGCTCTGCGTCCTGGTGGGTGACAGGCGCGCCATCGCCCGTGCGGTGCGAAACGACCAGTCGGACAACCGCTACGGTCTCCTGCGCGCTCGGCTACAGGCGCTCCATGACGGCGCGAAACAGGCCGTTCCGCGGATGGGTCAGGTATCATCGTGAGTTCCAGGTACTCGTTCAACCATGCGACCCCGTAATCCCCTAAGCCGTGTCGGCGCCATGCTTACCGTGCTGCCGCTCCTCTGGGCGGCGGTCGGGTTTGCGTACGCGACCCCTGCGCTCCAACCGGTGGAGATCAGCATTGACGGCAAGCGGCTGGCCAAGCCCGGCGCGCAGGACGGCTCCGAGATATACCTGCCGCTGGAAGCCCTCAAGGCGCTGGCGATAAGTTACGTCCTATCCCGAAACGAGGAGACCGCAGCGGCGACCACGCAGACGGGCAAGGCGCTGGAGATACCTCTCGCGAAGCTGGCCGGCGGCCGCATGGTCCCCTACTCTTCGTTGCGGCGCGATCTGCAACTCATCGCCAGCGTGAAGGACGGCGTTGCGTCCATCACCACGCCCGAGGGCCGCAAGACGGCTGCGGAGCAGCCACCCGGGCCGAAGCCGACCGCGCCGGTGGCGCCGCCGCCTACGCCGAAGGTGGAAGCAGATAAGCCGCGCCCGCCTGCGCCTACCGCCCCGCCTCCCGCGGTTGCGACACAGCAGCCCGGCAGCGTCGACGCCCGCCCAGTCCAGCCGCCGTCCGCGCAAGCCGTTCCGACCAAGGCGCCGCAGACGCAATCCGGCGGAGTGCAGCCCGCCAAGTCCATCGACGGATCCGCCCCGGCGCCCGCTCAAGGTCCGGCGGCTCAGGCTCAGACGCCGGTTCAACCGGCGCCCACACCGCCGGTGCAGTTCCAGGATGTGCAGTTCGTGCGCGTGACTGATCGCGTCGCTCGTGTCGTCATCGTCACGTCGGGTCCCGTGCAGCCGCTGCTTCGCGTGACGGATACCGCTCGATCGGCGACCATTGAACTGCCCAACACGGCGTTGGCACAGCCCCGTACGCTGGCGACGGATCACCCACTCGTCGGCGCCGTTCGCGTGGAGACGTCCGTCAAGGCGCCGGGCACAGTCACCGTGGCCCTGGACCTGCGGTCGGCCTCTATCGTGCGGATCGAGAGCGCGAACCAGCGTGGACTGGTATGCCTGGTCTCCTCACCGAAGGGGCTCGGGAAACGAATGGCCGACGCCACCATCGTGCTTGACCCGGGCCATGGCGGCGGCGCGCCGGGTTGTCAGTTGTCCGCCGATGGAAGCGTCATCCAGGAGAAGACGCTGAACCTCCAGATCGCAATGCTGGTTCAGGAAGCTCTGGCCGCCATGGGGGCGCGAGTGGTGATGACCCGCTCCGACGATACGGACCTGCCCCTGAACGCAAGGCCGGCTGTGGCCGATACGGTGGGCGGCGATCTCTTCCTGAGCATGCACATCGACTCCTGTCCGACGCCGGAGACAGCTTCCGGTAGTACCACCTACTACCACACGGGTAGCGATATGAGCCAGATGCTGGCCACACTGGTGATCGATCGGCTGGCCGCCGCATCGGGTATCCCGAACAAAGGCGCCCGGGCCGATGGACGGCTCTATCCCACGGGCCTGGCGGTGCTGAGGAACGCCAACGTGCCCGCGGCTCTGGTGGAGATGGGTTTCCTGAACCACTCCCGAGATCGCGCCCTGCTGATGGACCCCGCATGGCAGCGTCGTGCGGCAGAGGCCGTGGCCGCGGGAATCCGTCAGTTTGTGGAGAGCGGCGCACCGCGCGCCCTCCCTGGTGAACCGCAATGAAGAAGGTACTCGGCGCGCTGATCGTCGTGGCGCTGATCTGCGCCGCGGGCTACGTCGTGGCCCTCCGGTGGATCGGCGGGCCGCCTCGCACCACCCTCGTGGCGCCGCATGCCGACCCGCCGGCGCCGACGAAGCCGGCAGAGCCAGAGCAGAAGGTCGACCCTGCCGTCGCCTCGCTGACCAAGGAATTGAACGCGGCCATGACGCCCGAGACGGGCTTTCCGAGGGGCTCCCAAGTCGTATCGCTACGGATCGAGCACGGCAAGGCGATCCTTGAACTGAGCTCGGAGGCCAAGGGCATCAACGGCGCAGGCGACACGACCGAGTCGATGGCCCTGCAGACCCTCCTCCGGGTGTTGCGCGGCTGTTCTGCCGTCAACGAGCTGTCGGTCGTGCTGGACGGGAAGCCGTTCGTAGGCGATCACAGCGGCGACTGGACCGACCTGCCCGTGGCGGCGACACCGGAGAGCCCGCAGTAGCATGCCTTCGGCACGAATCGGCGTCTTCGACTCCGGCCTGGGTGGCCTGACGGTAGTCCGCGAACTGCTACGCCAAGCTCCCGGAGCCGACATCCTCTACGTGGCCGATCAGGCCCACGTGCCCTACGGTCCCCGACCGCTGGAGCAGATTCGAGCCTTCGCCGAGGCGATCAGCCGTTACCTCCGGGAGCAGGGATGCGCCACGGTGGTGATGGCCTGCAACATCTCCTCGGCCACTGCGCTGGAGACGGTCCGCCACGCGTTGCCGGGCATCCGGTGCCACGGGGTCATAGAGCCGGCCGTGCGCTCCGCGAGGCTGGGGCCGCCCGGCACGGTGGGTCTCCTTGCCACAGCTGGCACCGTCGCCAGCCGAGCCTACTCCCGAGCGCTGGGTCGGGCCCTGCCGGGCGTACCGGTCATTGAGGTTGCCTGCCCCGACTTCGTGCCCATCGTCGAGGCGGGAGCCACGGGCACAGCCGTGGCGCAAGACGCATGCCGCCGCTACATTGCGCCGCTACGTGGTCAAGCCGCGCAGGTGATCCTCGGCTGCACGCACTACCCGTTGCTGCTGCCTGATCTCCAAGCTGCCGCATCCGCCATGGGCTGGACGATGAGCGTGGTGGATCCCGCCGCCGAGGCGGCCCGCGAGGCCATCCGCTGTGCGGGCATGGAAGCGACTTCGGGCGGACATCTGGTTCTACAGACGACAGGCGACGGCGGACACTTCGGCGCCCAGGCCCTGGCGGTCCTTGGCTACGCCGTCGCGCCCGCCGTTGCAGAACTCCACTGGCAGGACGGCCGCGTTAGGGGTTAGCGGGCCGCACCTTCTTCTCCCGGTAGACCGTCTCCCCCACCGTCTCGCCGACGACCTTCAGGCTGGCCTTGGAGCAGCGGTCCGCCGTATCATCCACTGTGTGCCAGGGGCCGTAGTCGAAGTCGATCAGGTCGATGGTCGGTATTCCCGCTGCGATCAGCGGCAGGTGGTCGTCCGTGATGGCGTAGCCGATCCGGTCGCGGAGGTTGCGCGAATGGCCGAGTTCGGAGGCGATCCGGAAGACCTTGTCGTTGACCGACCGCGCGCGCTCCTCGGAGTTCTGCTCTCGGAAGATGGTCAGGTCCTTGTCGCCGATCATGTCCAGCAGGATGCCGTAGGTGGGCTTGCCCACGGGCTTCAGGTTCTTGGCCAGGTAGCGCGAACCGAGAAAGACGCCTTCGTCGCGCTCGAAGTCGCCGTAGTCCTCGCCGTCCAGCAGCGCGACGGCCACCCCGACCGACGGCGGCTGGGCCTTGAAGGACTTGGCCAGCGCCAGCAGCACGGCCACTCCCGACGCTCCGTCATTGGCCCCCATGATGGGCGTCTTGCGCGCCGCGGCGTCGATCTCCATGTCGGCGGTGGGCCGCGTGTCCCAGTGCGCGCAGAGGAGGATCGGCGCCCGGTCGGCTGGGCCAAAGATCCCGATGACGTTGGTCAGCGGCATCACCTTGTACGTGAAGTCCTGCTCAACCACCGTATCGGTATGCTTCCGCATCTCGTCCACCAGGTAGTCGCGCGTCTTTCGGTGCGCCTGGGAGCCCACGGGCCTGGGTCCGAACTCGCACTGCTTCAGGAGCACGCTCCAGGCGTAATCGGCGTCGAAGGCCGGTGCGGCGGCCCTGGCAACCTCCGTGTGCGGCGCCTGAACCGGGTCGTTGCGGCGTGCCGCGGCTCCGTTGCAGCCGAGCAGCGCCGTACCGGCGACCGCCAGCAGAGGCGCCGCCCACAGGGTTGTGCGAAACGTCGAGGGCTTACACTGTGTCATTCGGCTACTCCCGGCGCTCCGGCCACCGCAGGTACGCGCCCATAAAGCGAGAGATCGAGCCGTCCATCACACCCATCACATCGCCTGTCTCGGCGCCGGTGCGATGGTCCTTCACCATGGTGTACGGCTGGAACACGTACGAGCGAATCTGGCTGCCCCATTCGATGGCCTGCTGCACGCCGCGTATCTCCGCGCGCTCGGCCTCGCGCTTGCGCCGTTCCACCTCAAGCAGGCGCGACTGCAGCACCTTCATTGCAGACGCCCGGTTCTTGTGCTGGGATCGTTCGTTCTGGCACGAGACCACGATCCCCGTGGGCAGGTGCGTGATGCGCACGGCCGAATCGGTCTTGTTGACGTGCTGGCCGCCGGCGCCGCTGCTGCGGTAGGTGTCGACGCGGATATCATCCGGCGGGACATCCACATGGTCGGTATCCGACACCTCGGGCAAGACGTCAACCGATGCGAACGAGGTGTGGCGGCGCTTGGCGGCGTCGAACGGCGATATCCTCACAAGGCGATGTACCCCGCGCTCCGACTTCAGGTAGCCGTAGGCGAAGCGCTTGCCGGAGACCTGGAAGGTTGCGCTCTTGATGCCCGCCACGTCACCAGGCAGCTCATCCACCATCTCCACGTTGTAGCCCTGGTCCTGCGCCCAGCGGAGCAGCATGCGGAGGAGCATCTGTGCCCAATCGCAGGACTCGGTCCCGCCTGCCCCGGCGTTGACCTCCACGATGGCGCTGCGGTCGTCATACTCGCCGCAGAGCAGCGTCTCGACCTCGACGCGGTCCAGATCGGCCTGTAGGGTCGACAGGTCCGCCTCGAGCTCGGCCACCATGTCGGCGTCCGGTTCGCTCTCGGCCTGCAGCATCTGGCCCAACTCCTCGATGGCTTCTGCGCGGCGCCCCAGATCCTGCACGGGGCCGACCTCGTCACGCAGGCGCGCCAGGCGCTGGAGGGTCTCCTGCGCGGCGTCGGCGTCGGTCCAGAGCTCAGAGCTCGCGGAGCGGGCCTCGAGCTCGGCGATGCTTACGAGCTTGTTGGCGAGGTCAAAGATGGTCTCCGAGCTTGAGGATGGTGGCCTGCATCTCGCGAGCCGCCTTGCGAATATCGTCCAACGTCATGCGTAAAGTCCCTTCGTTGTTGGCTCGTGCCTCGGGCGCATCCGGCCCGGAGCCCATGAAGTATACTCGTCGAAGCAGCGGGCCCAACGGACGCGGCCCGGCATGTACGCTTGCGCACGTCGGTCGGGCTTGACAGATTGTGCGTTGGTCACTATCCTGTCAAGGTATGCGTTCGACCCGGCGGCACGCTTGGTCCGGACGACCTGCGCTGAGGAAAGGGCAACAACCGTGTCGGCATCCACTCTGACCATGCAGCCACCCACCAATCGCCTGCGAACGCCCCTGCCCAAGGTGGGCATTCGACCGACCATTGATGGTCGCTACGGAGGCGTTCGCGAAAGCCTGGAAGACCAGACGATGGGCATGGCGCAGCGCGTCGCGGCCCTGATCTCGGCGGAGTTGAAGCACTCCTGCGGCCTTCCGGTCGAGTGTGTCATCGCCGACTCGTGCATCGGCGGTGTGGCCGAAGCAGCCGAGTGCGCCGCCAAGTTCGCCCGCGAGGGGGTCGGCGTCTCGCTGACCGTGACGCCCTGCTGGTGCTACGGCTCCGAGACCATGGACATGGACCCGCTCCTCCCCAAAGCCGTCTGGGGCTTCAACGGCACGGAGCGGCCCGGCGCCGTCTACCTTGCCGCGGTGCTGGCCGGCCACGCCCAGAAGGGCCTCCCCGCCTTCGGCATCTACGGCCACGACGTGCAGGATAAGAGCGACACCACCATCCCCGCCGACGTGACCGAGAAGATTCTGCGATTCGTTCGCGCGGCCCTTGCCGCCGCCACGCTCCGCGGGACCTCGTACCTCTCCATGGGCGGCGTCTCCATGGGGATCGCCGGCTCTACCGTGAACCCGGACTTCTTCCAGGATTTCCTCGGGATGCGGAACGAGTACATCGACCTCACCGAGTTCAGCCGACGCATGGACGAGGGCATCTTCGACCACGAGGAGTACGACCGGGCGCTGACGTGGACGCGTCAGCACTGCACCGAGGGCGAGGACTACAACGCCCCTGAGAAGCAGCGCACCCGCGAGCAGAAGGACGCCGACTGGGCCACCTGTGTAAAGATGGCGATGATCGCCCGGGACCTGATGATCGGCAACCCGAGGCTGGCCGAACTGGGTTTCCACGAGGAGGCCAGGGGCCGCAATGCGCTTGCGGGCGGCTTCCAGGGGCAGCGCCAGTGGACCGACTACATGCCCAACGGCGACTTCCTGGAGGCGATCCTCTGTTCGTCATTCGACTGGACGGGCATCCGGCAGCCCTACATCGTGGCCACGGAGAATGACTGCCTGAACGGCGTCAGCATGCTCCTGATGCACCTCCTCACCGGTACCGCGCAGATGTTTTCGGATGTACGGACCTACTGGAGCCCGGAAGCCGTTGAGCGCGTGACCGGGCATGTCCTCCAGGGCCACGCTGGCGGCGGGATCATCCACCTGATCAACTCCGGCGCCTCGGCTCTGGACGCATCGGGTTGCCAGGCAGGTCCGGACGGCCCGACCATGAAGCGCTACTGGGAGATCGAGCCGGCAGAGGCGGAGGCCTGCCTGGCCGCCACGAAGTGGTGCCCGGCGGACCTTGGCTACTTCCGCGGCGGCGGTTTCTCGTCGGAGTTCCTGACTGCAGGCGGAATGCCGGCGACCATGAGCCGCATCAACCTGGTCAAGGGCATCGGTCCGGTGCTGCAGATCGCCGAGGGCTGGACCGTGGAGCTTCCTGAAGATGCGGCGCAGACGCTCATGGACCGCACAAGCCCAGGCTGGCCGACCACATGGTTCGCGCCGCGGCTTACCGGCTCGGGTCCGTTCGCCGACGTCTACTCCGTCATGAACACCTGGGGCGCCAACCACGGCGCGATCTCCGCCGGGCACATAGGCGCAGACCTCATCACTCTGGCCTCGATCCTGCGAATCCCGGTAGACATGCACAACGTGCCCGAAACCGACGTCTTCCGGCCGGCGGCCTGGTCGCGATTCGGCGCCCTGGACCCGCAGGGCTCCGACTACCGCGCTTGCGCCGCCTACGGGCCGCTCTACGGCTAGCCGTCACAGGGAGAGCACTACCGACATGATCACACGTGAGGAGTACACTTGCGCCGTCGATCGGGCCGTGGGCTACCTGTTCCAGGCCGGGATCGTCATCACCGACGAGGAGCGCCAGAACCTCGAAGTGGCCGACATGGGCCTCGGCGAGTTGGAGCGCACGGGGCTTGAGATCGTGGTCTACGTGAATACCGAGCGGTGCTGCGCCAAGGAGTTGGTCATGTTCCCCGGCCAAACCTGCCCGGAGCACCGGCACCCGTCCATCGACGGCATACCCGGCAAGGAGGAGACCTTTCGTTGCCGCTGGGGCGAGGTCTACCTCTACGTGCCCGGCCGTGCGACGCCTGATCCCAAGTGTTCGCCTCCGCCGGCGCCTGCCGGGGCCTATACGGTGTTCAACGAGGTGCTCCTGAAGCCCGGCGACCAGTACACTCTGTCTCCCAACACCCTCCACTGGTTCCAGGCCGGTCCCGAAGGCGCGGTCGTCTCCGAGTTCTCTACGCGAAGCCGAGATGATGCCGACATCTTCTCCGATGCGCGGATCCAGAGAGCTCCGGAAGTCGCAGGCTAGAGCATGACAGACCCCGAACAGCCCAATCTCGATCCGGGTCTGGAGCCCGACGCGCAAGAAGCGCCGGGCGCTATTGAGACGGTTGTCGTCGCCGGCGCCACGGGCCTGGTCGGTCGAGCGCTCTGCAGCAGGCTGGCTGAGTGCGGCTACGATGTGGTGGCGCTGGTGCGCGACCCGAACCGGGCTGCGGCCCTTTTCCCCGGCCCGGTCTCACTGCTTCAGTGGGAGCCGGATGTCGACGGCCCATGGCAGGCCAAGGTTGCCGGCGCCGATGTGGTCGTCAACCTCGTAGGGGAGCCCATCGCTCCCCTGCGCTGGTCCGATGCACGCAAGCGGATCCTGCGCTCAAGCCGCATCGCCACCACGAAGCGAATCGTCGCGGCGATGTCGGAGGGTTCGCCCGGCCCGCGCGTCCTCGTCAACGCCTCCGCCACGGGCATCTACGGCGACCGATCGTCGGAACCGCTAACCGAATCCTCGAAGCCCGGCCAGGGCTTCCTGCCCCAGCTCTGCATCGACTGGGAGGCAGAGGCGGAGCGGGCCGCAACCGACAGCCGCCGGGTCGTCCTCGCCCGGCTGGGCCTGGTGCTCGCCGCCGACGGCGGCGGGTTGCCGCGCATGGTCGCTCCCATGCGCAAGGTCATGGGCGCCGTGCTGGGATCGGGCAAGCAGTGGGTGCCATGGGTGCATCTGGCCGACGCGGTTGAGGCGCTGATGATCTGCATCCACCCGGAGGGTCCCACAGGCCCTGTGAACGTGGTCTCGCCGTCACCCAACACCATGCGCGACCTATCGGTGGCCATCGGGGCGCGGCTAGGCCGCGGTATTCGGGCCTGCGTGCCCGCCTTCGCGGTGCGCGCCGCCCTCGGCGAGATGGCCGGCGTCCTGCTGGAGAGCCAACGCGTCCTGCCCGAGGCGCTTCAGTCCGTCGGGTTCGAGTGGGAGTACCCGGTGGTCGCTCGTGCGGTGGGCCACCTCGTCAAGAAGTAGCCGCTACGGCGGGAGGAAGACCATGATCGTAACGTCAGGCAACGAAGTCGCCGGCCGGCAAGTCGTGGCGTACCTGGGGATCGTACGCGGCATCGTCGTCCGATCCCAGAACATCGCCCAGGGCTTCATCGGCGGCCTCAAGCAGATCGTCGGCGGCAACATCGCGGAATATGAGAGCGTCTGCGAGGCCGCCCGGCTCGACGCCTACAACCGGATGGTACAGCACGCCCTGCAGATCGGCGCCGATGCCGTGATCGGAATGCGGTACGACGCCACCGAATACACACAGGGCGCCACGGAGGTGCTCGCGTACGGAACCGGCGGTGCGGCTGGGCTGATCCGGACGGCAGCCCAGCCGGACTAGTAGGCGCGGTTCTTCTTCCGGAGTGCGTTGTACAGCACCCAGCCGATGCCGGCGAGTGCCGCCAGGCCGATGAGCGGGCCGATGAGGTGACTCAGCATCCCGAGAAGTGTCTTCACGACCGCGATCGAAACAAGCACGAGGATGCCGATCAGGATCAGTCGTGTGATGGTGTTGTTGTCCATTTGGGTGCTCCCTCGTCCACGGATTGGTTCCGGGGTCGCCATCACTACGCAGCACGGCCCGCGCGGGTTTCGAAGGCGCCCTTCGCGGCGGCGACGGCGATTTGGCGATTATGGCGAAAAATCCGGTCGGAGGCGCTTGACACAGCGACGCATCAGTACGATAATCCCCTTGTCGCTGGATGGACGCAACACTGGCGAACTCACCCGGCAAGGAGGGCCACGCGGCATGGAGCCGCCGGACTCTCAGACCGAAGCCAGCCGGGGGAGACGCTCCATCGGATGAGCCGCTGATGCACAGGCCCGTACCTAAGGGTGGGCAAGGCTGGCGGCACTCAAGGCGCTGAACGGCGCGCATGGAGCTACTCCCCCGGCTGTGCTGTGTCTCGGCGCCTGATCGACAACCACTCCCTGGCCAGGGCCAGCGCCGCCACGCTCTTGGCGTCCACAGGTTGCTGCTCTGAACACCAGACAGTGTCCAGCGGCGCCCGGCAGAGCGTGATCACCTCGTCGTCGTCCGGGTTCACCGTCCCGTCGGCCAAATCCGTGGCGAGGTAGACCCAGAGCACCTCGGTGGAGTAGCCGGGAGCCAGGAAGAGCCTGCCCAGCAGGTGCAAGCCGCCCGCCGTGTATCCGGTCTCCTCCTCAAGCTCCCTGGCGGCGCATGCCGCGGGCTCTTCTCCCGGCTCCAGCGTTCCGGCGGGTATCTCCGTGAGCCAACCGCCCGCGGCGTGCCGGTACTGCCGAACCAGCAGCACGTCTCCCTCGGGCGTCAGAGGAACGATGGCAACGCCGCCTCCGTGCCGCACCGTCTCGCGCCGAAGAACGCGGCCGTCAGGCGTCTCCAGGTGGTCGACGGTCAGGTTGATCACGCGGCCCTTGTAGACCAGACGCGAATCCACTGGCCGCGGAGCTGACGGATCGGTACCGGCCATCAGTTCCCTCCGCCGTTCTGGCCCAGCCCATCCCATCGCTCGGCGGCGCAGGTGTGCCACTGCCCGGCGACGAGGCCCGCCGCCGCGGCAGCCAGAAAGAACGGTCGTTCCATCTCGATGGACCGGCCCATCGTGGTAACGCCGAGGCCCGTGCTCTCCAAGGCCTGAAGCCCGCGCTCGGCGTCCACTGTGATGAACTCGTGCGAGCCGAGCAGACCGGCGGCCTCCACCGCTCGCCGGAGCTGGGCGGAGAGATCCTGCGGTAGGCGCGGCAACGGGACGATCACCGGGCGCAAGACCACTTTGCTCAGAACCGTGCGGGTATGGTGGCTCAGGCCGACATGGCGTGGGCGCGGATCGGCGAAGCTGAGCCTGGCTACAGCGATGGCCGTGCCGTCCAGCGCGCAGACGGCGTTCGGCGCCGCGCCCTGGTCAATGCCGGAGAAGCCCAGCGGCGTGGCGGTGCCCACGTTGCCGGGCCCCTGCCCCACGATGATGACATCGGCCGCGGCCACGGCACGGGCGACGATCAGCCCGGAGTAGAGGTTTACGGCCTCGTAGTCGCCTCCGAAGGCCTGCCCGGTCGTCACGGTGGCATCGATGAGGCCCTGCGCTTTGAGCCCGCGCACCGTGTCACTGAGCGCGATGGGCAGGGCGGCTTCGTCGGTCATCACGTAGACGACCCGGGCTGTGCCGCCAGTCTCCCACTTGGCTGCCGCAGCTACCGCCGCCACCTGGCTGTGGAGGCCGGTACAGACGACGGGCAGGTCGCCCAGCGAGGTGCATTGCGTGAGGGCGGCATGGTGGGGGCTCTCGGGAGCCTCGGCGGCGAGCACGGGATGCTGGAGCGGCGTGTACCGCAGCTTCATGATGTGGCCTGCCGGGTCCCGGCCCTCGCGATCGGCGTCCACGGCCACGACGTAGTCACAGCCTCCCGTTCCGAGGGCCAGCTCCACCGCCCAGGTGTTGATCTGCACCCGGGCGCCGATATCCACGCGACCGACAAGGCTCGGGAAGCAGCGCACGGTGCGCAGATCGTCTGCGACACGTACCGATAACATCTGACAGTCGCCGTGGTCCGACGCCATCGCCTCGACCGTCCCCCAGAGAGATGCTATCACGTGCGGGCGGCCTCCCGTAGGATCGCGACCAGCCACTCAGCACTGGCGACCAGCTCGTCGATGATAACGTATTCCTGGTGCGTGTGCACCGCCCGCATGGCTGTTCCGAGCACCACCGCACAGCGGCCGCGCTGGTTGAGGAAGTTCGCGTCGCTGCCGCCTCCGCCGCCGGCCAAGGAGACCGGCAGGCCCAGTGAGGCGCCGGCGGAGGCGGCCAGCCGCACCGGTAACGCATCGTCGGAGTGGACATAGCCCGGGTAGGCGTTGAAACGGTTGATGGCAACGGTTGCGGAGTAGGCGTCGGCCGCGGCGCGCATGGCGGCTTCCATGGCCTGGACCTGCGCCTCCAGCTTGGCCGCCGATCGACTTCTCGCCTCGGCCCGAAGGTTGACCTCTCCGCAGACGATGTTCGTGGCCTGGCCGCCGTGGATGGACCCGATGTTGGCGGTCGTCTCCGCGTCGATGCGTCCTAGCGGCATCGTGTCGACGGCCCTGGCGGCCACCTGAATCGCCGAGACGCCCTTCTCCGGCTCGATGCCGGCGTGTGCGGCTCGGCCCGTGAAGGTCGCCTCTATGATGTCGTGCGCGGGAGCCGACGTGAGAATCGTGCCCACGGGCGGACCGGTATCGAGCACGAAGCCGCAGCGCGGACCCAACAGCGAGTCGTCCATATACCGGGCGCCGCGCAAACCGGTCTCTTCGGAAATGGAGAAGACGACCTGAATGTCGCCGTGCGGCAGCTTGTTTTCGATGATGACGCGGAGCGCCTCCAGGATGGGCGCTATGCCCGCCTTGTCATCGGCGCCCAGGATGCTGGCGCCGTCGGATCGGAGGGTCTCGTCATCGGCGACGACGACCAGGTCGGGGTTCGGTTCGATCGTATCCATGTGGGCGGAAAGGAAGAGCGGCTCGGCGCCCGGCGCGTTGCCCGGCAGCGTTGCGAACAGGTTGCCGCACTGGCCCTCTATCGTCTCGTGGGCGCGATCACGCACCACCTCCAGCCCCATCGCCTCCAGCAGGCCGCGCAGATGGTCAGCAACCCGCGCCTCCTGTAGCGAAGGTGAGTTGATGCGGCAGAGCTCCAGGAAGCTCTCCACCAGCCGGGCGCGGTTCGTCATCGGGTGACCGTCACCTTGCTCAGGCCGCGGGGGGCGTCCGGGTTCATGCCGCGCACCTCGGAGAGGCGGCACGCGAGCAACTGCCCCGCCAGAATGTAGACCATGGGGCTGATGGCTTCGGGCACACCCGAAGGCATGGGAATGGGCGCCGTGGCGCGCTGGAGGAGGTCCTCGCACGCCGACGCGATCACCATCTCGGCGCGGCGCAACGCCAGCACACCGGTGAGCTGCGCCATCGCGGGCAGGGCCCTGCCGTCCGGAGCGAAGAGGAAGCAGGGAAACCCCTCCTCCACCACGGCGATGGGGCCGTGCATGAAGTCGGCAGCCGACCACGGCTTCGCGCCCACGTAGCAGGTCTCCGTGAGCTTCAGCGAGGCCTCCAACGCCGTGCACTGGTTCAGGCCGCGAGCCAGCACGGAGCACTCGGTCATGTACCGGTACCGTGCGATGTTGCGGACGATGGCCTCCTCGGCGGTCAGGGCCTCGCGCATCAGCGCCGGAGCCGACGCCAGATCGGATGCCAACTGCGCGCTGCCCGACCAGCAGGCCACGAACTGGGCCACCGCGGCCAGCGAGGTGGTGAAGGTCTTGGTGGCGGCGACGGCCATCTCCTCGCCCGCATTGCAGAGCAGGACGTGGTCGCAGGCGCCGGCTAGAGGGCTCTCCGGGTTGTTCGTCACACAAGCCGTGATCGCGCCGGAAGACCGCGCGGCGCTAAGCACCTCAAGGATGTCGGAGCCCTGACCCGACTGGGATATTCCGAGAACCAGCGCATCCTTCACGCGGAGGTCGACACCGTAGAGCGTGATCACCGACGGCGCGGCCAGCGCACAGGGCACTCCGAGCGTGGTCTCGATCAGGTACTTGGCGTACGTGGCGGCGTTGTCGCTGGTGCCTCGTGCGGCGATGACGACGGAGCGCACATCGGCCTTCACGACAGCGGCCGCCAGAGCGGCTGCCGCCGCGGCGGAGCCCTCCAGCGCCGCGGCAACGGCGTCGGGCTGCTCAATGATCTCGCGGTACATGATGCTCATCTCAGTGCTTGCCTCCCTGCAGCGCTGTCACATAGCCCTGGAGCGCGGCTCGGCCGAGCGGCTCCTCCGGATCGATGCCGGCGACATCCCGCATGACCGGTCCCGGTCCTTCCGACTCAATGCGCGATTGGAGCGCCGTCGCCACCGGATCGTCCGGAGCGTTGAACGCCAGCGCGGAGCCGATGGCGCCTGAGAGGCCGATGGGTTCAATGCCGGCTTCCTCGCACATCCGCGCCGCGCCGACCAGGCGATCAGCCGCAGCCAGTTTGCGCACGGGATCGCGGGCGAGCCGGAAGCAGGTGTCTCCCAGCGCCTTGTTGGCGAACCGGCACATGAGGTCGGCCACGTGGGCATCCATCTCGGCCCGACCAAACCCATGCCGCAGGCAGAGGGCCTCGCTGCTCTCCCGCATGCACAAATCCAGTGTGGGGCGTACGCGCGAATCCTGCAGCGCCTCGTACCCGAACTCGATGCCCAGCGGCCAGCCGAGGTAGCCGAGCACGGCGTGGGCGCAGTTGTGGATGTAGAGCTTCCGGGCCTCATAGGCGTCGAACCGCTCCACGGGCTCCACGCCCACGATGCTCGGAAGCGCGCCCCGCACGGCCGCCAGGTCCACAGGGAGCCGTTTGTAGGCCTCCACGCGCACAGCGAGGGGGTCGTCGGCGTCGGGAGCCTGGATCGGCACCATTCGGGCCACGACCGCCTGCAC
This sequence comes from Armatimonadota bacterium, assembly GCA_026392115.1. Classification (GTDB taxonomy): domain Bacteria; phylum Armatimonadota; class Chthonomonadetes; order Chthonomonadales; family CAJBBX01; genus CAJBBX01. Next base: position 3,334 of record JAPLCQ010000120.1, on the reverse strand, counting down.
GAAGCCCGTGGAGGAGATGATCTCCTCGGCGGCGTCGTGCCCGAGGCGCTGTCGAACGTGGTCGGCGAGCACGTGACCCGCCATGTGCAGGTTCTCGCATACGAGTACGTTCAGCGGGGCGCCGCCTTCGCGGTATCGTCGCTCCAGACCGGCTGCCAGCCCCGGTGCGAGGAACTTGAGCGCGTTGGCTCCCACGGCGGTGCAGGCCACATCGCAGCCGGCAATCTCGGCGGCGACGGCCTCGAGATCGCGGCCGTCGACGGCGCGGACGCGGTCGATCGCGACCTCCTCGGGTGCATCGCCCACGATGTGGATGGTGTACTCGCCGCGCGCATTGATGGCCTCAACCACCGGCTGCACGACGTCGATGAAGACCACATCCATCCCGCTCTCGTGGAAGAGCTGGGCGATGAAGCCCCTACCTATGTTGCCCGCCCCGAACTGAACGGCTGTCGCCATGCCCGCCTCCCGTCTCGTCATGCGCGCCTCAGGGGCGGCTCACCAATGATCCAAACGCGCAAGGCAACAGGTCGCCCAGCGTCCACCGAACGACATCGCCCGCGACCGACGCCCAGATCACCTCGGTCTCCGGCCCGCCGAACTCGCTCACCCACTGCCGGCAGGCCCCGCAGGGCGCACACGCCCGATCCGTGGCCGTGACGAGCATGATCGCCCGGATCGACCGCGCGCCCGCGCCCACGGCCGCGGCAAGCGCCGAGCGCTCGGCGCAGAGCGTGAGCCCATACGAGGCGTTCTCTACATTGCAGCCGGCGAAGACGCGGTCGTCCGATGCCACCACCGCGGCCCCGACCATGAAGCCGCTGTGCGGAGCGTAGGCTGCCAGGCGGGCTCGCGCGGCCAGCGCGGCCAGCGCGCCGATCTCGGCGTCGCTCAGCATGCCCTACTGCTTGAACGCGACGATCGTGACGCCATCGCCCCCCTCGTTCTCTTCGCCCACGCGGAAGCCCGCCACCACCGGGCTGGTTTTCAGGTATTCGGCGACCATGCGCCGGAGCACGCCGGTTCCGCGCCCGTGGATGATACGGGCTTCGCGGAGGCCCGCCGTGTAGGCGTCGTCGATATAGCGGTCCAGCATGGCGGTCGCTTCGTCGGCGCGCATGGCGCGAACCGTCAGCTCGGGCGAAATCTGGATCGCCTTCCGCATGGAGATCTTGGAGGCCCCGGTCTCCTGCTTGGGCTTGGCCGGCTCGGCTCCCGCCATCGGGCGTATCGCGGCAACCGGGAGCGTGGCGCGCATGGCGCCGATCTGGACCGGCACGAAGCCGTCCGCGCACTCCTCCAGCAGCACCCCCTCGGTCTGCAGCGACGTCACAAAGACGCGGTCGCCCTGGCGATAGGTGTGCCCTTCCGGCGCCGGCGGCGGCTCCGGCTCAGGCTGCACGGCGGCGCCCAGCTCGGCGTGCGTCTCCTGCCGCAACACGGTGAGCTTCTTCCGGGCGTCGGGCGCCTTGCGCTGGCCCTTCCCTGCCCGCCGGAGCTCGTCAATGATGCCCTCGGCCTTGTCGGAGGTTCGCCGGAGCAGGGCTCGCGCCTCCTCCTCGGCCTGGCGCTTCACCGTGCGCTGCACATCGGTGATCTGGTCCAGCCTCCGCTGGTACTCCGACTGGCTCTTCTTAGCCTCCTGATTGGCCTGGGCGGCGTCGCGCTCGTGCTCCATGGCCTGCTTGCGGAGCTTCTCGATCCGCTGCAACACCTCGGCGGACGAGCGGCCGCGTCCCCGGAGGCCCTGGCGGGCGTCGTCGATCACCTCGCGAGGGAGGCCCAGCCGCCGTGCGATGTAGAGTGCGTGTGAGCTACCCGGCACACCCATGAGCACGCGATAGGTCGGCCTCAGCGTCTCACGGTCGAACTCAACGGCGGCGTTCTCCACGCCGTCGCGCTCATAGGCGAACTCCTTGAGCTCCCCGTAGTGCGTGGTCGCTATCACCCGGGCGCCCCGGTCCTGCAGCGCGCGGAGAACCGCCTTTGCGATGGCGGCGCCTTCCGCAGGGTCGGTCCCCGCGCCGATCTCGTCCAGCAGCACCAGCGACCGCTCACCCAGCTCCTTCAGCAGCGCCACGATGTTGCGGAGGTGGGATGAGAAGGTCGAGAGCGACTGCTGGATGTCTTGCTCATCACCCACATCAGCGAAGACGTTGTCGACGATGCTGATGCGCGTCCCATCCGCGGCAGGCACCTGGAGGCCCGACTGGGCCATCAGCGTGGCGAGACCCACCGTCTTGAGCGCGACGGTCTTGCCGCCGGTGTTGGGGCCCGTCAGCAACAGGACGGTGAAAGCCCCGCCCACCTCAACATCGATGGGCACGACTGGTTCAGGAAGTAGCGGGTGCCTGCCGGCGACGATCCGTGTGAAGCCGTCCGTGGCGAGCTCCGGCTCCACGGCGGCCATGGCCTCGGCAAGGATGCCCTTTGCCGCGGCGAGGTCCAGCGCGGCCGCACGGGCCAGCATCGTCTGCAGGTCGTCGTACGCCGAAGCCACCAGACCGGTCAGCCGTGTGAGGATGCGCGAGACCTCTTGATCTTCCTTCACGGCCAGCTCGCGGAGTTCGTTGCCCAGCGGCACACAGGCGCCGGGCTCCATGAAGAGTGTGGCGCCGCTGGCGCTGGCGTCGTGCACGATGCCGCCCACATGGGCGCGATGCTCAGCCTTGACGGCGACGCACTGCCTGCCCTCCCGCGTGGTGATGATGGCCTCTTGCAGCATGGGGCGGTAGCGCGGAGAGACCAGGAAGGCGTTCAGCTTCTCGGTCAGACGCGCCGCCACCGTCCGTTTGCGAGACCGGACGCTAGAGAGTTCCGCCGACGCATCGTCGCGGACATCGGCGTTCTCAGAGATGCAATCCAGGATTCGCGCGTCAAGACTCAGCGAATGTGGTATGCCGGAAGCGACATCCGCGAGACTCGGCCACGTGTCGGTTCGGCGGAGCAACGTGGTACGCAGGCGCCTGCAAGCCTGCACGGTTGAGGCGACGTCGAGCAACTCCACCGGCACGAGCTGGCGATCCACGCGGGCCGCGGCGATGACCTGCCGGATGTCTCGAATGCCGCCCAACGGCAGCCCGTCGCCCGCGACCGCCAGGCGGGCCTCTTGCGTCTGGCGCAGGGCCGCGACCGCGCCGGCCATGTCGGAGAAGGGCGCCAGCGAAAGCGCCGCCTCGCGGCCCAGGCCGGTGGCGGCATGGGATGCCAGTCGGGCCAGGAGGCTCGGCCATTCCAGTACTCGTAGTGCATGCTCGTTCACGAATACGATTTTAGCACCTGAGGTGCCGGCAACGGGGGTTGAAGCCATGGACTGGTCGCCTACCTCGCCCAT
>JAPLCQ010000094.1 GCA_026392115.1 Armatimonadota bacterium | reverse complement strand
GAGTTCGCCGGCGACGGCGGCTACATGGCGTCCGCCAGCAGCGGGAAGCTGACCGTCACGGCGGGCGACCTCTACATCTGGCCCTACGTCCGCAGCGGCAAGAAGGGGACCAACCACCTGCTGAAGGCCTACGTGCGGAGCCTGCCGGACTACGTGATCCAGCCCGGCAAGTCGATCACCTTCAAGGTGAACGGCTCCGTCATCGGCTCCAGCGCCGTCGCCGCCGATGGCTGGGCCTCGGCCACATGGGCGATCCCGGCAGGCGAAGCCACCGGTGCGCACACCGCCGCCGCCGAGTTCGCCGGCGACGCATGGTACAAGGCCGTGACGGCCACGACCAGCTTCAACGTGGTGCCGTAGGCCTCGCGTCGTGAGGGCCCGGCGCATCCCCTGACCCGCGGGGCGCGCCGGGCCCTTCCTGCATCGGTGGGCCGACGGTCGGGGTAGGATACAGGCAACACAGTCGTCACGAATGGAGCGCTCCATGAGGCGTCGCGCAGCACTCGTCGTCTTGGTCGCGGCCTGGCTTGCGTCCTCGGCTGTCGGTCAGTCGGCGCCGGCCATCCGCTGGCTTTCGGGCTCCGCTCCGCAGCGGCTGGGCAGGCCGCTCGCCGTGCGGCACGGGCTGGAACTTCGGGCGGGCGATACGCTGGTCGGCCCCGCACGTTTCGAGGCGCGGGGCCTGTTCACGGTGCGGATGGGTGCGGGCGGGAAGGCGTCGGCGCTGTCCGCGAAGGCCGATGCGGCGCCATCGCTCCGCGTCGCGGCCGGCACGGTGGTGCTCCGCGTGACCGCGGGCCGGCTCGCGGTCGCATTGCCGGGCCACACGCTGTCGGCGCAGACTGCGGCGTTCTCCGCCACCGTCACCGGCAAGGCGGCTCGCGTGACATGCGCCGAGGGCAAGGTGGCCGTGGCCCTCGCACAGGGCTCCGCGAGGCCGACAATGGTCGGCAGGGGCGAGACGCTGCTGTTGGAGGAGCCCGACGCGTTGCCCTGGGCGGGAAGGGCCGCCACCGATACCGAGTGGCGCGTAGCCGCGGGAGCACAGGAGCCGCCGGCGGGGTCGGCATCGGGCGAGGAGCGCGAGCCCGGGGCGGCGCCGTCCGATCCCGGTTCAGACGCCGAGGTGGCCCGCATACGCAACGCCACGGGCATGGCCGTCACGAAGCACTTCGTCCAACGGTTGGGCGACCGCGACATCACCGCCAACGATGTGATTGACGTCGTTCAGCACGGCCGGCTCTACTACGATCCTCTGCACAACAACACGGTGCGCTGGAAGGGCGGCATCTACGTGGCGATCGGCAACGACAACGTGCTGATCACGGCCATCCGCGGCAGCGTGCCGCGCAGGTGGGTGCCGCGATAGGCGGCCCGGGCGCCGACGAATGGGTGGCGCGGGCGCAGGCCCACGCACGCCGGAACCGCTCCGAGTTGCTGGCGGGTGATCGCTGCGGCTGCTACCACTGCCTGCGCACGTTCGGCCCCGAGGCGCTGGGCGAGGACGACTGGTGCCGGGAGCGCGACGGCGAACCCACGGCGCTCTGCCCCTACTGCGGGATCGATGCGGTGATCGGATCGGAATGCGGAATGCCACTGACCGACGACCTGCTGGCGCGCCTGCGCGGCATCTGGTTCGCGTAGGATTGGCCGCAGGGTCGAGCGAGGAAAAAAGAGCCGGGGGAATCTGGAACTCCTCTGGAGGGCTAGCAACGGCGTTGTGGTCAACTGGCCCCCCGGCGTCTACGATCCTACTACCCCACCATCAACGCAGCGTCAAAGGATCATCAAATCTCGGACGCCGCCGTTTTTGTGCGTCGGCCCCGGGTGAACCGAACAGCGGCAGCGCCGGCAGCGAGCCCAGCCGCAGGCTCGCCTCGGCGAGGCGCTGCGCTTCGGGCGTCAGGTCCACCACGCCTCCGGCGCTGTCGATCCGCTTGCCCGAGAGAACGCCGGCCAGGGCCGCCAGCTGTGCGTGCGGCCCGATCGCCCTGGGCAGGTCCCACACCTGGGTGGCGCCTGTGTTGCAGGCGGCAAGCACCCTGCGACCGTCGGGCGAGAAGAGCGACATATAGACCTGCCCCGGCATCTGCAGCGGCTGCGTGATCGGCTCGCCCGTGGCGGCGTCCCAGACGCGCAGGCTGTTGTCCACGCTGCTGGTCACCACCATTCGCCCGTCGCCGCTGAAGGCCACGTGGCGGACCGCTCCCCGATGCTCCAGCGGCGGCGTCAGCGGCTTGCCCGTCGATACGCTCCAGAGATGCGCGGCTCTGGGCCCGGAGCCGTCCTGTTCGCCGGTCGCCACCGCCACGGCGCTGCCGTCGGGGCTGAAGCAGGCGTGGCATATCGGATGGTTGTACGCATAGGGCTTGCGGACCGGCGCGGCCGTCCGGGCGTTCCAGAGGCAGACCGTGCCGTCGCTCGATGCGGTTAAGGCCACCTTGCCGTCGGCCGTGAAGTCGATGGCGTTCACGTCGCCGGCGTGCTGGTATGCGCCCAACCGCCTGCCGGTGCGCACGTCAAGGAAAGTGACCCGGTCCCCGGCGTCCGCGATGACGGCGGTCGTCCCCCGTGGATCCAAGCCGATGGACCGGTAACCGGAGCCCGACGGGACGAAGGCGCGCACCAGGCGGCCGCCGGCGCTCTCGCACACCACGGCGCGCCGGCTCGAGACAGCCGCCAGCCGCCCGCCGTCCTTGCTGAAGCAGAGGTTCGTGGCGGGACCGCCGACCGATATGGTGAACCGGAGCGATCTGTCGGATACGCCATAGGCCCGGACGGCGCCGTCGCGGCCCGCCAGGGCGATGAGGCGGCCGTCGGGGCTGAAGGCGAACTCCTCGACCAGGGCGCCCCGGCTCAGCCGCATGGGACGCCCGGGCGCGATGCCGGCGTCGACGATCCACGATCCGCCGTTGCGGTCGCCGATGGCCACCTTGCCGTCGGCGGGGCTGATGGCCACGCACGTGGCGTTGCTGGACAGCGGCCGGGACGCATGGCCCGCGAGCCGCCACAGCCAGGCCTGGTGGCGCGCATCATGCACGAGCAGAAGGTCGCCGTAGGCGCTCAGGCGCACGGCGTCGGCGCCGGACGCCGAACTGAGGAGGGGCGCCAGGGGCTCGCCGTCCGCGGTCCAGACGCGCGCTCCGGTGGACTGCGCCGCGGTGACGAGCCGCTCGCCTCCGACATCGAACATGGCCTCCGTGCCCGGCGATCCCAACTCGATCGGCGGCCCGAGGGCGCGTCCCGTGGCCGCGTCCCAGGTCTGGGCGTGGTGGTTGGCGCCCGTTGTGACCACCCGTCGACCGTCCGGGCTGAACCGGATACTGGAGCACCCGCCCGCCTGCTCCATGGCGGGCGCGGCGGCGCGCTCGAACCCCGGGAGCCAGAGCGCGCCCCCCGAGAGGCCCGGCCCGGCGTTGTAGTAGGGTCGGGAGGCCGTCGCCAGGATCGGGCCCACGGGGCTCACGGCCACGTCGAGGATGTCTCCGAGCACGGGCGTGCTCGTGAGCTGCTTGCCGTTGGGCAGGTCGAGCAGGTAGGCGTTGCCGCTCGGCGTCGCGGCTGCGACGAGGTCGCGGTTCGGTCCCATGGCCACGCGCCCCGCCCCGGCGAAGCACCGGAAGGTGTAGGGGACGCCGCCCGGAGCCGATGCGTTGCACAGGTGCACCATGCCGTCGAGACTGTAGGTGGCCACTCGCGAGGAATCCCACGACCATGCCAACGAGCAGATCGGCGCGGACAGCAGCCGTTCGGCGCCCAGGAGCCGGCGGGCGCCGGGCGCCACGAAGCGCAGCAGCTTGCCTCCGTAGATCGCCAGCGACCTGCTGTCCGGGCTGAAGGCGACGGACGAGGCGTAAGGGGCCCTGATGGTCTGGGCCTCGACCGGGTGGCTCGCGGTGGTGGCCCAGACACGGACCTCGCCGCCTTTGCGCACCGTGGCGGCCCAGCGGCCGTCGGGTGACAGGTCGGCCACCTCCACATCGCTCCAGAGCGCCAGGAGGGACGGCGCATGGGCCAGCACCGCGCCGTAGCGCAGGCGATCAGGGCTGTCGGGACGATCATCCAGGCGCACGCCCTCCGCCGCCCACAGCAGGCCCACGTAGACATCACCCCGGCTCAGCGCCGCCGACGCGTTGGCCCGGAGAAGGTGGAGCAGGCGGGCGCGGCTCTCCATTTCCCGGGTCGAGGCCGCCAACCGCAGCTGCTTGGCTTGCCACACGGAACGCTCCAGCGACCGCACGGCCTCCCCACGCTCCGCCGCGGTGCGCCGCAGGTCCACCGCCAGGAAGGACATCTCCCGTTGCTGCTGCACGGCCTCCTCGGTCAGCCGCTGCGACCGGCGCGCCATGGCATAGGAGGTAAGCGCCCATGCCGTCAGGGCCAGGAGGATCGCCGCCGCCGCGGCCGCGGTGCGCACGGCGCCGCGGCGGTACGCGCTGCGTAGTCGTTGCAGCTCGGCGCCGGGCATGCCGCGGCTGATCCAACCGGCGTCGAAGATGCGGCGGTAAATCCGGTTCCGCACCCGCAGCCTGCCGCCGGCGCGCCGCACGAGCCCCGAGATGAGCAGCAGGGCGATGAGCGGGTCGCGCTCGTCCTCGGCCACGCGGACCCCCGCCAGTACCTGGCCGTAGAGGGCCAGCAGGTCGGCTGTGTCGGTGCGGTCGCGCAGCAGGCGTTGGTGCACGAAGGAGAGGTTGGGGTCCGCCTCGCCCGCCCTGTCGCGCAGGAAGAGGCCGCGGCACGCCTGGTCCACCGTTCGGCGCACGCGTCCGCGCGGCGAACCCGCCACCGCCTTGCAGAGCCGCTGCGTCAGGTAGGGGTGGCCGCCGGTCCAGTGCATCACCCGGTCCAGCAGGCGGCCCGCTTCGCGCAAGCGGCGCGGGGCTGCGCCGCCATCGCCGCCGGCTGCCAGGCCCGGGGCCAGGCTCTGTGCCTCTTCCCGCGTGAAGTCGGCCAGCTCGATGCGGCGGCCCACGTTGAAGGGGGTGACCCTGGGATCGCCGATGAGGTCGCCCGGCGATGCGGCGCCCAGCAGGCAGAAGGTGACGCGCGCGGCGGCGGGATCGGTGGCCCGTCGGTCGTGCATCTCGCGGATGGCGGCCAGGAACTCGTCGGCCGAGAAGGGCAGGCTCTGCACCACGTCGATCTCATCGATGAAGAGGACCAGCGGTTGCGCCGAAGCGGCCTGCCGGACGGCGCCCATGAACCTCTGCACCGGGCCGAGGCCCGCGCCCGCGTCCCAGCGGCGCTCCACCTCGTCCTCCATGCCCAACTGCTCACCGATCACGTCGAGCATGCCGAAGCACCACTGCTCAACCGTGAGATTGCGGCCGATGGCGGTCAGGTCCAGCACCGCCACGCGAAGGCCCTCCTGCTTCAGGCGCGTGGCTGTGCGGACCTTGAGCGAGCTTTTTCCCATCTGGCGCGGGGTCAGCACATAGCAGAGCTCGCCGCGCAGCAGGGCTTCGTGGAGCTCCGTGTCGGCCCGCCGCACCACGTACGACGGCGCGTGCGGTCCAAGGCTTCCGCCTGCCTCGAAGAACCGTCCCGAGCCGGCGGCCTCAGGCGCCGAGTTGGGAGATGTAGCAGGCATAGAGGCCGCACCTGAGGCTCACGGAGGTCGCCGATTCGCCCGCCACGATGCCGGCGCTCCGCAACCTGTAGAAGCTGTCCCGGTCCATCTCCGCGGCGCCTTCGGCGATACGCTGTACGCACTCGAGCAAGTTGCCGTCGCGGGCCAGCAGGGACCCGATGCGCCGCAGATGGTCGCCGTACGGGCCCTGTTCCAGCAGGGCGTCGCGCTCCAGCGTCTGGAGGCTCCACCCGTGGACGGTCAGCTGGTAGAGGCCCTGCCTCACGAGGAAGGGATGGCCGCCGAGCAGCTCCGCGAAGCGTTTTCGATCATCGGCGGTCCGCAGCGGGGAGCCGTGCCGCACGTTCAGGTCATCGACCTCGGCCTGGGTGAAGTCGCGCAGGGAGATGTGCGTGCCGACGTTGAATGGCGACTGGTTCAGGTCGGTGATGAGCATATGCGCTTCGGTTGAGTAGGCGATCACCACGGTGAGGGCCGACCACTGCCCGGCGGGGTCCAGCGCCCGCTCGTCGTTCCATGAGCGGAGCAGGCTGAACAGGTCGTCGGCGCACGGGGCGCCGAAGAGGCGGTCCACCTCGTCGAGGCCCCAGATCAGGCGGTTGCCCGCGGCGGGCAGGACGGTGCGCCGGAAGTAGCGGCGCAGGTTCGGGCTGGCGCCCCGACGGGCGTCCCAGACGTCGTCGGGCGCGTCAGGCAGGTCCAGTTGCTCATGCAGTTCCCGCGCCAACGCCAGGAAGAGCTCGCCGCTCGACTGCAGGATCGATCGGTCCAGCATCTGAAGCTGCGCCGAGGCCACGGTCTCGCCGCTCTCTCGGGCGGCCTGCAGGCCCCTGGCAAGCAGCGACGTCTTGCCGACCTGACGCGCGCCTCGGAGCAGAACGATGCTGTCGCCGCGGCTGATCGCGTCGTGGAAGAGCTGGTCGGTGGGCCTCACCACGTAGTAGCGGGAGCCCAGCGGCACGGCGCCGCGCGGGGGCTCGGGGGCTTCGTGCGGCGTCGAGCTTGTGCCGGCGGCCTGCTTCACCGTGTCGCGCGCGGGGGCGCGCCGGACCTGCGGGGCGGCATGGCAGAGCGCCTGCAAGTGGCGGGCGTCCTCCGAGAGCGGCACACCCAACTCGCCGTGGATGCGCTTCTCCATCTCGGCGCAGAGGCGGGCGGCCCGGTCGCGGCGCCCCAGCGCGAGGTACAGGGCCGCCGCGTGGCGGTAGGGCGCCTCGCGGAAGGGATCCTCGGCCACCAGGAGCAACGCATGCTCCAGCGCGAAGTCCGGGCGGTCGCACCGCGTCGCGGCGACCACCAGCCGCTCGAGGGCGTCAAGGAACCGTTCGCGGTGCCGGTGCTGCTCTTCGATGGCCCACTCGTCATAGAATCCCGGCAGCATCTCGCCGCGGTAGAGGCCGACCGCCTCGACCAGCCGCTCGATCATGGCCTCGGCGTCGGACGCGGCGGAGGCCGCCGAAGCGGCGGTGAGCGCGGCATCGAACCTCGCGGCGTCGGAGGTCACCACGTCATCATCTACAGAGACGGCCATGCGGTTGGTCCGCAGCACCGCGCCCTCGGGCAGCTTGTGGCGGACCTCCACCTCGTGCCGGATGAAGGTGAGCGCCATGCTGAGGCTGTGTCGGCTATCATCGGACTCGGGCCAGAGCATATCGGCCAGAGCCTCGCGCGGGTGCCGGCGGCCCGGCAGGAGGGCCAGGTAGGCGAAGAGGCTGGCGGCCTTGCGCGTGCGGAACCGGTCTACGGGACTGCCGAGGATCCGTACCTCGAACTGCCCGAAAAACCGCACATCGCAGTCGGCCGTAACCGCGCTCATTGCTGCGCCTGCCAGGGTGCGCCTACCCGCCCAGCCGGCGGAGGCGGAGCGCCCGGTAGGCGCCGATGGTCTGGAATGTCGCCAGCCCCAGCGGCGTGGAGCGGTAGATCTCGCCGTGGCGCAGGCTGATCTTCTTGCCCGCGATGTCGGCGTCGACGATGGGCTTGCCGTCGAGCCACACCTGAATCTTGCCGGGGGTTACACGCAGGCGCACGGTGTACCAGCGGCCCGCCGTGAAGCCCATGTACTTGGTGGTCTCGTTCTGCGAGGCGTCCATCCCATCGATGCTGGAGACGCCCACCACGCCGCCGCCCCAGCCGCCCAGGATGAGGCTGGCGTGCGACTCGGCGACGGGGAAGGTGAGGCCGCAGGCGAAGTCGCTGCCCTCCACCTTCATCATCTCGAGGCTGATCTCATAGCCCGTTTTCGGCGGCGGCGCTCCGGACCAGGTGATGCCGCTGAGCGTGTCGCCGGCCTCCACCACGATGGCCGGGCCGCCTCCGCGGAAGTCGGGCTCCACGCGGACGCCGCCTCCGCCGGCGAACTCCGTGCGCGTCCAGCCGGCGAGCGTCTTGCCGTCGAAGAGCTCTTGCCGGTTGGCGGCCTCGGCGGCGCGGGCCTGACGGGTCTGCATGGCGTCGACCAGCTTGACGATCTGGTCCAGCTTCTCCTGCGCCCGGGCGACGCCCGCGCCGAAGTCCTGCGCCCCGACAGGCGCGCAGACCGCCGGCGCGAACAGCAGCGCCACCCAATACCTGTGCATCGCAGCCATCATTCACCTCCGGCGCCCTCTGGGTACGGCAGAATCAGTATAGTGCAGGAGGCCGTCCCGCCGCGCGTGCGCGCCTTCCCTACGGCCTCATGGGCTTCAGGGTCAGCGGGTACCGCTCCCCGAATCGGGCTCGCCCGGCCGCTTCGAAGGTGAGCGTCAGCTCAACTTCGCGGTCCACGTTGGCCGCCACGATGAACGGACCCAGGCGCACGTCGGCGTAGCGCGGCGCTTCGGTTGCCAGCGGCACGGCGAAGGGCAGGCGGGGACGGGCGGTGGAACGGGCGTCGAGCCGGTCGTCGCCGATGAGCCGGACGGCGCCGTCGCCCTCGGTGATCCACCGCGCCTCGCCCAGGTTGCACGCCTGGACGCGCAGCTGCACGGGCCGCCCCGGCGCAACCGTGACGGAGCCGCCCCGTGGGACCGATGCCCACTTGCCGGTTGCGTCCAGCGCCTCGACCGCGGCGAACTCGGCGTTCAGGTGCTTCAGCGGCATGAACCCGTCATACGGCGCGTTGCCTACCGCCGTCAGCGGGCAGTCGGCCGAGGTTGTTCCGGTTCCCTCGGTCCGCACGCCCACCATGCCGCCCGCCGCCGCGGCCTCGGTGTAGCTCCGCTTGTGGGCCTGGTAGACCGCTTCGTAGGCCGCGGCGTGGAGGTCGCGGTCGATGGTGACCCACGTCGTCGGTTGCCTGACGGGACCCGGCGTTGCGGCGGCCGCGGACCTGCGCGCGAGTTCGAGCGCCGCGGCCCGGGGCGTTCCGTCCGGCCCGATGATGCCGTAGTCGCTCTTCTCGTCCACGCGGTAGCCGCCCACGCTCCACCAGGAGCAGAGGCCGTCGGCGCCAGACCGCAGCAGCATATCGGCGAAGCCCTCGTGGAGTTTGCGCTGGGCGTCGGCGCGCTCCCCGGTGGCGTCATACGGGAAGATGGAGGCGCCGAACTCGGCCCAGAAGACGGGCTTACCGACTGCCGCCCATCGCGCGTAGGCCACCGTGAAGCCTGCCTCGGCCGGGTCCAACCCGTAGCCCTCGGGCGAGGAGAAGTCGAAGTGCTTGCCGCTGGAGACCAGGTCGAAGGCGAACCACTGGCTCCAGCTGGGCTGCGACGCGGATCGTGCAGAGATGAGCTGACGCGGCGCCATGCCGCGGATATCGCGGATGATCCTGCCGTAGCGGCGGCTGATCACATCGTCGGCGCACCGCTCGTACGCCGCGACCATCTTCAGCCACGGTCCGTCGGTGCGCAGTTGGCTGTCGGGCGGGTTGGTCACCTTTCCGCCCGCATCGCGCGGGATCGGCGCGCCCCATACCCGCTCCGCGTGCTCGATGCTTCCGTACTGGTCGATGACCCACTCCTCCCAGTCGCGGTCCCACCGCGCCCGTTCGTCGTGGCTCCCCAGGTGGTGCTCCCAGGCGATGTCGAACGCCCAGACGTTGGCGTTGCCCGCGAACCGGCCTTCGCGGATCAGCTTGGCGTAGAGGCTCCGGTCGGTGGTGAACGGGTGCGCCCCGGCCACGAAGAGGTTCATCCGGATCCCGTGCCGTGCGGCCCGCCACGCCACGTCGTTCACCTGCCGCACCTGTGCGGGGTCGCCCATGAGGAGGCTGATCGAGGTGAACCCGAGCTTCTGCAGCGTGGTCAGATCGCGCTCGACGACTTCGGGGTCGTAGTAGCCGGGGTTGATCCACTGCTGGTCGGCGCTCTCCGGCCCGCCGCCCGCGATGTTGGACTGCCAGTAGTTCACCCCGTAGGGGCGCCACGCCGTCCTGGGCGCATCGGGCTTGCCCATGGGCGGCGCCATGAACCGGCCGGCCTTCACGGTGACGAAGGCGCTTGCCGGGGCCTTGGGATCGGCCAGAAGCGTGAACTCCTGCTCCACGCGGTCGACGATCCGACCGCCTGCCCGCAGTTCGGTGATCGCCGTGTAGACGCCGGGAGCCGCCCGCCAGGACCGCCACTCGCCGGTGACGATGGCGCTGCGGCGCGCGCCGGTCGTGGCGCTCTCGGCCTCGGTGTGGAGCGTCCGCTTGCGGGCGGCGTCCATCACGCGCAGGGTCAGCGTCACGCGCCGCGCGGCAACGCCGAAGTTCACCGCCTGCGCCCCCAGCGGTACGGTCTCGTCGGTGAAGTAGCTAAACTGACCGGCGCCGCCGCGCGCTACGAAGAGGCCCTCCTCGATGCGCCGGGCCATGCGCACGGCGGCGGCGGCAACGACCGCGGGGTCCGTCACGGCGATATGCCCCCAGACGCTGCCGCGGTAGGGCGGCACGAAGTTCACGAGCAGCGACTCGCGGGTCCCGCAGACGCGGCCGGCCTCGTCGCGGATCGGCTCAAGCGGGACCCACCGGTACCTGCGGCCCACGTCGAAGCCCAGCCCGCGGGGCCGCGCGATGGGCGAGACCACCGGGCCCGCCTGGTTGCCCGTGGCGGCCGACTGCCGCAGCTGGGCGGCCGTGGGGCGCAACGAGGGAAGCCGGTAGACCTTGTACCAGGGCGAGAAGAGCTCCAGCGTGGGGACCTCCAGATCGGGCGCGCGGGCGCCCTCGGGCATGGCGGCCGTGCCCAGCCCCGCCACCCAGTACGCGTGGCTCCCGGTGGCGATCGCGGAGGTGCTGACCGCCAGGCCGATCTGCATCCGGACAGCCGCGTCCGGGCGGAGCAGGTCGCCCGGACCTCCGCGGCCTTTGGACTCGTTGTCGGACCAGTAGCGGAAGTCTGCGGGCTCCAGCACGTGGCGCTTCCATTCGGGCGTCAGCGGCACGGCGGCGATCCAGCGCGACCCGTCCCGCTCCTGCCACTCCACGCTCATGGAGTGCGTGTTCGGGCCGCCTTTGGCCCAGAGCGTCGTAAGCGTCGCGCCCGGCCTGAAGGCGGCCGGCGTCTCGCGCACCAGCACATCCCAACCGGTGAGGGCCGGCACGCGCACGTGCAGCGCGTTCGGCGCGTCCGCGGGCCCGTTGCGTTCGCCGAGCCATGTCGTGCCGGTCTCCGGGTTGTTGCTGGAGCGCCACCATCCCGCCGTGGCGTCGGCGCTCGGCGCGGCCAGGGCGTCGAGCGTGGGTCTGGTCGCCAGCCGTGCCTTCCAGGCGTCGCGGGCGCGGACCACGCTCCGGTCGAAGAGCGGGCCGCCCGCGCCGATCATGTGCCCGCCCTGCCGAAGGAAGCGGAGCAGGCCGTCGCGTCCCTCGATGGGGCAGTCGGCGGCGTCGGTGAAGACCACCATATCGGTCTCATTCCGGGAGAGGCCGGCGACGGCGTCGTCGGTCGCCAGTCGCACGGCGTAGCCCCGCCGCGCCAGCGCCGCCGCAACCGGAACCGCGCCCGCGCCGTGGACCGCCACGCGCAGGCGCCCCCTGGGTGACCGGGCCGGCGCCGCAGACGCCTTGCCCGACACCATCGGGTCGGCGAATCGCGCCCGCATATCCAGCGCGGCCAACGCCAGCCTGCCCGAGCGCACGGCGCGTGCGCCCGAGGGCAGTGCGAAGCCTTGCCGCCAGACCACGGCTCCGCCTTCCAGCACCTCTCCCAGAATCTGGTCGGCCGCCAGCGTCAGGCGCAAGCGGTAGGGCTTGCCGTAGCTCCACCGAAGGGGCGGCAGGGGACCGGTGGACGGCAGCCGGGTGACGGGCTCGTTCTGCGCCTGCCAGACCGCGGCCAGCGACTCCACCAGTTCGGCGTAGAGGTCGCCCTTCGGCCCCTGCACCAGTTCCAGCCGCCAGAAGTTGGCCGCGTCGTGCTGCAGCACCAGCGCCGCCGCCGACCAGGCCGCGGAGGAGGTTCGGGCGTCCGGCGTGACGGTCACCTCCATCACCTGCCGGTCCAGGTCCGGCGCATCGAACGGGACCACCGGCGCGTAGCCTCGGGCCTCCAGCTCCAGAGCGCTTCCCCTGACCTGCGTCTTCCCGGCGCCCACATCCCAGCCGTCGAGCACGGTGGATCGGCGGTACCGGGCGAAGTCGTCGCGGAAGATGACCGGATCGGCGACGCAGGCGCGGCACAGGAGCGCGGCGAGGACGGCGGCGAACGCGAAACGCATGGTGGGTGACCTCCATGCGTCTATTCGCGGCGATGGGGGCCGGCACCTGCCTGGGCGCCGGAGCGCCGTCAGGTCGCCGCATGGCCCGGACGGGCGGGCGGCAACCTGGCGGCGTTGGGGTCTGGTTAGCGCTTGCCGGGCGCCGGGCTGCACTCGGCGTCGTAGTCGAAGCTCGCGTGGATCTTGCAGTTCGTCATGGTGAAGGTCTGAGGCGGACTGCCCTCGCGGCGGGGCAGCGAGGACTCGCCGGTGACGACGATGTCGGGCGCCCAGTCTGCGAACGTGACCGTCCCCGTCAGCCGGAACTGCATCTGGTCCGAGCCCGCCTGCCAGGTGATCTCGGCCTCGGCGGGCACGGTGCAGGCGTACTCGCTCAGCACCCCGAGGTGCGTCCGATGGATGCACATCAGGAAGCTGCCGCCGACGTAGACCGACTTCTGCTGACCGGTCAAGGGGAACTGGCTCCGGGCCTCGTCGAGGTGGAAGGCGTTCATGCCGGAGAGATACTGGATGGACATGGTGTCCACCACGCACTGGTTTCCCTGCAGGCGTCCGGGCATCTGGATCGCCGGCGAGGCGCCGAAGGAGAGGTTCCTCACCTCGCGGAACGCCTTCCATGGGCCGCCTTCGATGAGCGGGCCATTCGGATCGTCCGCAACGACGCTGCCGTTGCCGGTGAAGGCGAGGTCGAAGGCGCGGCCGCCGATGGAGGTGACCTGGAGCTGGGCGGTGGCGGTCTTGGTGATGGCGCCGCACTTGCCCGTGATCGTCAGCGTGTAGGGGTTGGTCGTCGTGCTGGTGGTGGTTCCGATGTTGAGCGTCGACTGGGCGCCCTTGGAGGTGGGCGTCACCGTAGAGGGCGTGAACCCGGCGATTCCGTCGGATGGCGCGCCGGTCACGGTGAGGGCGACGGGCTTCGAGAAGCCGTCGACCGCGGTGACCGTCACGGTGTAGGCGGCCGAACCGGAAGCCGCGATGGTGCGCGTTGCCGGCGCCACGGCCAGCGTGAAGTCGGGGGTCCCGCCGCCGCCCGTCAGGGTCGGGTTGTAGGTGTCGCTTCCGCCGCCGCAGCCCGCAAGAAGGATGGGGAGCCAGGCGAAGGCTGCCAGACGCAGTGCTGATCGCATCGTATCCTCTCCTGTACCCTAGCGGCGCGCCGTGACGGCGACATAGAGGGCTTTGGCATCGCCGAGACCGGGCGTCAGGCTGGTTCCCGTGCTGGAGCCGAGGCCGGTGGTCCAGCCCAGGTCCACGGTTACGCCGTCGCCGAACTCGCGGGCGTTGTAGCGCAATGCGGCGCCGTAGACCGTACGCCGAATCTTGCCGCCGTCGATGATGCTGCGGGTGTTGTCGCCCGTTACCAGCGGCGTGCAGTCGGCGATCAGCGTCCAGGCGCTTCCCGCGCGGGCCGCCACGCCCATCCCGACGCCGACCAGGACGTTCTCCTTCAGGATGACGGCCTTCGGGTTCAGCGTCAGCGCCAGGTCGGAGCCGATCTCATAGCCTGCGGAGGCGCCGAGCGTGAAGCAGGGCTTGCCTCGCGCCGGGGTCCTGGGCTGCGCCACGCCGGCCTGCAGGACGATGGACCGGTTCTCCCACGGGCGGCGGCGCGCCACCAGTTCGATGTCGGACCCGCCGTGCCGCACGGCCGCGCCGCCGGCGAGGGCGTGGCTCTTGAGCTCCGCGGCGGAGACGCGCAGCGCAGTCTCCCAGCCGCAACCCACCCCGGCGGTGTAGCCGGCCTGAAGGTAGGTCAGGTTCTCGGCATCGCCGAATGAGCGGACCTGCAGCGTGCAGGCGCGCTTTCCCGCCGCGGCCACAACGGGAGCGTCGAGATGGATCGTCTGCGCGAGCAACGGTACGGGATCGGTCTGGGCGACCGCGGGCGACGCGGCCCAAAGGGCCAGCGACGCAAGCGCCAGTCGGTTCAGCGTCAACATGGTGGCCTCCTCTCAAAGGATGAGCCCGCCGGCATCCGGCAGGCCTCTGGTGCGAGCGGTCTATTCGATGTTGCCGCCGGTTCCTCCTCCGTGGATTCGCGGCCTGGAAGTGGGGTATACGGTGCATACGCGGCGATGCGGAGGCGGAATGGGCGCTCGAACGAGACGGGCTTTCCTACAGGAGGCGGCGATCATGGCGGCGGCGACACGGGCGGCGACGGGCGGCGAGCGCGGCGGCAGGCCCAACATCCTCATCTTCCACTGCCACGACCTGGGGCAGCACCTGCATTGCTACGGCGTGCCCACGGTGCGAACGCCGCACATCGACGCGCTGGCGGCACAGGGGGTGCGGTTCCAGCGCTCCTACTGCCCGGCGCCCTCGTGCAGCCCCTCGCGGGCGTCGCTGCTCACCGGGCGGTACCCGCACTCGAACGGGGTGATGGGCCTCTGCCACGCCGACTTCGCCTGGGAGCTGAACCGGGGCGAGAAGCACCTGGCCGCCTGCCTCCGCGGCGCGGGCTATGCGACCTCCGCCATCGGCGTGACCCACGAGACGCGCTCCGCGGCCACCAGATGGGGCTACGAACGCGCCGGGCCGCAGGCCCGCGCCGCCGAGGCCGTGACCGCCGCCGAGGGGGAGCTGGCGCGGCTCGCCGCGGGCGCCCAGCCCTTCTACCTCTGGGTCGGCGTCATCGAGCCGCATCGCCTTCCGATCCCGCAAGAGCCCGGCCAGGCGCCCAACGATGCGGGCTTCCCGGGCCTCGACATGCGGTCCGACGACGCCCTGGGCGTCCATGTGCCGCCCTACCTGTGCGACACGGAGCCATGCCGCAAGGAGCTGGCGGGCCTGCAGGGCGCCGTCAACCACGTGGACACCCAGTTCGGGCGCCTCATGGCCGCGCTGGAACGGCAGGGCCTGGATCGCGACACGCTGGTGGTCTTCACCACCGACCACGGCATCGCCATGCCCCGCGCCAAGTGCAGCCTCTACGAACCGGGCGTCACCATCGCCTGCATCCTGCGCCTGCCGTCGCGGCCCGGCTGGCACGGCGGCCGCGTGGTGCACGAGATGGTGAGCAACATCGACATCCTGCCCAGCCTGCTGGACCTCGCCGGAGCGACCACGCCGGCCGGGGTGCAGGGGCGCTCCTTCGCGCCGCTACTGGACGGCGGCGCCTACGCGGCCCGGCGGGAGCTCTTCACGGAGATGACCTACCACGACTACTACGACCCGCGCCGGGCGGTGCGGACCGAGCGTTACAAGCTCATCGCCAACTTCACCACGGCTCCGGCCTTCATGGACCCGTCGCAGCAGTGGCGGCCCAGGTCCGACACCGTGACGCCGCCCAACCACGCCATGGCCTACCACCCGGCGGTAGAACTCTACGACCTCATCGACGACCCGTGGGAGCAGAGGGACTTGGCCGCCGATTCGGCCCACGCCGAGGCCCTCCGCGACCTCTCGGCCCGCCTCATGCGCCACCTGCGCGAGACCCGGGATCCCATCTTGAGAGGAGCCATCACCGGCCCCCACCACCGCGCCGCGCTGGCCGCGCTGGCTTCGGGGGCAGAGGCGTAGGCGGTACCGGCAATTCCCAACGCCGTCAACGGGGTCAACTACGTCAGAAGAGCTTTAATAGTACTGACAGCATTGACCTCATTGCCGCACCATCCCCGCTGCCTCGCGACCACGATACAGCTCGACCGGTACGCGGGCAGCGACACCCTGAACGATCAGGCGCCGACACGCCGAGGGAGTGCAGGAAAGCAGCCCGGTTGCTCCGAGCTTTCTTAGGAGCGCGCACCATCATCCAGTAGCGGGTCGTCAAGGTCGCATCTGGTCGTAACGCCCGCCGCACCGAGCGCTTGCCGTACCGCCGCGGCGGTGCCCCGGTCTGTCCTTCGCCAGATGTCGTAGATGACTTCATACACGTTGACGGCGTGCATCGTGCAGGCTGCTCTCGGGTCTGCCAGTAGCTCCGCAACGACCTCGGCGCCCGGCTCGCCCTGCAGGTAGGCGATGACCGCGCCCGCATCGAGGACCGCGATCACGAGGCAACGGGCGACCTGCGGTCCTCGCGGTCGCGGTCGGCGTGCTTGAGGTCAAGGAACTCGACCGAC
This sequence comes from Armatimonadota bacterium, assembly GCA_026392115.1. Taxonomy (GTDB): domain Bacteria; phylum Armatimonadota; class Chthonomonadetes; order Chthonomonadales; family CAJBBX01; genus CAJBBX01. Next base: position 127,014 of record JAPLCQ010000094.1, on the reverse strand, counting down.
CCGCCGGGCACTCCGGCCAGTAGGCCCAACAGCGACTGCCCGGCGCCGGGTGCGGTCACGCGGCGGAGCTTCGCCAGGTCGCGTACCGCCAGTTCAATAACGCTGGTCCGGGTCAGGCCTGTGTCCTGGGCCAGTGCATCGAGAAGCGCACTGGTCTCCGGGCGTAGGCGGAACGAAGCTGTACGTCGCGGTTCGATGGTTGTCGGCATAGCGGCGCCTCCCACACGATAGCATGGCGTATCGCACACACAATGTCAATACGCTACCTCCCGATCACGATGCAGCTCGACCGGTACGCGGGCAGCGTCACCCGCGGGCCTCCGGCCACGCCGGGTCGGCTATGGAGGTAGCGCCCCTCCAACTGATTCTTTGGCTACTATCTGCGTCAATGAGAGGCCAGTTTATCAGGCTGCGCCGAGGGCATCCCGATGTAACCGGCTGTTGCGCCTTGTCGGTGGTTGGTGGTACTCTACTGGGCGCCGACCGTACCAGTGAATCAGCAGAGGTTGCCCGCAAATGATCAGCCGAGTGCGGAAATATCTATTCAAAGTGAAGTATCGATTCGGAATTCTGTTAACGAAGCCAGCCACGTTTCGATGCACGGTGCGGCGCGCCAAGCTCAGGGTGGGCAAAGAGTGGGGCAGCTGGGTCATATGCCCGGATGGCCTGCACAGCGGCAGCATCGTCTACTCTGTGGGCGTTGGGCGCGATGTTACCTTTGACATAGACCTCATCGAAAGGTTCGGCGTCACGGTGCATGCCTTTGACCCAACGCCTGGCTCCATCCAATGGGCCCGGAGCCAGAGCCTGCCGGAGCGGTTCGTCTTGCACGAGACCGGGCTCGCCGACCATGACGGCTTCGTCCGCTTCAGTCCCACGACGAGCGCCAACACGGTTTCATGGACGATGGTGGAGAGCGGCCAGGCCGATGGTCCCATGGTAGAGGTGCCCGTCCGCCGTCTCGCAGGTATTATGCGGGATTTGGGGCATTCGCATATCGACCTTCTGAAGATAGATATAGAAGGTGCTGAGTATTCGGTGATCCCAAATATCTTGGCCTCGAGCCTTGACGTTCGCCAGATCGTTCTGGAGTGCCACCCCCGTTTCGTTGAGAACGGATGGCCACGGACGCGCGACCTTCTTCAGCAGATGCACGAGCACGGTTATGGGCTGTTCAACGTAACGTTTGGCTCAGGCGAGTTCTCACTTATCAGAACCGCCGGCTGAGACTGGTTCGTCCGCCCCGCTACCTCGCGATCACGATGCAGCTCGACCGGTACGCGGGCAGCGACACCTGTAGGCCTCCGGCCACTCGGCGACAGGGCAGGCCGCAGCGGGCGCCGTCGACCAGCCCCTCGGCGGAGCGGCAGCCGGCGAAGGAGGCCGTCGCTCCGGCGGCGGTCCGAGCGGCCACGCCCATGGGCACCAGATAGAGGGCCTGCTTCCCGCCTCCCGCCCATCGCACGACGCGCGTGTCGGCTGATCGACCGCTCAACTGCACGGTCGACATCGTCCGCGGCAGCGCGGCGGCCAGGGCCGCGACCGCCTGATCCGCCATCCGGGCTGCCTCGCCGACGATGGGACGCCAGAGGAAGAGCGGGGGCGTGTTGCCGGCGTGCGTGTCGCGCACGGGGTCGCCGGCCACCCGGCGGCCCAGGTCGGCCAGCGCGGTCCGGCGCAGGTCCGCTTCGGCGGTCGTGTAGGGGCGTCCCGCCTCGTCGCGCAGGGCGAAGCGTCCGCCGCTGACCAGCCTGCCGCCGCCGCGCACATAGCCCTTCAGGGCGGCCAGGGACCGACGGGGCACGAACGCGCTGTCGGGCGCCATGATCCACCGGTATCGGGCCAGCCGCTCCGGGTGCGCGGCCATCTCCTTGAACGTGACCACGTCGGCGGTGAGCCCCATACGCTCGAAGGCCTTGTACCAGCCCGCGAAGCTGCGGTAGTCGTTGCGGACGCCGCCCTCGTCATCGGGTGTCGCGGGCATGATGGGAAGGACCAGCGCTCCGTCGGCCACCGGCCGCATGCCGTGCAGCAGGCGGGCCGATGCGCGCGCGTCGGTCAGCATGCTCCGGATCTGCGGCTGCGGCATGTTGGGGTGGAAGCTGTAGTCGAGCACCGTGGGGATATGCCACGCGCAGTAGATGATGCCCGCCGCGCCGTGCTGGATCACGCTCTGGGTGATGCGGTCCATGGCCGGGTACCCGATCTTCACGCCCGAGGTGAAGTCAACCAGGTCCACGGTCCACATCGGCTTGCCGTACTTGCGGATCAGGTCGAGGCAGGCCGTGGCGCGGAAGGGGTCGCCGTCCGCGGAGCAGAGCTGCATGCCGAAGGCGTCGATGGACTTCCCCCGCATGGCCACCTCGTCCGGCGCGATGCCGTGGCGCTGGCTCTCGTCCCACTCCGAGGGGAAGGCCCACGCCATGGTGAGGTAGGTCACCGTGGGGCGCGTGGGGTCGAGCCGCTTGGTCAGCCGGGAGAGGCTGTTGATGTAGTCCGCCGCGGCCTCCTGCCAGAAGTCCGACCAGTCGCTTACGGCGGCCGAGGCGTTGCGGAAGGGACGCTGAGCCGGGGGCAGCGGCTGGGCATTGATCTCCAGACAACCGGGGCCGCTGTGGCCACCGGATGCACGGAAGGCGCTCGCGGGACGGCCCGAGCCCGCCCAGTCCTGGAAGGCCCAGCCCGGCGCGCCGCCGGAGCCCTCCAGACCGGGGTTCGGCGCCAGGTTGGGCCCGCCGGCGGCCAGGCGCATCTCCACATCATCGAACAGGGCGGCGCCCGAGCCGATCACCTTGAGGAGCAGCCATGCCCGTGCCGCCCCCGCGGGGGCCTTGGCAGTGACGGAGATGCGCCGCCAGTCGCCGCTTCCCCGGATCGGCTGCCCCTGGTTCAGCGTCATGGGCGCTCCGCCGTTGGGGCCAACCCAGGCGATCTCGAGGAGTGAGCCGTAGCCGCGCAGCTCCTTGGAGCGGACCCATGCGGAGGCGGTGTAGGCGGAGCCGGGCGTCACGGCGGCGTAGGTCTCCGGTCCGGCCGTCGCCTTCGGGTCGGTGGCGATGGGCGTGCTCCAGGAGCAGTGCTCCGAGCCGCCGTCGAGGCCCAGCACGACGGCCAGTCCCGGGTGGCCCCAGCCCGGCGCCGCCATGTCGATGCGCGGCGCGGGAGCCTCCTCGAACCGGGCGCACCGCATGCCCCAGGCGTTGTTCAGCCGCTCCACCTTACCGTACTTCGCCGCCAGCCACGCGCGAAACTTGGCGATATCGCGAGGGTTGTAGCGCTCGCCCACGGGGAACCACCACTCGGCGCCGGGGTGGAGCCAGCCCACGACGCCATGCGTGTCGCGCTCCTTGATGAACTCCACCGACCGGCGCACCAACTCCTCCTGCGCGGCGGCGAAGACGTCGGACGAGATGCTCGGAATGGGCCCCGGCGCGCCCGACGGCCCGGACACGGTCTGGCCGGCGGCGGCGACCTTCTTCCGGAGCCATTCGGGCGTGTAGACGGGGTTGATCTCGTTGATGAGCGCCAGCTTCAGCCCGTGCTTCTCAGCGTAGGCGATCTGCTTCTCCAGCGGAGAGAAGTCGTAGGCGCCCTCCACTTGCCCCATGCCCCAGCCGCCCGCGCAGACCGAGAGCACGCTCGCGCCCGAGAGCGCCATGGCGTCGGAACCCACATCCACGTAGGGATAGAATGCGCACCAGCCGATGGGCGGCTCGTAGGCGGCGGGCGCGGGCGCGCGCGAAGCGCCTCCGATCGCCGTAGGAAGCAGGGCCGCTGCAAGGGCGGCGATCGATGCCAGGGCTCGTCCGGCTCGCGTTGGCGTGTTCATGCCTGCAGCATACTCCCTGGGAGCCGCAGCAGCGCCGCGGCCGTATGGCACAATGGAATCCGCACACATCCGGCGCATAGAAGCCGGAGGCCGATGTGCGGCAGGGAGGCTCGACCGATGCACGCGATGACCATACTTGGTAGCCCAAGGCGCCACGGCAACACGGCCCTGGCTCTCACCTGGTTGGAAGAGGAGCTCGAGGCCGCCGGCTGGACGGTGGACCATGTCAACATCCAGGAGCACCGCATCGGGCACTGCCGCGAGTCGCACCAGTGCCGCTATCCCGAGGCCAACGCCTGCGGCACGGCCGATGACGCCGCGTCCCTGTTCGAGCGGATGCTGGCCGCCGACCTGGTGGTCTTCGCATCGCCGGTATTCTGCTGGGGCTTCCCGGCGCCGCTGAAGGCCTTCCTCGACCGTCTCTACTGCCTCGCGGGCTACCATGACGGCGTCGACTCCGCCATCCGGCTCACCGGCAAGAAGATAGCGCTCCTCTCCACCTGCGGCGGCCCGGCCGACGACAACGCCGACATCATGGAGAAGGCCTTCCGCAACATGGTGGTCTTCTGGAACGCCAGCGACGCGGGGTTCCTCCTCTTCTCCGGTTGCGACGATGCTACCGCGCTGGGCGACGAGGCGGAGGGCCGAGCCCGCGCCTTCGCACAGGGGCTCACCGCATAGCCGGCGGTGGCGCGCCGAGGTTGACAGGCCGGACGGGCCGGCAATATACTGGATTCCTCCGATCGGTATGATCCGACGGCCGTTCTCGGCTGAGCGGAGCCGGTCACGACGACCCAAGGAGGGTATTCGGTGAGGTTCCTCAGGACCCTGTCCCTCGGCGCAGCCGCCCTGGCCCTGTGCTGCCTATCGCTTCCCGCATCAGCTCTTGAAGGCGCCGGCGAGGCCGTCACGCCGCGCTGGAAGACCACGGTCAAGGTCGGCGCGTTCCTGCCCAGCCAGGGCGTGATGCGCAACCTGACCACCAGCGCATGGCACTTCGTCGGCGTGGACGTGGACCCCGGCTTCCGCTACAAGCCCGCCAACGGCGTCGTCTCGCTGGCCGCCGAGGTCGCCTTCCGCGACGTCGAGGACGGCGCCTATTTCACCGCCCCGTTCCTCGTGAAGGCTGCCTGGGACCTGCCTACGAGCGGCGACAAGAGCACGCTCTACTGGGGCGTTGGCGTGGGTTCGTACATCTCGAACACGGCCTACCGCGCCATGGTGGTCAAGCCGGGCCTGCAGCTGCTGATCGGGGCCAAACTGGGCCCGAACGGCCGGCTCGAGGGCGCCTACGACTATGTGGGCCGCTACACCGACCGCGCCGGAAACGGCATCAGCCAGAACGGCTTCAAGGTCTCGCTGGGCGTGCGGCTGTAACCGGACGCAGCCGAGCTATGCGATGAGTTAGTCGCACCGGAAGGCGGCCCTGGAGCCGCCTTCCGCCACTTGTCGGCGGCAGTGTGCGGCGTCTGATCGTCGTGCCACGGGAACGCAAGGGGGGGGCTACACGGATGTCAACGGAAATGGAGACGGATAGCGCGAGCAGGGCTCGCCTGCGGGTCTTTGCCGGCAGCGCCAACCGCGCCCTGGCCGAGGACATGGCCCGCTGGCTGAACATGGACGTGGCCAAGCTCCGCGTGGGCCGCTTCTCGGACGGCGAGCTATACATCAAGGTCGACGAGAGCGTCCGCGGTGTCGATGCCTACGTCGTGCAGCCCACCTGCCCGCCCGTCGACGAGCACCTGATGGAGATGCTCATCTGCCTGGACGCCCTGCGCCGGGCCTCCGTCCGCCGCGTCACCGCCGTCATCCCCTACTACGGCTACGCCCGCCAGGAGAAGAAGGACGCGCCGCGCGAACCCATCACCGCCAAGCTGGTGGCGGACCTGTTGGCCACGGCGGGCGCGCACCGCGTCATGTGCATGGATCTCCACGCCGACGCCATCCAGGGCTTCTTCAACCTGCCTGTAGACCACCTGACGGCCGTGAACCTCTTCATCGACTACTTCCGCGCCAACCCCGTGGAGGACGCCGTGGTCGTCTCGCCGGACGAGGGGCGCGTGAAGAAGACCCGCAAGGTGGTGGCCGCCCTGGGCCTGCAGCTCGCCGTGGGCTACAAGTACCATCCCGCGCACCAGGCCACGTCCGTGACGCATCTGGCCGGCGACGTGCGCGGCAAGGCGCCCATCATCATCGAGGATATGATCACCTCCGGCGGCAGCATGGTCGAGGCCTGCGACACCCTCCTGGCTCACGGCTGCAAGCCCGAGATTCACATCGCCAGCACCCACGGCATCTTCTCCGGGGACGCCGTGCGCCGCCTGGCCGACCGGCCCGACGTGGCCGAGATCGTCGTCACCGATACCGTTCCCCTGCCGGAGAGCAAGCGGCACCCGAAGATCAAGGTGCTCTCCGTGGCGCCCCTCTTCGGGGAGGCCATCCGCAGGGCGCACGACGATGAGTCCATCTCCAGCCTCTTCACGTAACGGCCAAGGGGGGCCGATCGCCATGTCCGAGATGCGTTTCGATACCTACTACGCCTACGACGACCTGACGCGCCACCTGCACGCGCTGGCCGCCCTGCGCCCGGACCTGGTGAGCGTCGAGAGCATCGGCGCCAGCTTCGAGAACCGCAACATCTGGTGCGCCACCGTCACCAACAGCGCCACGGGGCCAGCCGACGAGAAGCCGGCCTTCTGGATCGACGGCAACATCCACGCCACCGAGGTCTCCGCCTCAACGGCGTGCCTCTACTTCCTCCACAAGCTGATCACCCAGTACTGCATCGACGAGCAGATCACCCGGTGCCTCGATACCCGCGCCTTCTACATCGTGCCGCGGCTCAACCCGGACGGACCGGAGCTCTACTTCGCCGCAAACCCGCGCGCCGTCCGCTCCAGCGTGCGGCCCTATCCGTTCGACGAGGAGCCCATCGAGGGGCTGCGGCCCGCCGACATTGACGGCGACGGGCGCGTGCTCTCCATGCGCATCGCCGACCCGCTGGGCGCTTGGAAGGAGCATACCGAGGATCCGCGCGTCATGGTCCGCCGCGACGCCGACGAACTGGGCGGGCGCTACTTCCGGCTGCTACCCGAGGGGCTCATCGAGAACTACGACGGCGTTACCCTCACCGTCCAGCGCTCCAAAGAGGGGCTGGACCTGAACCGCAACTATCCCATCGAGTGGCGCACCGAGGGCGACCAGCACGGCGCCGGCCCCTTCCCAACCAGCGAGCCCGAGATCCGCGCCGCCGTGGAGTTCATCACCTCGCACCCGAATATCACGGGCGGCGTGGCGTTCCACACCTTCTCAGGCGTCCTGCTCCGGCCCTACGGGACCCATGCCGACGACACGCTACCTGCCGAGGATCTCTGGACCTTCCAGACCATCGGCGCCAAGGGCAAGGCGATCACCGGGTATCCGGATATCTCCGTCTTCCATGACTTTAAGTACCACCCCAAGGAGGTCATTACCGGCGTCTTCGACGACTGGCTCTATGACCATCTGGGCGTCTACGCCTGGACTGTGGAGATCTGGAGCCCGCAGCGGCAGGCAGGCATTACGGACTACAAGTACATCGACTGGTTCCGCGAGCATCCCGATGCCGACGAGCTGAAGCTGATGAAGTGGAATGACGAGAAGCTGGGCGGCAAGGGCTGGGTGGCGTGGCAGCCCTTCGACCACCCGCAGCTCGGACCGGTGGAGGTCGGCGGCTGGGACAACCGCCACTGCTTCCGCAATCCCCCGCCGGAGATGCTGGAGAAGGAGGTCGCGCTCTTCCCGGATTGGCTTCTCTGGCAGGCGCTCATCTCGCCCCGCCTGACGCTCCACTCATTCGAGGCCGCGCCCCTCTCCGAGGGCGTCTGGCGCCTTCGGCTGGTGGTGGACAACGAGGGTTGGCTCCCAAGCTACGTCTCCAAGAAGGCGCTGGAGCGGAAGGCCTGCCGGGGCGTCATAGCCGAGCTGGAGTTGCCCGACGGCGCCGCGCTGCAGACCGGCAAGACCCGCACCGACCTGGGCCAGCTCGAAGGGCGCGCCTACCAGAGCGCCGCCGGCTTCGGTTGGGTCGCCGACACCACCAGCCACCGCGCCAAAGCCGAGTGGGTCGTCAGCGGCCTGCCGGGCCAGACCGTCCGTGTGAAGGCTCGCCACGACCGCGCCGGCGTCGTCCGCGCCGAGGTCGTCTTGGCCTGACCTGATCGGTCCCATGTGTCGCATAGGTCCCACCGTCCCAGGGACCTATGCGTATCTGATCTCCTTTCGCGGTTCGTGGGAACCCTCGTCGCGGGGCTGTCGTCCTGAATGCGACGGACACCACCCATCCTCGAAGGGAGATTACGAAGATGAAGAACATGATCACCATCGCGACCGTCGCCGGGGCGTTCGCCCTTCTGCTCACGGCCGGCTCGGTCGAAGCGCAGGGCCGGGGCCGGGGCGGCAACGGCGGCGGGCAGGGCAAGGGTGTTCAGCAGCGTCTCCGCGACGGCAGTGGCGCCGGCAAGCAGGTCCGCGGCATGGGCAGGGGCCAGGGCCAGGGCCACGGCACCCAGCAGCGCCTGCGCGACGGCAGCGGGCCGAACCACATCGTCAAGTTGACCGCAGGGCCTACCGATACGCAATAGGGCCGCAGCGCTCATGCTGCGGCCCCATTGCGTTCGTCGGCCACTATGCTTTCACGCCAGGATCGGCCTGTGCAGAAAGGACGGGGTCGTATGTGCAGCGGCTTCCGATGTCCTGTGGCACCAGTGACCCAAGCGTGCAGTCCAGCGCATGGGTCGCAGTTGGGGTCAGTTCTCTACCGATGCTATGCCCTCGCGCGCGAAGCGATACAGCGTGGTGCGCGGCGATCGCTTTTGTTGTGGGCGGCACTCCTTACCGCGGCAACCATCATCGCCGGATGCACACCGGAGCCCAAGCAACAGCCCGAGTGGGTTAGCGCTGTTGGGCGCATCGAGGCGGGAGTGACCGTCTACTTCCGCCTTGACCCCAGCAGCCCTCCGGATCCATGGTTCACTGTGGTGGTCCCATATGTAGACGGTCCTAATGGTCCTCAAATGCTTGTGAAGTATGCCGAGACTGGTAATGCTGAATACATCGACCGTCGTCATCTGATGCGCTCTCCAGCGGCCCAGAACGAGCAACTCGTCATTCATCGGTCCGAGGCGACGCGGTAGGCGGTCCTGCGTCAGGGGCCGGTCCGCTGATAGGGAATGGCTTGGGTGTTCGATCGCGGCTGTAGACGAGGTTGCAGTAGCTGTACGGGTCAGCTACGCCTCGCGTGTCGCGCGCCGACACCGTCGCCCTGACCTGTGGCGGGACCGGAACACGAATGCCCTGCTATCTTCGGCTGAACCGGGAACCGATGAGCAGAACCGTCGTCCTGAGTGCGACGGACACATCCCAGAAGCGATAGGAGATACGGAAATGCGAAACGTGATGATCATCCCGGCAGTGGCCGGCGTGCTGGCCCTCCTGCTCTCCTCGGGCCCGGTGGCGGCCCAGGGGCGCGGCCGCGGCGGCAACGGCGGCGGCGGACAGTGCAACGGGACTGGCCAGCGCCTCCGCGACGGTAGCGGCGCAGGCAAGCAGCTCCGCGGCATGGGCAAGGGCCAGGGCCAGCGCCGCGGCGGCGGCACGGGCGTCTGCCCGAACGGCAACGCCGGCGGCCTGCGCAACGGCACCGGCCCCAACCCGAACTGCCCGCTCAAGAAGTTGACGATTGCAGGCGTACCCCCAAACCCCCAAGCGGGGCCGCGACCAACGGGTCGCGGCCCCGCTGTGCGTATGCTGCTCGCATCGCCCTGCTGCTGGTCCATAATGGTCGTATGTCTCGGCACATCGTCCGTAGTCACGGCATGAGCCCACCGCGACTGGTCGGCGTTCTGCTCATGGCGCTGCTGTTCCACCTTGACGGCGCCGCCCGGGCCGACTACCCCGCAGCCCGTCACGCGGGGTTCCGCAACTGCGTCATCATCTATGACAAGCCCGTTCGCGGCGTTCGCGAACTACTCCCCTATGTGGCGCGGACCCCGGCGTCGGGGCGTACCGAGTGGCTCTTCGATGCCTACCTCTTCTGCCGGTTCAGCACGCCGGAAGGCATCCGCACCGACAGCGGACCCACCCGCATGGCCGACTGGCTGGCCCAACTGGACCGCTGGTTCGGGCGCGACCGCGACATCGCTGCGCTGGACCGCGCGATCGCTGTCTGCGCGCGGGCCAAGGCTCCGCCTCCGCGCAAGGTGATCCTTACCATCCCGTACCCGAACCCCGGCGTGCACGACTTCGGCGACGTAGATGGCGACGGCCGTAGCGAGGACTTAGCCACCGCCTCGGGGCGCGCCGCCGCCTACCGCTGGTACATCGCCGAGGCGCGCCGGCGCTTCGGGCAGGCGCGGCCCAGGCACCTGGCGCTCTGGGGCTTCTACTGGATGTCCGAAGCGGCTCCCACCGCGGACGAGCCCGCCATCCGCCAGGCGGCCGAGGCTGTCCACTTCGCCGGCGGCCGGTTCCTCTGGATCCCCTGGTTTGCCGCGTCAGGCTGGCGTGGCTGGCGAGAGCTGGGCTTCGACGTAGCGATCATGCAGCCCAACCACGCCTTCAGTAGCTGGACCCACCATGGACGGGTGCGCCGCAGCCGGCTCGACATGGCCGCCTCCATGGCGCGGGCCGCAGGCATGGGCGTGGAGATCGAGGCCGGCGCGATCCTCACCGAGCCGGTCGATCGCCAACCCTACCTCCACTACCTGCACGACGGCGCCGCAGGGCGGCTGGGCTACCAGGGCTCAGCGGCTGCCTACTACCTGAGTGACAGCCTGGTGGAGGATGCGGCCTACTCCCGCCTCCGCGATCAGCGTGCGCTCTACGACGCCCTGGCCGATTACGTCTCCGGCAAGGTGGTTCGCGAGCCGGACCGGCTTCGAGCGACGGTTGTGCGCGCCTCGGGCGGCGACCTGTTGATCCGCGCCGACCTGCCTCGCCCGCGCCGCGTGTCCGAGCTGGATGTCTACTGGTGGGAGCCCGCCGGCGGCTCGGGCTGGGTGGGCGAGGCCGTCGTGCGGCGGCGCGATACCCCGAGCGGGCCCTGGCTCCCCGGAGGCTGGGCGCTGCGACCTGCCGGTCCCGCGGGCGCGATGGGTCCCGGCGTGGTCACGGCGCCGATCGGCGCCTCGTGCCGGCAGTTCGAAGTCCGCCTCCGCAGCCGCGACGGCTCGGTTCTGCCCGACCCCGCAGCCCTGCGGCTCGACTGGGTGGAGGCGTTCGGCTCGCCGCACCTGGCCCTGGGCGCCGCGTACACCATGCAGCCGCCGCCGCCCCAGGCCTATCCCGACACGGGCAAGCTGCTCACCGACGGAGCCACGCCGCCCGGCTGGGGCGTCGGCCGCACCGTGGGCTGGTCGGGCGACCGGCAGCGGGTCAGCGTGATGCTGGACCTCGGCCGCGCTGTCCCGGTGGACCGCGTGGAGATTTGCTCCGCGGGCGGCGGCTCGGGGGCGGTGGCTTTCCCCGCCGAGACGCTCGTGATGCTGGGCGCCCAGGCCCCTCCGCCCGGCGCGCCGCGCGGTGCAGGCCCAATGCCCCGCGGTCTGGCCTGGGCTTCGGCTGGACCTGTCCGCACCGTGGCTCAACGAGCGGCCAATGATCTGGATGGCGTGGCCGCGGCAGCCTTCGCATCTGCGCCGCGCGCCCGGTATGTCACGGTCTCGGTGGTGGGCGGGTACTGGACCATGCTCTCGGAGATCCGCATCATGTCGCACGGCCGCAACGTGGCCCTCGGCGCCTCCTACCGGCTCCAGCCCGCGCCGACGCCCGCCCAAGCCGTGGTCCGCGGCGATGGCTCCTCCGCCCCGGCCTACCCCGACGACGGCCTGCTGCTGACCGACGGCCTCATCGCCGGGGGCTTCGCGGCGGGCGGCACGGCGGGCTGGCAGGACGGTCGCGACCGGAGCTTCGCGCTGGATCTGGGTTCGACGAGGGCCGTGCGCGAGGTGGCCGTCTGGTGCCTGGCCGGCGGCGGATCGGCCGTCTTCGCTCCGGCATCCGTCCGGATCGAGACATCGGGCGACGGAGTCTCGTGGCTACCCGTGGCCGTCGTCGCCCCCGGTGGCCCGCCGGAGGACGGCAGGGGCTGTCGTGCGGCGGCGTTCCGGGGCCGGCTCGCGAGGCCGCGGCAGGCCCGGTTCGTGCGGGTCGGGGTGTCGCCCTCGCGCGGATGGGCCATGGTGAGCGAAGTCGAGGTGCGCTGACGCCGGGGCTGTTCCCGGAACGGGCGCCACGTCCCGTGCGTCTGCCTTCCCGTGTGTCCGGCACGGATGCGCTGGAGAGGAGCCCGCCATGCCGCCTGCCGATGTGAGCCGACGCGAGCTTCTCGCCGCCGCGCTGGCCGCTCCCTGTGTCGGAGGTGTGGAGGCGCCCACGGCTCGGCCTGCCGGCCCGCCGATCTCCGTCACGGATCGCAAACAGCTCTTCATCGATCGCCGCTTCATCGCCGCCGCCGACCAGGTGACGCTGACCATGAACCCGCCCCAGAAGCTCGGCATCGTCCTCCACTCCGCCGACGAGCCCTGGGAGCTGGGCCCGGGCGGGTTCTTCAGGGTCATCGAAGACGGCGGAAGGTACAAGATGTACTACGGCGCCTTCACGCGCGCCGGTCAGTCGCTGGCCTACGCCGAAAGCGGTGACGGCATCCACTGGACGAAGCCGCCGCTCGGCATCGTGGAGATCGAGGGCTCGAAGGCCAACAACCTCATCCTCGCGGACAACGCCATCGACGCCACGATCATGGTGGACCCGCGCGCCGAGCCCGAGCGGCGATACAAGCTCTTCCGGTCGCGGGTGAGCCGGGACAAGGCGGTCGCGGGCGTCTACGCCTCTACCTCGGCCGACGGGCTCCACTTCACCGAGGCGGGCCGCGTCCTACCGATGTGGCCGGAGACGGGCCTCATCGCCGACTGGGACGCGCGCATCGGGCGCTATGTGGTCTACACCCGCGTCCTGGCCCTCGGCTTCGAGAGCCAGCGGCGCGTGGCGCGGATCGAGACCGATGACCTGCTGAAGCCCTGGCCCTACCGGGGCGCCGTCCCAGAGGCCTGCTGCCCGTCGGTGGACAACCTCGACACGGTGCTGGCCGCCGACGCCGAGGACGACCCCTTCAGCGACCTCTACACCAACGCGGCCTGCCTCTATCCCCACGCGCAGGACGCCTACCTGATGTTCCCCACCACGTTCCGCCACTTCGGTCCGAACCGCCAGCCCTGGTTCCGGTTCGAGCCGGGCAACGAGTACGGCCTCATGGACGCGCAGCTGGCCGTCAGCCGCGACGGTATCCGCTGGAGCCGGCCCGACCGGCGCCCCTACGTCGGCATGGGCCTGCCGGACGAATGGGACCGGTGGCTGGTGATGATGGGCTCCGGCATGGTGCGGCGCGGGAGCGCGCTGTTCCAGTACTACTGGTCCACGGGCCGCACGCACGACTCGGGCATCCTGCGACCGGAGTACGACAAGAGCATCCCGCTCCGAAACGCCATCGGGGCCGTCCGTCAGCGGCTGGACGGCTTCATCTCGGCCGATTTCGCCTGCGCCGGCGGCAACCTGACCACCCCGCCCCTGCTCTTCAGCGGCACGCACCTGCGAATGAATATCGACACGGGCGCCATGGGCTCGGCGTTCGTCGAGCTGCGCGACGCCGAGGGGCGCGCCTTCCCCGGCTTCGCCCTGGCCGACTGCGAGGAGATCGGCGGCAACTTCGTGGACACGCCCGTGCGGTGGCGCGGCAGGGCCGATACCTCGGCGATGAGGGGCGGGCCGGTCTCGCTGCACATCACGGCTCGCGGCAGCAAGCTCTACGCCTTCCAGTTCGCCGGCGGCAATGTGCCGGCGTAGGCGCGGCGGCGCTTGGGTGCGTCGGGCCGGCAACGGGTACAACGGCTGCATGAGCACAGTCATCCTGCAGGTCCTCGCGCTCGTCGCCTTGGCCACCGCCGCCCATGCGGCCCCCGAGCCCGCGTTCCCGCTACTGGTCGGCGGCCATGCCCATGGCGCAGCCAACATCCGGGCGCTGGCAGAGCTGGGTATGGGCAACTTCGTCTGGATTCCGAAAGCCGGGTACGGCATGGGAAACACGCCATGGGACGCCGAGCACGGCATCCTGGCCGACGTGGACGCCTGCGTGGCGTCGGGCCTCAGCTTCATGGTGAGCCAGCGCCGCGGGCTGGGCGCCGAGTTCAAGCCCGGCGGACCCGAGTATGGCGGCGACACCACGCCGGAAATCCACCCGCCCTCCGTCATCCGCGAGATGGCGCGGCGAGGCGGGCCGCTCTTCGTGGGGCTCCATGCCGAGGAGCTGGATGCCGACTTCCTTCAGAACGGCCTGCGCGCCGGATCGCGATCGCGCACGCCCCAGCTCTACGACTTCACCGATCGCGCCGGCGGGCGCCGAGCCTTCGAGGGCGAGCTTCGGCGCATCGGCGGCCTGGCGCACGCGGCCGGGGCCCGATTCCTACCCAACCTCTGTGTGAGCCTGCACCAGAGCGGCTTCCGAGCGGGCGGCGACCTGGTCATGGCCGAACTGCTGGAGGCGCTGCCCAACACCGAGCTCCAGCTGGCCTACCTGCGCGGCGCGGGGGCGCAGTTCGGCAAGCCCTGGGGCGTCTGGGTCTCGCCGTGGCACAAGGGGCTCGTGCCCGTGGAGGACAAGCGGCTCTGGCCCGGCCCGAACACGGCCGTGGGCGGCGGCCACGACGCCACGCGCTTCCGCCGCTGCCTCTACCTCTCGTGGGTTTCCGGAGCCCGCGTGCTCACCATGCAGGAGACCGAGCCGCTCTTCTCCGGCGGCCCTGGGTCCTATCGTCCGGCCGCGTGGGGCACGGAGTTGAAGGCGTTCTGGGACGTGGCGCGCCGCCACCCGGAACCCATGGAGCCGCTGAGCGCCCTGGCGCTTCTGGTCGACCGCGACAGCGGATGGGCGCCGGGACACCTGCACGGCGACTGGATCGAGCGGCAGACGGTCTGGGGCAAGCTGCAACCCGAGCGGGGCGACGCCATGCTGGCCGGGATGCTCGACGCTCTGCTGCCGGGCTACGAGCGGAAGACGGGCTGGTGGAAGGAGGGCGGCTCCGAGTACCCCGGCTCATTCGCCCCCACGCCGGCGGGACCGTTCGACATCGTCGGCAGCGATGCCTCCTCCGCCACGCTGGCGCGCTACCCGGTGGTGGCCGTGGCCGGCGACGTGGCGATGACGCCCCGCCTGCTCGCATCGCTCATGGCCTACGTCCGCGGCGGCGGCGACCTGTGGATCAATGTCAACCAGATGCGCCTGCGCGAGGCCTTCGTCCAGCGCCCCGACTTCCTGGGGGCTCTCATCGGACAGAGCCACGCGCGCTCCGAGTGGAGCCGATCCAACCTCCTCATGCGCCGAACCGTCAGCGCCGACCGACTGACGCTGAAGCGGCCGATCGCCGGAGTGGAGTGGAAGGAGTGGCGCGGCCCATGGTTCGTGGTGCAGGACGTGCAGCCGCGGGGCGCCGAGGTGGTGGCCGTCACCGGGACCGGCGAGCCCGCGCTCCTGCGCCATCGCTACGGCAAGGGCGACGTCTGGCTGTCCGCGCCGGACTTCATGCTGGAGGGTTCCGGCGCGCCGGCGGCCATGCTGGGTTGTTGGGGCGACCTGCTGCGGGCGCAGTCTGTGGAACGCGCCGAAGTGCGGGTCACAGCCCCCGGCGGCAGCTCGGCTCCCGCCGACGTCTCGTGGGTGGCGGCACGGCAGGGGTCGGATCTGGTGGTGTTGCTGGCGAACCACGGGCTACTCTGGGCGCACGGGGTAGCAGTCCCGCGCGCCCGGTAAAGCGTTCCCTTTGGGTGTCCGGCTCAGCGGCCGGGCATGCCGCCGCCGCTGGGCATGGCGCTGGGGCCGCCACCGATGCCGGGGCGGTTGGGCGCCTGCGGCATGGGCGGGATCTTGGTGCCCGGCGCGAGCAGAACCTTCTGCGGCACGAGCGTCTTGTAGCCGAAGAATGCGATGGCTATCACAACCACGGCGATGATGACCGCGAACACGGCCGGCGGTACCTTCTGTGACATACTGGGCTTGCCCTCTCCTGTTCGGCTCCCGGCGTTGCCTGCCGGGTTGGCCTTGGGTGCGTCAGGCATCGGTGCGGCGGCTCGCAGTCGCTGCGGCCGGCCCACGCGCCGCAACTCGGCGCTGAGATGCCCTCCATTTGCAGTTTCACCGGCGGCGAGCGGGATTCCTCCCTGCGTCGGGAGGTACTATCGTAGTGGTGACGATGAACCTGTGTCGCATCGACCGGGAGCGGACACATGAACACGAGTCAGGACTGGGACGTCATCTGGAAGTGGCAGTGGTTCCGGCGCCCTCTCTGGCAGCCACACTTCCGCGATCCTGGCCATCCTGAAGGCAAGCCCGCCAGGGCCAATGCCATCTGGGCGGCTGCTCTGAGGCAGTTCGGCGCGCATCGCGTGCTGGACTGCAACTGTGGGCTTGGCTTGCGCAGCGTCCTGCTGCAAGAGGACGGCTTCAGCGTCGTGGGCACCGACCAGAGCCCCGAGGCCATCCAGCACGCCCGCGACCTGGCCCAAGCCGACAACCTGCCCATCGAGTTCTTCAACTGCCCATGGCAGGTGCTGGGCGATCGGTTCACGGCCGAGTTCGACGCCATCATCAACGACGCCTTCTCCTGGACCGTCTCCCGGATGGACCTCCGCTTCGCCGCCCACAATTTCGCCTCGGCGCTCAAGCCCGGCGGCGTCCTTATGTTCACGGGCGTCGATCAGTGGATGGCGCCCGTGGAGCCCGACGTGATGGTGGACCAGATTTGGAGCTCGGCGGCCCGCTTCCAGTTCCGTGGCGAGTTCGAGCAGGACGGCATCGACTCCACGCTCCTGGTCGTCCGCGACAAGCAGGAGATCGGCGTGGTGGAGAACTACCTGTTCCTCACCCGCGAGAACGGCGAATCCCGTCTGGAGACCGCCGAGGTCTGCAACTCGGTCCACTGGACCTGGGAAGACTACCAGCACATCTGCCACGAGGCCGGTTTCGAGCGCGTGGAGAGCGTGCGCATCCCCGTGGGCCAGCGGACCCATACGCTCAATATCGCCCACCGGTAGCGGCCCTGGGGGGCTTGCTTTACGCATGACGCCCGGCGCGCGACCATGCTACCGGTAATGCTCGACGTGCGCGGTCGCCGCTGCCTCGTGGTGGGCGCGGGCCGCGTGGCGCTGGGCAAGGTTCGCGCGCTGCTGGCCCAGGGCGCCGTCGTGACCCTCATCGCGCCCGATGCCTGCCCCGACGCGGTCGCTTTGGCCCGCTCCGGCGATCTGGAGTGGATGCCGCGCCCCTACGCTCCGGGCGATGTGGCGGGCTTTCGGCTCGTCTTCGCCGCCACCGACAGCCGCGCCGTCAACGCGCGGGTGGCCGCCGAGGCCGAGGCCGCGGGCGTCTGGGCCAACGTGGCCGACACGCCGGAGCTATGCGCCTTCGCCATGCCCGCCGTCCTCCGTCGCGGCGCGCTGGAAGTCGCCGTGGGCACCTCGTCCACCGCGCCCTTCGCCGCGGCCCGCGTGCGCGATCTGCTGGACCGAAGCCTGGACCCCGGCTGGGAGGCATGGCTGGAGGCCGCCGCCGCGTTCCGCGAGGCCGTCGTCCAGTCCGGACTCGGCCCCGAGGCCCGCCGCGGGGCCTACGACGCCTTCGTGGCCGCCACGCTGCAACCTGGAGAGCTAACCGCCCGTCCCCCGCTCCCCGGCGAGGCCGAGGCCCTCTTGCGTCGGTCCGAGGCGACGTGAGCGGCCGCGTCTGGCTCGTGGGCGCGGGCCCCGGCGACCCCGAGCTCCTCACCCTCCGCGCCGCCCGCCTGCTGGCCGAGGCCGACGTGGTGCTGCATGACGCGCTCATCCCCGCCGCGACGCTGGCCCTGGCCGCGTCCGGCGCCCGCCGCGTCTGCGTCGGCAAGCGGGCCGGCCGGCCCTCGTGGCGGCAGGAGGAGATCCACCGAGCTATGTCCGACGCCGCCCGAGAGGGCCTGCGCGTGGTGCGCCTGAAGGTGGGCGACCCCTACGTCCTGGGCCGCGGCGGCGAGGAGGCCCTCGCCATGGCTGCGCTGGGCATCCCGTGCGAGGTCGTGCCCGGCGTCACGTCGGCCACGGCGGCCGCCGCCTGGGCGGGCATCCCCGTGACGCACCGGGGCCTGGCGTCGGCCGTGCTGGTGGTCTCGGGGCACGCGCCGGAGGCCTACGAGGCGGCTCTCGGCTCGCTGGCGCCCGGTTCGGCCACCGTGGTGATCCTCATGGGGCTGCGGACGTTGGCGCACACGTCGGCGCTCCTGCTGGCACGTGGCTGGAGCCCGGAGACGCCCGCCGCCCTGGTCCTGGGCGCGTGGACCGAAGCAGGCGTGGCATGGCGCGGCGCGCTGGCCGAGGTGGCCGCCGTCGAGCCGCCCCTGGGGCCCGATGCGCCGCCGGGGGCTCTGGTCATCGGGGCCGTGGCGGCCATGGAGCTCGCGGGCGCGGCAGGAGCTACAATGCGCTGAGAGGCGGCCCGCAGCCGCCGGAGGAGGGGATCGTGCGCATCGTCATCGTCCTGCTTGCCGCCCTCGCGCTGCTCTCCTGCCGCCCCGCCACGGCGCAGGGGACCTACGGCGCCTGCTTCGCCCGCGCCGAGGCCGCCAAGGCCGCCGGCGACATGCAAGCCATGGAGGCCGCCCTGATCGACGTCCTCAAGGTGGCTCGCGGCGACGAGTACGCCTGGCGCAGCCTTGCCTGGGCGCAGATGCGGCAGGGCAAGTGGCGCGAATCGCTGGCCGGCGCCCGCGTCAACGTTCGGCGGAACGGCAAGACCAGCTGGAGCCTCTCGCAGCTCTACGAGTCGGCCATGGCTGCCGGCGACATCGCGTTGGCGGGTCAGGCCCTGGCCGACGAGGCCCAGCTCCCCCCACAGGCCCGCAACCGAAGCCTCGAAGGCGAGCGCAAAGCCTTTGCCGCGGCCACCAAACCCACGAAGTACGACCTCGCCTGGACCCTGACAGTGGCCGACTACAAGCTGCAGAAGGGCGAGATGGTCATCAACACGCCCTACCGCGACCACCTCTGGCAGAGCGCCCGCGTCTGGGTGGAAGGCGCCGCCTCCACCCGGTTCGAGGAGATCGACGGCCGCGACGTGCTCTTCATCAGGCCCGGCGGCGCCGCCGAGCTGAAGCTCCGCGCCGAAGTGACGCACCGCCCGCAGCTGCGCGGCGGCGCCTACGCCGAGCGCACCACGACGCCCGCGTGCCCGCCCTCCATGCGGAACCTGCTGGGCCCCTTCCGCAATCGGATCGACTACGACCCGGCCGACCCGCAACTGGCGCAGGTCGTCGCGCCCCTCGCCAGGGGCAAGCCCGGCGAGCGCGTCCAGGCCGTGCTGGACTGGCTCGCGGCCAATGTGAAGTACGAGGACGGCTACCCCGACGACCTGGCGGCCATCCTCAAGAACCACAAGGGCGTCTGCCACCACCAGAGCAACCTCATGGTCGCCATGTGCCGCGCCCTGGGCATCCCCGCCTACGTGGCCCACGGCGTGCGCCTGGGCGAGGGCGACGGCGCCTTCACCGGCGTGGTGGCCTCGCACGGGTGGGTGGAGGTCTACCTCAACGGCGGCTGGGTGGGCGTGGAGCCCCTCAACCCCAACTCCCTGCGCCACTTCGGCAGCGGGTACCTCATCGTAGACGCCACCGGCCGAGCCCCCGGCGCCGCCAACGACCACTTCCTGATGTTCACCAAGGACGGCCGCCACATAGAAGGCATCCAGGGCGTCCCCGTCACGGGAACCTCCAGGCTGGGGGAGTAACGGAAGGGAACACGGACGGACACGGACGGACACGGACATGGGGCGGCTGGCCGCCCGAATCGGGTCCGTGTGAGTCCGTGCAAGTCCGTGTTCGTCCGTGCGTCCGTGTTCCCCCGCCGTCGCGCAGGAGTTCGCTTCCTTCCTGCAGAATCTATGCTTAGCCGGGGCGCTCTTCCGAAGGCGTTTGCTGCCCATCTCTTCCCCCGGTCAAGCGAGGTTTCCCTATGGCTAAGCGAAACGCCGCCGTTGCCGGTTCCGGCGCCAATGTCGGCTATGAGGCCGAGCTCTGGCAGATGGCCGATGCCCTGCGCGGCAGCATGGACGCCGCCGAGTACAAGCATGTCGTCCTCGGCCTCCTCTTCCTGAAGTACATCTCCGACGCCTTCGAGGAGCAGCATGCCAGGCTCGAGGGCCAGAAGTCGCAGGGCGCTGACCCCGAGGATCCAGACGAGTACCGCGCCGAGGGGTTCTTCTGGGTGCCCGCCGAGGCCCGGTGGGCGCACCTGCGGGCCTCGGCTCGGCAGGCGACCATCGGCCGCATCGTCGATGACGCCATGGTCGGCATCGAGCGCGACAACCCCAAGCTGAAGGGCGTCCTGCCCAAGGAGTACGCCAAGCCCGCGCTGGACAAGGTGCGCCTGGGGCAGCTCATCGACCGGGTGAGCGACATCCGGGTCGGCGACGAGGAGAGCCGCGCCAAGGACGTCCTGGGCCGGGTCTACGAGTACTTCCTCTCCCAGTTCGCCAGCGCCGAGGGCAAGAAGGGCGGAGAGTTCTATACGCCGCGCTGCGTGGTGCGCCTGCTGGTGGAGATGCTCGAGCCCTACCGCGGCCGCGTCTACGACCCCTGCTGCGGCTCCTCCGGCATGTTCGTGCAGTCCGAGGAGTTCATCGCGGCCCACGGCGGCGGCATCCGCGACATCAGCGTCTACGGTCAGGAGATGAACTACACCACCTGGCGCCTGGCGCAGATGAACCTGGCCATCCGCGGGATCGACGGGCAGATCGCCCACGGCGACACGTTCCACAACGACCGGCACCCGGACCTGAAGACGGACTTCATCATCGCCAATCCGCCCTTCAATGTGTCGGACTGGGGCGGCGAGCGGCTCCGCGACGACGTGCGCTGGCGGTTCGGGCCGCCTCCGGCGGGCAACGCCAACTTCGCCTGGGTGCAGCACATGGTGCATCACCTGGCGCCGGGCGGCGTCGCCGGCTTCGTGCTCGCCAACGGCTCCATGTCCTCCACCCAGTCCGGCGAGGGCGATATCCGCCGCGGGCTGGTGGAGGCCGGCCTGGTCGACTGCATGGTGGCCCTGCCCGGCCGGCTCTTCTACTCCACGCAGATCCCGGTCTGCCTCTGGTTCCTCCGGCGGGGCAGGCCGGCCGACGGGCCGCGGGCGGGCGACATCCTCTTCATCGATGCCCGCAAGATGGGCGCCATGGTGGACCGCACCCACCGCGAGATGACCGCCGACGACATCGCGCGCATCGCTGGCGCCTACCGCGCATGGCGCGGCGAGAAGGGCTACGCCGAGTACGCCGACACGCCCGGCTTCTGCAAGAGCGCGCCGCTGGACGAGGTGCGGAAGCACGGCCACATACTCACCCCCGGCCGTTACGTGGGCGCCGAAGCGCAGGAGGAAGACGAGGAGCCCTTCGAGGAGAAGATGGCCCGCCTGTCCGCCACGCTGCGCGGCCAGATCGCCGAAGCGCAGCGCCTCGACGCGGCCATCGAGGCGAACCTGAAGGGGCTGGGATATGGGGGGTGAGTGGCGCGTCACAACGCTTTATGACGCCAACGTGTCCGTCATTGACTGCGACCACAGGACACCACCGGATGCCGGCGTAGGCTATCAGTATGTGGCGATACCGCAGCTGCGTGATGGACGCATCGATCTCGCCGACGTGCGACGCATCACGCAGAAGGACTACACGGCTTGGACGCGGAAGGCATCTCCCAGAGAGCACGATGTCGTGCTGTCGCGGCGATGCAACCCCGGAACGACGGCGGTCGTGTCGCATGGCATGGAGTTCGCGCTCGGTCAGAACCTGGTGATCCTGCGCGCAGATGGTACCACCGTTTTCCCTCCATTCCTACGCTGGATCGTACGAAGTCATGCGTGGTGGGAGCAGATTGACAAGTATATGAACGTCGGTGCCGTGTTCGATAGTCTTAGGTGCGCCGACATTCCGGCCTTCGAGGTGCCCCTCCCACCCCTCCCCGAACAGCGCGCCATTGCGCACATTCTGGGCACACTGGACGACAAGATCGAGCTGAACCGGCGGATGTGCGAGACGCTGGAGGCGATGGCCCGGGCGCTCTTCAAGTCATGGTTCGTGGACTTCGACCCGGTCCGCGCCAGGATGGAGGGCCGCGATACCGGCCTGCCGCGGGAGATCGCGGCGCTCTTCCCGGACAAGGTGGTGGAGTCGGAGCTGGGCGAGATACCTGAGGGGTGGAGGGTCGGGACGGTGGGGGATGTGGCGGATGCCCTGCGGGACGCCGTGAACCCCTTGGCGTGCCCTGATGCGCTGTTCGTTCACCACAGCATACCGGCCTACGACGATAGCCAGAGACCTGTTATCGAAGCAGGCGCAGAGATCAAGAGCGCCAAGAGCCGTGTGCCAGTGGGTTCGGTCCTGGTCTCCAAGCTGAACCCGGCCACTCAGCGTGTTTGGCTCGTGGACGTGCTCCCGGAAGATGTGGCGGTGTGCTCGACGGAGTTCGTGGTGCTGCTCGCCAGGGAGCCATATGATCGCTCGTTCGTCTACGGCGCGTCATGTGCGGAGCAGACATTGGCGCGGCTCAGAGGCATGGTGACCGGCACATCGGGAAGCCACCAGCGCGTCCCCGTCGAAGCGCTGATGAACCTTCCTTTGGCACTGCCGCCGGAAGGCTGCGCCGGGCCCTTCAAGGCGCAGGCCGAGCCGCTTCATTGCCGGGCGCTTGCCTGTCGCCGCGAGTCGCGCTCTCTCGCCGCGCTGCGTGATACACTGCTTCCGAAGCTGGTTTCGGGGGAGGTTCGCGTGGGTGACGCGGAGCGGTTCCTGGCAGGATGACGGCACACGGACGGACACGGACGACCACGGACCGACACGGACCCCGGCAAGGGCCCGGCGGCCCGGCGCGCGCGTGGAGGCCCCTGCCCGCCCTCCGCGAGGAGCCAGTCCCCAACCTCCCGCCTCGTCCGTGGAGGTCCGTGCAAGTCCGTGTCCGTCCGTGTGTCCGTGTTCTCTCCCCAGGAGGCGCCTGATGCCTGATGAGCCCCTGATCCCCGAGCATGGCGGCTACCGCCGCCTGAAGAGCTTCCAGGTGGCGCAGCTTGTCTATGACCTCACGGTGCGCTTCTGTGATCGCTTTGTGGATCGGCGGAGCCGCACGCACGACCAGATGGTGCAGGCGGCGCGGTCGGGTGTGCAGAACATCGCCGAGGGCAGCCAGGCCAGCGGGACCTCGAAGAAGACCGAGCTGAAGCTGACCAGCGTGGCCCGCGCCAGCCTTGAGGAGCTGCGGCTGGACTACGAGGACTTCCTGCGGCAGCGGGCTCTGACGGCCTGGCCTCCGGAGCATTCTGCGCTGGCGCGCTTCAAGGCTTGTCGCTGCTCCACCATGGAGGAGGTCCACGCCTGGTACCTGGCGGAGCGGCGTCTGGGCCGCGAGGCGGGCGCCGGCGGGTCCGTGCCGCCGTTGCCGGAGGAGCTGGTGGCCAATGCTGCGCTGTCGCTGCTCAATGTCTGCTGCTACCTGCTGGACCGGCAGATGGCGGCGCAGTCGGACGCTTTCGTGGAGCAGGGCGGCTTCACGGAGCGCCTCTACCGCACGCGCCGGGGAGCACGGGGATGAACTCGTTCACCGAGTCCGAGGTCGAAGAGGCCGCGCTGGAGTGGCTTGGGGGCCTTGGCTACACCGTGCTGCATGGCCCGGAGATCGCACCCGGCTCGGATCGGTCGGAGCGCGGCGGCTATGGCGACGTGACGCTGGAGCGGCGGCTGCGGGAGGCGCTGGCCCGCCTGAACCCCGGGCTGCCGGCGGAGGCGCGGGAGGAGGCGTTCCGACGCCTGATGCACCCCGAGGGCTCGGACCTGGTGCAGCGCAACCGCGCCATGCACCGAATGATCGTGGACGGCGTGACGGTGGAGCACCGCACACCCGACGGCGCGATCCGAGGGGCGCAGGCGCGGGTGATCGACTTTGACGACCCCGGTTCCAACGACTGGCTCGCCGTGAACCAGTTCAGCGTGACGGAGAACCAGCAGACCCGGCGCGCCGATGTGGTGCTCTTCGTGAACGGGCTTGCGCTGGCGGTGGTGGAGCTGAAGAACGCCGCATCAGAGAACGCGACATGGGCCGCGGCCCAACAGCAGCTGCAGACCTACAAGGCCAACATCCCCTCGCTCTTTGCCGCCAACGCGGTGCTGGTGGCTTCCGACGGGATCCATGCCCGCGTGGGCACGCTGACCGCCGGGCGGGAGTGGTTCAAGCCCTGGCGCACCATCGACGGCGAGGAGCTGGCCGACGCGCACCTGACGGAGCTTCAGGTGGCGCTGCAGGGCCTGCTTACGCCGCGCCGCTTCCTGGCGCTGCTCCGGGACTTCATCGTCTTCGAGGACGACGGCTCGGGCAGCCTCGTCAAGAAGATGGCGGGCTACCACCAGTTCCACGCGGTGCTCGCCGCCGTGGACGAGACCGTGCGGGCGGCGCAGATCATCGCCGGCGACCGCACGGCCGAGCGCGGGCGCTACGAGGCCGGGCTGCGGCGGGGCGGCGACAGGGGCGACCGGCGCGTGGGCGTGGTCTGGCACACGCAGGGCTCGTGCAAGAGCCTCACCATGGCCTTCTACGCCGGACGCGTCATCCGGGAGCCCGCGCTGCGGAACCCGACGCTCGTGGTGCTGACCGACCGCAACGACCTGGACGACCAGCTCTACGGCACCTTCGCGCGGTGCCGCGATCTGCTGCGCCAGCCTCCGGCGCAGGCCCGGGACCGGGCCGACCTGCGCCGCCTGCTGTCGGTGGCCTCCGGCGGCGGCGTCTTCACCACCATCCAGAAGTTCATGCCCGAGGAGCGCGGCGACCGCTACCCCACGCTCTCCGACCGCCGCAACATCGTGGTCATCGCCGACGAGGCGCACCGGAGCCAGTACGACTTCATCGACGGCTTCGCCCGGCACATGCGCGACGCCCTGCCCGGCGCGTCGTGAAGCTGAAGAGCCGATGGGCGCAACTCGAGGCCGTCGTCGGATCGGAGAACCGGATCAGACTCATCGCCCGCGACCTCGTCGAACATTTCGAGAACCGTCTCGCTGCGATGGACGGCAAGGCCATGGTGGTCTGCATGAGCCGGCGCATATGCGTGGAGCTCTACGGGCAGATCGCGCGGCTGCGGCCGGACTGGGTGGGCGACGACGACAGCCGGGGCTCCATGAAGATCGTCATGACGGGCTCGCCATCGGACCCGCTGGAGTGGCAGCCTCATATCCGGGGCAAGGCGGGCAGGGAGACGCTGGCCAAACGCTTCCGCGACCCCTCGGACCCGTTCCGTCTGGTGATCGTCCGCGACATGTGGCTGACGGGCTTCGACGCACCGAGCCTGCACACGATGTACCTGGACAAGCCCATGCGCGGCCACGGGCTGATGCAGACCATCGCACGGGTGAACCGCGTCTTCGGCGACAAACCGGGCGGGTTGGTGGTGGACTACCTGGGCCTGGCGGCCGAGCTGAAGGCGGCGCTGGCGACCTACACGGCCAGCGGCGGCACGGGCAAGACCGCTATCGACCAGGACGAGGCCGTTGCGGTGATGATGGAGAAGTTCGAGGTATGCCGCGGCCTGCTCCATGGCTTCGACTGGTCCGGTTGGAGCGCCGGGACCTCGACGGAGCGGCTCGGCCTCCTTCTGCCCGCCCAGGAGCATATCCTCCGGCAGCAGGACGGCAAAGACCGGTACCTGCTCGCCGTGCGGCTGCTGTCGCGCGCCTTCGCGCTGGCGGTGCCGCACGACCAGGCGCTGGCCATCCGCGACGATGTGGCCTTCTTCCAGGCGGTGCAGAACGTACTGTCCAAGCGCGGCCCCGGCGATCCGCGCCCCAACGAGGAGATCGACCATGCGGTGCGGCAGATCATCTCCCGCGCGGTCACCCCGGACGCGGTGGTCGACATCTTCGCCGCGGCGGGCCTGAAGAAGCCGGACATCTCCATCCTGTCCGACGAGTTCATGGCCGAAGTGCGCGGCATGCCTCAGCGCAACGTGGCCGTGGAGCTATTGCAGAAGCTGCTGCGCGGCGAGATCACCAGCCGGCGGCAGCAGAACGTCGTGCTGGCGCGCTCCTTCGCGGAGATGCTCGACCAGACGCTGAACCGGTACCGCAACCGAGCCATCGAGGCCGCGCAGGTGATCGAGGAGCTGATCCAGCTGGCCAAGCAGATGCGCGAGGCAAGCGCACGCGGAGAGGCGCTGGGTCTGAGCGACGACGAACTGGCCTTCTATGACGCGCTGGAGACGAGCGACAGCGCCGTGGAGGTGCTGGGCGACGAGACGCTCCGGGCCATCGCGCAGGAACTCGTGGCGAAGGTGCGCGAGAACGTCAGCATCGACTGGACCCTTCGCGAAAACGTGCGGGCGCACATGCGCGTGCTGGTGAAGCGGATCCTCCGCAAGCACGGGTACCCGCCGGACAAGCAGGAGAAGGCCACGCAGACCGTGCTGGACCAGGCCGAAGCGCTCTCCGCCGCCTGGCTGTCGACCCTGGCCGCGTAACGTCGTCCGCCGTCTTCCTACCTCCCCGGCGCCGTGATCCCCAGGATCCGCGTTTGGCCCGGCGCGAAGGGTAGGCGGAGCTGGGTGGCCCCCTGGGCGAGGGTGGCGCCGGTGGTGAGGTCCGTCACGCGGGAGCGGCCCGGCAGGCGGATGGTCCTCTCGCCGGGGGCGTCGACGCAGACCGAGACCACTCCGCGCGAGGCCCACACGACGTCGTCGCCGTCCACGTACTGGTGGACGCCGGCGGCCCCGGCCAGCCGCCGCAGCAGGGAGGCCGGGAGTTGCGGAGCGCCGCAGAAGACCGCCGTCCAATCCTTGAATCGCTTCACCACGAAGCCCGCGGCGCCGTCGGGATAGCTGCCCAGCGTCACCGCCGTCGGGTCGTCGGACCGCACCGAGGGGCTGTGCAGGTAGCCGCCGCCGAAGCCGGGGATGCCCAGGCCCTGGATCAGGGCGTCGCCGGGGTTCAGGGCCACCTTCAGCTCCCTCGGCGCCCGATCGAGCCGCAGCCGGATGCCGGTGAGCGCCTCCATGCCGGCCTCGTCCAGCTCGCCGTCGCGGTAGGCGCCGGGGGCGTAGAGGAAGACCAGCACCCGGCCGCCGCCCTTCAGGGCGTCGATGGCCCTGCGGTCCGCGGCGGTGGGCGCGAAGCTGGTGGGGAAGATGAAGAGCTTGCGGTCGGCCAGCCGCGGCAGGTCCGACTGCAGGTAGTGGCCCACGGGCGCGCCGATCCGGTGCAGGGCGGGCAGCTGCAGCACCAGCAGGGCGGCTCCCATGACGTCGGGCACGCGCAGGCGCGTCAGGCTGCCCTCGTCGACCACGAAGGCGACCTGGTCGGCAGGGGTCTTGTCCTGCGGCAGAGCCCGGAGCGCCGTCTGGTTGAGCACGCCGATGCGGGCCATCAGCTCCGGCGCGTCGTACCGGTTGGCGCCCACGTCGAACCACCACTGCCCGGCGCCCTGGGCCAGGACGTGGCCGCTCTCTTTGTCCTGCTGGATGATGTCGCCGGCCACGTCGGCGGGGCGTCCCCACTCGCCCACGGCGCCCTGCGAGATCGACGTACGGATGTCGTTCTCGTTGAACCACAGCTTGCCGTGGAGCTTGATGGAGCCGAAGAGCGACATGAAGTGGCTGGTGCCCTTGCCGCCCATCTCGCGGAAGGCGTAGCTGGTTGGGCTGCACATGAAGTCGAGGTCGGGGCAGGCGAGCACCTTCTCCAGCGCCAGGTGGCCCGCGTTCTGCTGCCGATGCTCACCGCAGAGCTGGAGCAGGTAGCCGTAGAAGGCGCCGGCGATCTTGGTTCCGTGGGTGGCCTCCTTGATCACGCGGCAGAAGTGCGCGATGGTGTCGGCCACGAGGTCGGAGGTGTAGAGGGCGTAGTCGATGGATGGCTGGTCGGTGGCCGGATCGCGCAGGGCGCCGGACGCGGCCATGCGCGCGGCCTTGGCGGGCACAGTAGCGGCATCCAGGGCGGCGTCGGGCCTGCGCCACGCCTTTCGGAGCGCGTCATCGGAGCCGTACTTCGCCCGCAGCCACTTGCGGAAGGCACTGGTGTTGGCCGGCGAGTAGTCGACCCACTGGTCCTCGTTGCCGCCCCACATCATCCACTCCTCGGTGGTGCCCGAGGCGACGTGGTAGCCGATGCAGCGGTCGGCGTAGGGCGAGGCCTCCACATGGGCGATCAGGCGGCGCAGCGCGTCGGCGGTGTCGCGGCGCCAGGCCTCCGAGGCCCAGCTGGGCGCGGGTTTGTCTCCGGCGTGGATGAAGGGGACGGGCTTGCCGTCGCCGGGGTCCATTTGCACGATGTCGTCGGGGTGCGCCTCGCTCCACCACTTGGGCGCGTGGAGGTAGAGGCGCGGGAAGAAGCGCGCATTGGGGTTGGCCTGCAGCACCATGGCGACCCGCTCGTCGAGTTCGGAGTAGTCGTAGACGCCGGGCGCCTTCCAGACGGTCTTGCTCAGGCCGTAGCCCGCCTCCGAGGGCGTGGCGGAGAAGGAGAAGAGGTCTACGCCCGCCCTGGCGAACTCCTCGAACACCTGCCGCGAGGGGCCGTAGGCCGTGTACATCATGCCGGTGTGGGGCTTGCCGTTGATGAGGAGCGTGGGCGTGCCGTTGTGGAGCTTCACGGCGGCCGTCACCGTGCCGGGCTTGCGGCCTTCGACCTGCACCATGCCGTCGCCTCCCCTGGCGCCTACGCGGATCGGCGCGCGGCCGTCGCCCACGTGCAGGGTCACCTTGAACCGCCCGCCCGCCGCAAACTCCGGCACGGTGAGCTTCAACGCGGGCAAGCGGACCTCCTGCCCGGCCTTCAGGGCCGTGGCGGCCGCGGGCAGGGGCACCGGCAGGCGGAACGCCTCGGCATCGCCGCGGGTGAAGACCAGCCACGCGCCATCCACGGCTGCGGGCTTGCTCACCGTGAAGGCCATGGGCGCCGCGTAGGCCTTGCCGTGGATCATCTGCGCGGGCAGTGCGCATCTGCTCACCTGGATCACGGGCCGGTCCGGGCGCGCCACGTCGATCTGGGAGACGCGGAGGTCGTAGGCCACGCCGGGCCGCACGTCGAACGCGATGATGGCTAGCATGGAGAGCGGGAAATCCATGCGGCCGTCGCCGTCCTTGGACCAGGAGGCGACCTTCCAGTCGGCCACGGGCATCTCCACCCATCGCCAGCCGCTGTCGGTCTGGAGCTTCACCTGCGAGGCGGTCCACTCGGCGCCGCGGGCGTCGACGACCTTGCAGGCCAGCGTCAGCGGCTCGCCGGCGCACCGCACGCGGAACCGGATGCCCGCGAAGGGGCCGTCGATGGGTTTGGCCAAGAAGAGGTCGTTGAAGGCGGGGCCCTTGGTAGCGAAGCGCCACCGAAGCTCACCGGCCTCGGGCAGGCTCTCCACCTGCGAGACGGCCAGCTCCTGCTCCATTCGCGCGGCGTCACGGCGCGTCTGCCACTCGGTGCGGACCCGGCCGTCGAACAGCGTCTCCGTCTCGACCGCCCGGGCCGGGGAGATCGGTGAGAGGGCGGCGATGGCGGCAAGCAGAACGGAACCCTTCATGGCCTTCTCCAAGCTCCCGGGCCTAGCCGGGGCAGTTCGCGTGCCAGGGCGCGGCGCCCGGTATGGGATAGCGGCGCATGAGGTCGACGCCGGACCAGGGCTCGCCGCAGGGGTTCGAGAGGAGCGCGCCGCGGCCCATCCACTTGGCGTGGCCGTCGAAGAACGTCGCGTTGACGCCCATGCTGTGCCGGGTCAGGGCCAGCACCGGCTCGCCGTAGCCCGCCTTGTCGTAGAGGTTCTTCGGCGGCTCGAACCAGGAGTCGTCGAACCTAGCGCCCTTCTCGGTGATCACGATGATCTCCGCCGGCGCCTCCACGGCGGCAAGGCCCAGCGACTCTGCCATGCGGTTCGCCACATACGAGCGCGGGACCAGCGGCCGGCCCTCCTGGCCGTCCTCCAGCGCGTGGGGCGTGCGGCCGGTGTCCGATGGGCAGATCAGCAGGCCGTCGCCGGAGTTGCCGTACGGGCGAATCTGGTTCCACCAGCGGTTCTCCCGAGTGGCGCCCAGCGGTGCGGCGGGGTTGGCTCGGCTGAGCTGGCTGTTGTGCCCGAAGAAGAAGCACGTCTCGTCATAGTCCTCAATGTACATGGCCAGCGCCATGCCCATCTGCCGCATGTTGGAGTTGCAGGTGGTCTGGCGCGCCTTCTCGCGGGCTTGGGCGAAGACCGGGAAGAGGATGGCCGCCAGTATCGCGATAATGGCGATCACCACCAGCAGCTCGATCAGCGTGAACCCAGAGCCGCGTCGATCGCGGGAGCAGTGCATCACGCACACCATCCCTTTGCCATAGGGGTCACACCCGCGCGGCCAGAGCCGTCAGGGCGTGCTCGGGGAAGGATGCGGGCGAGTTGTCGCGATGGATGGCCACATGCGTCGTGTGGCCCGTGGCGAGGAGTTCGCCCTCGCGCTTCACCTGATACTGGAAGGTGACGGTGCGCCGCGTGAGCCGCGTGATGGTGGCGCGGATGGTCAGCACATCGTCGTAGAGCGCCGACTTCAAGAAGCGGCACGCGCAGTCCGCCACCGGAAGGAGCATCCCAAGCTCGGTCTCCATCCGGTGGTAGCTGAAGCCCTGGGCGCGGCAGAGCGCGGCGCGCCCCACCTCGAACCAGGCGAAGTAGTTGCCGTGGTAGGCCACGCCGCCCTGGTCGGTCTCGGCGTAGCGCACCCGGAGTGTGGTCTCGTGGCTCGGCCCGGCCTGCGTCGCCGAGGTCTTGCTCATGGCATGGGCTCCTGGCGTGGTGAGCGTCGCTAGCGGACGATCTGACCCTTTACGCAGTCGCCCTTCACGTCCAGTAGCTGCACGGTGTTGAGCGTCTTGAACATGGCGTGGTCCACATTGGTCCAGAGCACCTTCTTGTCGCGGGTGATCTCGAACATGTGGGTGCCGTTGCCGATGAACCCGTGGCCGAGCCAGTTGCATACGACCGTGTTGCCGTTCGGTAGGCGCTGGACGCCCGCCACGAAGCGCAGCGGGATGCCGGGCAGCTCGTTCTCGTCGATGGACCAGACGATCTTGGCGTCCCTGTCCATCTCCACCAGCCGATGCCCGTCGCCGCAGGAGACCAGCGTGTTGCCGTTCTTCAGCCGGATGGCCCCGAAGGCGTTGCCAGGCACCGGTACGGACGAGAGCACGGCGCCGTCGGCGTCCAGCTCCTTCACCACGTTCTCGCCGGTGCAGGCGATGAGGTAGTGGCCGTTGGGCAGCTTGCGGGCGTTGCGGAAGCGGCTGTGCCGGTCGGGGGAGATCGTGGGCACCTTCACCGTCTTGTGGATGGCGCCGTCCTTGCCTACCTCGATCAGCTGGCAGCCCTTCAGCTCGCCCACCATGGTGTCGCCGTTCGACAGCCGCTGGCAGGTGTAGACCTCGTCGCCCTCGCCGGTCTTGTACTCCCAGACGAGCTTCTTGTCGAGGGTCAGCTCCTTCACTCCGCCGTAGTAGGTATGGAGGATATTGCCATTGGGGAGCATCCAGACATCTGTGACGCCGGGAGCGGGCGTCTCCCACTCCACCACTCCGACCGCGCTGAGGATGACCACGCGCCCGCCGGTGTAGTCGCCCAGCAGCATTCGGTGCGAGGTGGGCGGCGCGGCCATGGCGCCGGCGGCAGCGAGCAGGAGGACGACGTGGAGCAGGCCGGATCGGATCATGCATTCACCTCATAGCGTGACTGAGCGCGGCGCGACGCCGGCGCCCTCGTAGCGTACCCTGAGTATGGCAGTCACGAGCCGCCTCCATGGCGATGGCGACGGCCCGCGAATGTAGAATGGTGGGTAGACCGTTGCAGCAGGAGGGTTGCGAGCATGGCGGGTCGCCGCAGATAGGACAGCCCCTGGAAGACGATCATCGAGGCGCTCTTCCCCGAGTTCGTCCAGATGCTCCTTCCAGCGGCGCATGGGGAGATCGACTGGTCCGTTCCGGTGAAGTTCCTCGACAAGGAGTTCGCGCGGGTCGCCCGCGGCGCACGGGCCGGCTCGCGCGCGGTGGACCGCCTGGCCGAGGTCGTGCTGCGGGACGGCGGGCAGACCTGGGTGCTGGTACACATCGAGGTGCAGGCCCAGCGCGACGCCGACTTCGCGCGACGCATGTACCGGTACCACCTGCGCATCTTCGACCACTTCGACCGTGAGCCGGTGAGCATCGCCGTGCTTGCCGACCCGGAGCCGGCCTGGCGCCCCAATGCGTTCGGCTACGAGCGGTGGGGCTGCCGCGCAGGCCTGGAGTACCCGGTTGCGAAGCTGACCGACTGGGCGGGCCGGGTCGATGAGCTGCGCCAGGGCAGCAACCCGTTCGGCATTGCGATCAGCGCGCACCTCGCCTCCCTGGCGACCCGCGGCCAACCCGAGAGCCGTATGCAGCAGAGGCTCGCGCTCTATCGCGCCATGCGGCGGATGGGGGTATCACAAGAGCAAGCATCGGCTCTGATCACGTTCATGGACTGGGTGCTCGAGTTGCCCGAGGAGCTCGAGGACCGGTTCTGGAGCGAGGTGCGAGAAGAAGAGGGTGAGACGACCATGCAATACATGTCCAGGTTCGAAGAGAAGGCCATGGAGCGGGGCAGGTTGGCGGGTCGGCAAGAGGGCCGCCAGGAGGGTCGCCAGGAGGGCCGCCAGGAAGGTCGCCAGGAGGGCGTCGTCCTCGGCCGCCGCGACGGGCTGCTCCGGGCGATCGAGCTCGGCATCGACCTGCGGTTCGGCGAGAAGGCGCTCGGGTTGATGGACCACATCCGGCGCGTCACCAGCGTCGAGGCGCTTCAGCGGATCACGGACGCCATCAAGGACGCCCAGTCGCCCGAGGAGCTGCTCCGCTACGCGGCAGACTAAGCGGCGCCGGCCCTCCGCACGTGTAGCGCCCTCGCGCCCTGCAGCACGACCGCTACGGGGTAGGCGCTTGCCTCCAGCTTCAACGGCCCGCGCGATGCCAGCGGCGTCCGGTTGCCCATGGCATCTATCAGGACTGCCGAGTGCCACTGGCCGGTTAGCTCCACCTGCGCGGGGTTCACCGGCGTGCTGAGGGTGACCAGCGTTTCGCCGCCGCGCCTGAATGCGTAGCTGGTGACCTCGGCGTCCTTCAGCAACGCGCGGTCGAGCCGTGCGCCGGCAAAGGTCTCGATGAAACCGCAGAGCGCCGCGTAGGCGAAGCGTGGGCAGAAGGTGTAGTCGACGAAGCCCCAGTCCGGGTCCTTCCGCATACGGGGTCCGCCCACGTCGCGTGCGCAGTAGAGCAGCGCCGCCCTGTGCCCTTCGGCCCAGCACTCGAGGAGCTTCTGCATGGCGGTGGCGGCCTGCATCCGCTCCATGTCGAGCCGCCAGCAGGCCCATCCCATCTCCGTGTTCACCACGTCACGCTTGGTCGCCCCGGCCTCGGCGGTCACGTGGCGGATATCGGCCAGCATCTTGCGCAGCGCGGCCAGGTCGCCGTGAGAGTGGTATGTGAGCCAGTCGGTCATCTTTCCGATAGGCCCGGCCATGATCGGCGTCCAGTCGGGCTGCACCATGCAGTAGCCGCCGGGCGCTACCGGGAGCTTGCACCCCGCGGCGCGGATCTCCTCCCAGGCCCAGCGGTGCTGGGTGACGAACTCCTCGGGTGTGCCGCGCCAGAAGTCCAGGTTGTCGGGCTCGTTCCAGACCTCGACGAACCGCGCGAAGCGGCCATAGCGCGACACCAGCGCCCGCACGTAGCGCCGGTAGGGCTCCTCGGCCCGGGGGTAGCGCCAAGACGGGCCAGTGACGGAGGCGTATTTCGCCAGCACGGGCGGCGGAGCGCCGATCTGCAGGTCCAGCTTGATGCCGTTCTTCGCGCACTCGGCCGTATAGGCGTCGAGCAGCGTGGTGTCGAGCCAGGCGTGCACGCCCTCCTCGCCGGTCAGGGGAACATCGGGCCGTACGAGCTGGATGCCCGTGCGCGCCGTCATCTCCATATCGAGGCGCCACGACTGCTCCGGCGTGAGGCCCGGCGGGTGTGCGGGCCCGAAGTCGTTCGGCCAACTCTGG
Source organism: Armatimonadota bacterium (assembly GCA_026392115.1). Lineage (GTDB taxonomy): Bacteria > Armatimonadota > Chthonomonadetes > Chthonomonadales > CAJBBX01 > CAJBBX01. The sequence continues at coordinate 93,044 of JAPLCQ010000094.1, read as the reverse complement.
CGGCCGGGGAAGGTGCAGAGGCCGACCTGGAACTTCGACGAAGCCCATGCCGCACGCTTGCCCGCGTTGTCGGCGCAGGCGGCCAGGCTACGGACGCGCCGCCACCGGCACGTGGCGCCCGAGAAGCCGTCCAGCGTCAGCAGGTACGCGCCCTTGCCCGTTAGCCACGCCGTGATGCGTTGATCCGTGGGCACGTGCAGGCCGATCTGGCGCACGGGCCGGTTGTGCCAGTCCCACACGGTCAGCACGGCGCGATCGCACCCCGACCGCGCCTCGGCGGCCACGCGGAATGCAACCGAGCCGCCGGGCTCGCAGAGCCACCGGTATGCGGTATCGGGCGTCATTTCGCCGGCGCCGGGCGTTGCGTCGCCGTCGGGTACGCCCTCCCAGAGCGCGGGCACACGGGGCGCGGCAATGGCGGGAAGCTCCGGGCGGAGGTCCAGCACGAGCGGTTCCGGCGCGGCAACGGCCAGCGCGCAGGCCAGCAAGGCAGCCATGCTCATCGGTGCACCACCTTCCGGGCAGCCGGGTCCGCCGCCGCAGAAGGATTGTACACTCCAGGCCGGCGTGGGCCGACGGGTTCGGCGAGACTGCACACGCCGAACGCCCCCAGAGGCGGAAGCCTCCGGGGGCGCACATGCCGCGAACCAGATGGTTGCGGCGCTCGGACTACGGCGTGACGGTAAGCGTGCCGGTGTTGCTGGACGCGGCGTAGGCGGCGTCGCCGGCGAACGCCATGGACTGCGTCAGAGCGCCGGTGGTGGCAGGTGTGTACGGTAGCGTCGCCTTACCGTCGGCGGCGGTGTTGGCGGCGTCCACCAGTGTGCCCTGTACGCGGAAGCTGATGGGCTTGCCTGCCAGCGGGATGAGGTCACCGTTGCGGCGGCGCTCGTAGAGATAGCAGTTGAGCTTCGTGGCGACGTTGCGGGTGGCGCCGTGGCTGTGGACCCAGACGTAGGTGGGGAATGGCGCCGCTTGCACCGTTAGGGTCGCGAGCCCCTGAGCCGCCGGGTAGCCTCCGCCGCCGGCCCAGTCGACGGTGATCGTGTGGTCCCCGACCGCCATGCCCGCGGCGATCGTGTAGGGGCTCGTCGCCTTGCCGAAGGTCCCGGAGGTGAGGGTGGCGAAGCTGACCGCCGGCCCGCCGTCGATCTTGTAGGTGAGCTGCTTGCCGGTGAGCCCCGCCGTGGTCCTGCCCTGCCAGAGGTAGGCGTAGAGCGTCAGCGCCCCGCCCTGCTTGCCGGTAACGGAGGTCGCCCAAAGCTTGCCCACCGGGTTCACGGTGAGTGTGGCGTTGGCGGTCGAGCCCTGGTAGGAACCGGTCGCCTCGAAGGCCACGGCCACGGAGCCGCTGGAGGCGCCCAGCGGTATCTCGTACCAGAGGTTGGCCAGGCCGGAGGCGTTGGTCGTGCGTGACGTCGTCACGCTGTCCGGCGTGGTGAACTTCACCGTGGCGCCCGCCACCGGCGAGCCGCCCGAGGTGAGCGTAGCGGTGAACTCGACGATCTCACCCACAACGCCGGTAGCCCCCGTAGCCGCCAGCGAGGCCGCGGTCTGGAACCCGATACGGGTCACGAAGGCGTCGCCAAGGCCGCCGTACGCCGGCTGCACGACACCGGGGGTGGTGGGGAAGTCGGTTGAGACAACGTATCCCGCCACGACCACATCGGAGCCCGAGGCGTTGAGCTTGGTGACGAAGCTGTCCGTGAACCCGTTCAGCGTGGCGCTAAAGGCGCCCGGCGACGTGGGGAAGTCCTCCGCAACGGTCACGCCGGTGGCATAAGCGCAACCGGAGGCATCGATGGCGATGCCGTTGGCATCCGTAACATCCGAACCTCCGAGCATCGTGCTGTAGACGAGCGCCGTGCCGGCCGCGTTCAGCTTCGTCACATAGGCGTCTTCGACGCCATTTGCCGACTCGTCGTAGGCGCCGGCAGTCGTCGGGAACGAGGCAGACTGTGTCCAGCCGCAGATGTAGGCGACGCCGGCGGAGTCAGCGACGACGCCGGTCACGCCGTCAGCGCCGCTGCCCCCAAGGTAGGTGCCGTAGGCCATGGCCCCGCCGGCCGAGCTGAACTTGGCGACGAACACATCGTCGCCGCCGTCGTTAGTGCGGGAGTAGGCTCCAGCCGTCGTCGGGAAGTCGCAGGACGCGGTGACGCCCGCCACGTAGGCGGCGCCGGCGCCGTCCACGGCGACGGTTGTTGCCCCGTCCCTACTGGACCCACCCAGGTAGGTTGCGTATGCGAGGCTCGCGCCGTCCGGGGCCAGCTTCAAGACAAAGGCGTCGGTACTGCCGTTGTAGCTCGTGTCGTAGGCGCCCGGCGTCGTCGGGAAGTTGCTGGAGGCCGTGTTGCCGGCAACGGTGGCCGCGCCGGATGCGTCGAGGGCGACGGACGTGGCCGAGTCGATCCCCGTGCCGCCCAGGTAGGTGCTGTAGACCAGCGCCGTGGCGCCGGCGTTGAGCTTCGTGATACAGGCGTCGTAGGAGCCTCCGCCATAGACGGCCTGGATGGGGCCATGCAGGGGATAGGACTCACCCGCTTCGCCGCAAATCGTAACGGCGCCGGATGCATCCACCGCCATACCCCATGCCCGGCTATCCGACGGGCCACCAACGTACGTGCTGTAGACAATCGTCGGGTCGACGACCAGCGGCCGCGATGCATCGTACCGCGCGATCTGGAAGGCCACGGTGTCGCGTTCCAGCGCAAACGAGCACGCCACCTGTCTGCGGACGCCGTTGATCGTCTGGTAGGCGTAGGGCCGGTTCAGGCTCACGTCGCCGCACGCCGTGGAGGCGATGAGGCGGCCGTCCACGCTTCGCAGCGACTTGGCGCCTGAAACCGCCATGCGGATGCGCCTCGGATCGGCGCCGGGCTTCACGACAAAGTCGTATTCCAGCGCGCGCGACGCGCCCGCGCCGTAGGTCACCAGGTCGATGCCCGGGTAGACGCCGGCCAGCCTGGCCCGGGAGTAGGTGGGAACCTTCGTCCGCCACTTCCTTGGATCGTTGCCGACAAGGTAGTTGACGATCCCGGGCTGCTTCTCCAACCCCGAGGCCGCGGCATTCGGGTTGGAGCCCTGCAGCTTGAGGCGAACGACCGATTCCCTTCCTCCCCTCCGCAGGGCGACGACCATCTCGCGTTTCGTCAGGAAGAGCGTGCCCTGCGCCGAGCGCGCGACGAACTGCACGTCACTCGGCCAGTGGCCCGTGTTCTTCTCGAAGGTGAGGGGCAGAGCCGTCGTCTGTATCGCGTGCGCAGTGGCGCGCGGACCCGCCAGGGCCACCGCCGCGTACGAGACGGCCGCGATCGAGATCAGCACGGAGCGGAGCCGCGCGCCGACCATACGATGAGCCGGCGGGGTGGCCGCCCGATCCCAGTTGAAAGGTAGCACTGAACCGCCTTTCAGGCCGCGGTTCGGCACAAATCTCTGGAAGTGCCTGCGGCCGTCGTGTGATGGCACGATCGTACTCCCCCCTGCGGAATCGGCCCGCTGTTGCGGCTACCCGGTACCATAGGCCGACGATGCGCCGTCCGCCTGTCCATCGCCACCGAGAGGAACCGCGATCATGACCCGATTCATCCGTCTCGTCGCCCGGCTGTCGGCTCTGGCCGTCTGCCTGCCCGCCGTCCACGGCGCTCCGGCGCAGGACCTGGCCGCCGGCTTCGCCAGCCCCCCCATGAAGGCGCGGCCGTGGGTGTTCTGGTGGTTCGAGGGGGGTTACGGCGGCAAGGAGGGCATGGCTCGGGACATTGCGGCCATGCGCGGGAAGGGGATCGGCGGCGTCATGCATATGCAGACGCTCAACTCGTCCGGCATGCCCCTGCCCTCGGAACCGCCCATGCTGGGCCCCGCATGGGCCGACTGGTTCGGCGAGGCCGCACGGTTGGCGGGCAAGGCGGGCATGACCATGAGCGCCAGCATCGTGGACGGGTGGGCGTTCGGCGGCGCCTGGGTCGACAAGGAGGCCGCCGCCAAGATGCTGGTCTCCTCCGAGCTACAGGTGGACGGCTCAGGCGACCTGCAGGCGCCGCTACCCATGCCCTTCACGCGGCTGGGCGTCTATCGCGATGTGGCCGTCGTGGCGTTCCCCGAGTCCTCGACGCGTCCTCCGGCGCCGTCCTCCGTGTCCGGCAGCCATACGGACAAGGGCTACTGCGACGAAGAGAACTGGCCGGCGGCGCACGCCGTCGACGCCGACCCGGAGACCTACTGGCGGACATCCACCGCGCCGTCTTTCGTCAGCCCCGTCTGGATCCAGGCCACGTACGCCCGGCCGCTTGCCGCTACGGCGGTCTACCTGCGCGCCATGCCGGACGGCGGACCGCGCGAGTGCGAGCTGCAGGTGTCGGACGACGGTCACGCCTTCCGCACCGTGGCCCGGTTCGCCGCGGGCATGGGCGACGCACGCGCCTGGCCGATCCCCGAGACGAGCGCCGCCGCGTTCCGCCTGTTGATCACCTCGGCCCATGCGCCGGATGTCCGCCTGGCCGAGTTCCAGATGCTCCGGCGCGGCGACCTGCCGCTGGTGCGGCGCGGCGTGAAGTGGTGGGACCTGAAGTCGGGCAACCGGGGCTGGCTGGTCGTGGGCTCGCTGGCCGAGGAGTACCCGGACGATGCGGCCTCCGACCTTGAGAGCGGCCAGGTCATCGACCTCACGGGCCGCCTGCGGCCGGACGGCCGGCTCGACTGGGACCCGCCCGCGGGCCGGTGGACCGTCATGCGCTTCGGCTGGACCACCATCGGGCAGACCGCGCGAATGTCGGCCGGCGGCGGCTACGAGGTGGACGTCCTCAACGTAAAGGGCGCCGACCTCATGTTCGACAACGCCGCCGTCGCGATGTTGGCGGCCGCGGAGAAGAAGGCGCCCGGCGTGATGAAGGTCTTCCATACGGATAGCTGGGAGATCGGCGCCGACGTGCAGGGGCAGCAGCCCACATGGACCGGTGACTTCCGGGAGCAGTTCCGGCGTCGGCGTGGCTACGACCTGCTGCCCATGCTCCCGGCTATGGCGCGTCGGCTCGTCGATGACCGCGAGACGACGAGCCGGTTCCTCAATGATTACCGCGACACCATCGCCGATCTGGTGGCCGACTACTACGGGCGCCTGCAGCAGCGCGCCCACCAGCGGAAGACGCTGATGAACCCCGAGTCGGGTTACGGCAGCTACCCGTCGCCGCAGATCGACGGGCTCAAGGTGTTCGGTCGGGCCGACCTGCCCATGGCCGAGGTGGCGCACAGCAACGCCGAGGTGGTCGCCATGGCCTCGCCCGTCTGCGACGCCCTGCGGACGGCGGCCTCCGGCGCGCGCATCTACGGCAGGCAGGTCGTGCAGGCCGAGACGCTGACGTACCACCCCTGGCTGGGGCAGGTGACGGCGCCCGCCATGTACCGGCGCACGCTGAACTACTGCTTCGCCAACGGACTCAATCAGGCCGTCATCCATAAGTACGTGCACCAGCCCTTCGAGTACAAGCCGGGGCTGGAGGACTACGGCATCTTCAGCCGCCACTACACCTGGTGGCCCATGGCCGACGGAATCCTCGGCTACATCGGACGTTGCCAGTACATGCTGCAGCAGGGCCGCTTCGTGGCCGACGCGGCCTACTTCGTGGGCGAAGGCGCCACGCGCTTCGTGCCCAGCCGATCCATGCTGCAGCCGCCCCTGCCGGCGGGATGCGACTTCGACGGAATCAACGCCGAAGTACTGCTCACCCGGCTATCCGTGAAGGACGGCCGCATTGTGCTGCCCGATGGCCTCAGCTACCGGTACCTGGTCCTGCTCGAGCCGAGTTGCGCGACCATGAGCCCCGCCGTGCTGTCCAGGATCCGGCAGCTCGTGGCAGCGGGCGCCACCGTGATCGGAAACCCGCCCAGGCACGCGCAAGGCCTGGGCAACCGCATGGCCGCCGATGCGCTCATCCGCGGGCTGGTCGGCGAGATGTGGGGCGCCCAACGCCCCGCCGCCGGAGTGCGCCGCGTCGGTAAGGGCAGGATCATCTGGGGGCGCTCGCTGCAGGCCGTGATGGCCTCCGACGGCGTGCCGCCGGACCTGGAGGCGGCGCCCGACACGCGCGCGGCGGCCGCGATGCCGGGCCATGCGGGCCTGCAGGGAGCCCAGTGGATCTGGCACGCGGCCGACGGCGGCAATCCTCCCCCAGGCGTCCGCAGCTTCCGCGCCGCGCTCAACGTGCCCGCCGGCATCCGCATCGTCCGTACCCTGGCAACTATGTCGGCCGACAACGAGTTCGTGCTCTCGGTGAACGGCAAGGAGTGCCTGAGGAGCGTGGACTTCACGCGGGCCGTGGACGCCGACATCACGCGCCTCGTGCGCGCCGGGGCCAACAGCATCCTGGTCCGCGCCACGAACAGCACCAACCAACCCAGCCCCGCGGGCCTCATCGGGCGGATTGTGGTCACACTCGCCGGCGGGAAGCGGCTCGAGCTTGCCACCGACGGCGATGCGTGGCAGTCCAGCGCCGATCAGGCCGCCTGGTCCGCGCCGCGCACGCTCGGGCCACTGGGCGTCGGTCCCTGGGGCATGGTCGACGCGACGGCCGTGGCCGGCATGGACTGGATTCATCGCCGGACCGAGCGCGCCGATATCTACTTCGTAGCCAACCCCACGAGCCGCGACGTGGCCTTGCAGGCGGCGTTGCGCGCACGGAACGCGGCCCCGGAGCTGTTCGATCCGCTGACCGGCGAGACCCGGTCGTTGCCGGATTACGCCCGCATCGGCGCGCGGACCTACCTGCCGTTGCGGCTGGGCGCCTACCAGGGCATCTTCGTGGTCTTCCGCGACAAGTCGCCTCGGCCGACCGCGCGGACGGCCAACTTCCCGGTGCGGCGTGCGGTGGCCGAAGTGCGCGGGCCGTGGCGCGTACGGTTCGACCCGGCGTGGGTCTCACCCGCCATGGCCTCAGCCGCGAACGGCGAGGTGGGGTTCGCGGACCTGGTGGACTGGACCAAGCGGCCCGAGGAAGGCCTGCGCCACTATTCCGGCATCGCCACCTACCGCGCCGCGTTCGCCATGCCGACCACGACGGCGCCCGTGAATAGGCAACGCTGGTTCCTGAGCCTGGGCGTGGTGCGCGACGTCGCCCGCGTGCGGCTGAACGGCAAGGACCTGGGCACGGCCTGGTGCGAGCCCTGGCAGGTGGAGCTGACCTCCGCGCTTCGGCCAGGCGCCAACCGGCTGGAGATTGACGTGGCGAACCTCTGGGCCAACCGGGTCATCGGCGATGCGTCGCGGCCGGCGTCCGAGCGCCTGACCAAGGGCAACTTCCTGCTGCCTGCCGGCACGCTACTCTATCCGTCCGGCCTCATGGGCCCCGTTCGAATCCTGGCATCCGAGTGATGATCTGTGGACACGCGCTGCGGCGTTGGGGTACGGGCATGGCCACCAGCCCATCTGGGAGTGACGCCGAGACGGCGCTTGCGGCGGCTGAAGCCACTTCGGAGTACACTAGTACCGCCCTGACAGCATAGTGGGCAAGGAGCGCAGTTTGAACGACCTGCAAGCGCTCGTCCTCGGGTTCGTCCAAGGCTTCACCGAATGGCTTCCCATCAGCAGCACCGGTCATCTGCGTGTCGTCCCTGAAATCCTGGGATGGAGCTTCGACCAACAGCTGTTGACGGCATTTACTGCGATATCGCAGTTCGGCACACTTCTAGCGGCAATCATCTACTTCCGCCGTGATATCGTAGCCATCCTCACGGGCCGCGGTGATGAAGGCGAAGCCGGGCGCAAGCTCCTCGTCCCGGTCGTGATCGGCACCTTGCCGGTGGTGATCCTGGGTCTGGCGCTCCACAAGGTGATTGAGCACCAGTTCCGCTCGCTGACCATCGTTGCTTCGAGCATGATCGTCTTCGCGCTGGCCCTGGCGTGGTCCGAACGGCGCGCGAGTCGACACCGCGGCATCGGTGACGTGACCTTGCTGGACGGTCTGGCCGTCGGCGTCGGGCAGGCATTCTCGCTCATTCCCGGCGCCTCCCGCTCCGGCGCCACCATGACCGCGGCCATGGCCTGCGGTTTCGAGCGTGCCACGGCCGCCCGGTTCTCCTTCCTGCTCAGCCTGCCCGCCGTCTTCGCTGCGGGCGCCTACGAGATGGTCAAGGTGCGCCACTCGCTGACGATGGCGGGGATGGTGCGTCCCACCCTCATCGCTACGGTTGTAGCGTTTGTGGTGGGCTGGGCGACCATCGACTGGCTGCTGAAGTTCCTCAAGAGCCGGCCGACGACCGTGTTCGTGGTGTACCGGATCGTCGTGGGCGCCACCGTTCTGGCGTTGCTTGCGGCGGGCAAACTGGCGCCGTGATCGCCGGCTCAGGGCGTGACTGTGACGGCGGACCCATGCGTATCCTGTTCCTCTCGGCCTACTTTGTGCCGGAGATTGGATCAGGGCCGCATCTGGCTTACGAGTTTGCTCGGACACTGGCCGAGTGGGGGCACGAGGTGACGGTGGTCACCGGGTTCCCGCGATACAACCTGCCCGAGATGCCCGCGGAGTACCGGGGCGGCGTGATGCGCGAGGAGCGCATGGGCGGCGTGCGCGTGCTGCGCGTGAAAGCGCCCAACAACTACGGCGGTTCCACCCTGAGCCGCGGCCTGGTTCAGCTTCTCGCGCCACCGGTCTATGGCCTTCGTGGGCGTATGCTGCCCGCTTCCGATGTCGTCTACACGGTGACCCCGCCCGTCCTCATGGGCGCCGCGGCACGCCTGGCCGCGCGGTCGGGGCGCATTCCCTGGGTTGCGTCGGTGCAGGACCTCTTCCCGCAGAGCATGGTGGACCTCGGCGTCCTCACGCATCCGGGGCTGATCCGGCTCTTCGAGGACATGGAGCGCAAGCTGTACCGGCGGGCGGACCGCATCACGGTTATGTCGGAAGGCAACAAGGCCCACGTCGTGAGCCGCGGCGCCCGCGCCGAGCGCGTCGACGTCGTACCGAATTGGGTAGACACCGAGGCCATTCGCCCCGCCTCGCGCGACAACGCGTTCAGAGCGGAGCATGGCCTGGGCGACAGGTTCGTGGTCCTCTTTGCCGGCACCATGGGCAGTTCGCAGGGCGTCTCGGTGGTGGTCGACGCGGCGCGGCTGATGGCGGATGACCAGTCCGTGCGCTTCGTGCTCGTAGGCGACGGGGTGGACAAGCGGGCGCTTCAGGATCGGGCCGAGGGATTGACGAACGTGCAGTTCGTGCCCATGCTTCCGCAGGAGCGTTACGCAGAGGCCCTGCACGCCTGTGACGTGGGCCTGGTCACCTTGAGGCCCGAAGTGAAGACCCCTACGGTACCCTCCAAGATACCGACCATCATGGCGGCGGGCAGGCCCATCGCCGCGGCGATACCCCTTGCGGGCGACGCGCCGAAACTCATCTGTTGCGCCGGAGCCGGTCTGGTGACGCCCGCGGGTGATGCCGGGGCTCTGGCCGCATCCATCCGGGCGATGGCCGCCGATCGCGCGGCAGCCGCGGCGATGGGTCTGGCCGGCCGCGCCTACGTGGAAGCGAACCTTTCGCGCGAGGCCTGTGTCCGGCGTGCCGAGGCCGTGCTGCGCTCGGCCATCGAGGAGCGCAGACCATGAGCATGCCGGGCGGCGAGACGCGAGTGCGGCAGGCCACGGCGAACGATCTGGCTCGCGTCGTGCGAGTGCATGTGGCGGCCTTCCCGGACTTCTTCATGACGCGGCTGGGCAGGCGGTTCCTTCGCGCCTACTACGGCATGGTCATGGCGCATCCCAGGGGCATCCTGCTGGTGGCCGACACCGCCGAAGGCGTGCAGGGCTTCATCGCGGGTTTCACAGATCCGGGTCGCTTCTACACATCCATGCGTCTGCACGCCACGCACCTGTCGATCCGCGCCGTGGTCGGCATCGTGCGGCGGCCGGGCCTTTGGCCCCGGCTGGTGCGCACCGCTCAGGGCGTGGTGCGGCCTCGGGCAGTCTTCACCGCATTGCCGGACTCCTGCGAGTTGGCCTCGCTGGGGGTTAGCCCCAGCTACTCGGGCAAGGGCATGGGCCAGGCGCTGGTGGCCGCGTTCATGGCATTGGCGTTCGAGCAGGGCGCGACGCATGTGTACCTGACCACCGCCGAGCAGGGCAATGATCGGGTGAACCGGTTCTACCGTCGTCTCGGCTTCTTGGCCACCGGGGCGCATATCAGTTCGGGCGGCGAGAGCAAGGTTCGGTACGAGGCCGTGCTGCCGTGGCGCCCTCCGGAGCAGCCGTAGACATCCATCCGCCGACCGGCGCGGGTATTCTGTAGTGTTGGTCGCATCGGGCGGATTCGGCGACCCACTCAGCGGGCAGCGAGAGCGTCAGGCCTCAGGATGCGCGCGGTTGGAGAGCGGCAACGTGAAACACAGGCGAGCGAGAGTGATCCATGCGTGACTTCCTGCCCTACGCCGTGCCGGACGTGGGCGAGGAAGAGATCGCCGAGGTGGTCGAGTCCCTGCGCTCGGGTTGGCTCACGACCGGCCCCAAGACCAAGCGGTTTGAAGCCGACTTCGCGGAGTTCATGGGGCCGGGCATCGAGGCCATCGCGGTCAACTCCGCCACGGCCGGCCTGCATCTGGCCCTCGAGGCGATCGGCGTCGGCCCCGATACCGAAGTCATCACTACCACGTATACGTTCACTGCCACGGCTGAAGTGGTGCGGTACCTGGGCGCCCATCCGGTCTTCGTTGATATCGACCCCGCCACCCTGAACATGGATGTGGCCCAGGTTGAGGCGGCCATCACGCCGCGTACGCGCGCCATCGTCCCCGTCCATGTTGCCGGCCTCGCCTGCGATATGGACGCCATCCTGGCGGTCGCGAAGAAGCATGGCCTTCGCGTGGTGGAGGACGCCGCGCATGCGTTCCCGGCCACCTGGGGCGGCAAGCTCATCGGCGCGTTGGACAGCGACGTTACGGTCTTCAGCTTCTATGCCACGAAGACGCTCGTGACCGGCGAGGGTGGCATGGTCGTCACCCGGGATCACAAGATCGCCAAGCGCTGCCGCGTCATGCGGCTTCATGGCATTGACCGCGATGCGTTTGACCGGTACACCTCTACTCGGCCCTCCTGGTACTACGAGGTGGTCGCGCCCGGCTTCAAATACAACATGACCGATATCGCGGCCGCGCTGGGCATCCACCAGCTCAAGAAGGCGTACCAGATGCAACAGGTGCGCCGGTGCATGGCGGAGCAGTACGACGCGGCCTTCGCCGACTTGCCCGTTGCGTTGCCGCCGCGCCACACCGGCGATATGCATGCCTGGCATCTCTACGTCCTTCGGATCGGCGCCGAGGCGGCGGTCACCCGCGATGTCTTCATTCAGGAGATGTCTCGTCGGGGCATCGGCACCAGCGTCCATTTCATTCCGCTCCACCTGCATCCCTACTGGCGTGACACGTACAACCTAGAGCGAGATCGCTACCCCCTGGCTGTGACCGCATATGAGGCGGCCGTGAGCCTGCCCATCTATCCGCGGATGCAGGATGAGCAGGTGGTCCGCGTCATGACCACAGCCCGCGACATTCTTCTTAACGGCGCCCGCAAGTAGCGCGCCGGCCTTGGAAAGGAGCACACCCATGACGGAGATCTCACAGCCCGCGCAGCCCAGGAAGCGCCTCGGCATTCTGGTTGGCGGCGGGCCCGCGCCCGGCATCAACGGCGTCATTGCCGGAGCCACCATCGAGGCGCTCAGGAACGGACTGGAGGTCGTGGGTATCCTTGAGGGCTTCAAGCACCTCTCAAAGGGCGACGGCACGAAGACCATTGAGATGACCGAGGAGCTGGCGCAACAGGTTCGCCTGCGCGGCGGCTCCGTACTACGCACGGCGCGCGACAACCCGACCAAGGTGGATGCGGCGGGCAAGGACAAGATGGACAAGGTGGCGTCCGCCCTCCGTCAGATGGGGCTGGACTACCTGGTGACCATCGGCGGCGACGACACCGCATTCAGCGCTTACCGCACGTCTGAGGTGCTGGCCGGCGAGATTCGCGTCGTCCATGTACCCAAGACCATCGACAACGATCTGCCGCTCCCCGGCAACGCCCCCACTTTCGGCTACAACACCGCCCGCTACTTCGGCTCCCTGCTGGTCAAGAACCTGGTGGAGGATGCCAAGACCGCCGGCCGCTGGTACGTCGTCGTGGCCATGGGCCGGACCGCCGGTCATCTGGCGCAGGGCATGGGCGTCGTGGGCGGAGCCGACCTGACCATCATTCCCGAGGAGTTCCCCGGCGTACGCGAGGGCAAAGCGTCTTGCAGCATCGATGCGCTCTGCAAGATCATCGAGGGCGCCGTGTTCAAGGCGCGGGCCAAGGGCCGGACCTCAGGCGTGGCCGTCGTGGCCGAGGGTGTGGGCGTGCTGATGGAGGAGGAGCTCTCCAAGATGGCGCCGATCGTCGAGGTCGACTACGACGAGCACGGCCACTTCCGCCTGGGCGAGGTCCCCTTGGGCCTGATCCTCAAGCGCCGTTTGAAGGAGCGCTTTGCCGCGCGAGCGGACAAGCTCACGTTCACTGACGTGACCATCGGCTACGAGCTTCGCTGCGCCGAACCTGTGCCCTTCGATGTGGACTACGTCCAGCAGTTGAGCTGGGGTGCCGTGCGCTACCTGCTCGCCCTCGGTGGCGCCACCTACGGCGGCGGCGCCATGATGTCGGTGCAGTCCGGCGAAGCCGTGCCCATCCCCTTCACCGACATCCTGAACATGGAGACCCACCGGACATCGGTCCGCCGCGTGAACCTCAACCAGGACACGTACCGGGCCGCACGATCGGTGATGACGCGCCTCGAGGCCGAGGACATGCAGGATGATGCCCTGGTCGCCTCCATGGCGGCGGCCGCCCTGATGACGGTCGAGGTCTTCCGCGAGGAGTACGCGTCCGTCGCCGGCCTGTAGGCGCAACCGACCGCGCACCGCAACGGCAGAGGCCCGCCGACCACCTCGAGGTGGCTGGCGGGCCTTACTCCATCGATGGCCGCTCCGGTCGGCTACCTGCCGCCGACGAGAGCGAAGGCGCCCCAGAAGAATGGATGCGGCCTGGTTTCCCGCATGTCCCGTTGCGCCGCCTGCAGGGCGGCCGCCTTCGTCATACCGGCCACCAGATGCGTGTAGAACCGCTCCATCAGTGCGGTCGTCCCTTCATCGTCAACCTGCCAGTAGCTCACGACCAGCGTGCGTACCCCGGCTGCGATGAACCCGCGCACCATGCCCATGGCCTCATCCAGACCCGCCACCGCCGAGGCTCCGGTAAGGCAGGCGGAGAGGGTCACCAGGTCGCAGTTCAGGCGCATCTTGTAGAGGTCGACGACCATCAGGTCGTCATCTGGGAACTCGATGCTGGAGAGCAGGGCGTTGCCTCGGTTGAACCTTCCGTGCGACGCCATGTGCACGATCCGCCGACCGGCGGCGAGGGCCGGGAACTTCGCCCGCGTGCACTCAAGCCCCACCACAGCCTTCGCATCGCCAAGGATGGCGGCGATGGCCTTCACTTCCTCCTCTGGGTACTCAAGATCGGGTGTATGCGGCGCCAGAAGTAGTGGGCGATCAACGAACTCTCGACTATCAGCGCCTTCGTCCTTTGTAGCGAGCCAGATTGCCGCCGCTGGAGCGTAAGCCACTTCCCACCGCTCACCGGCTGCAGTGGTTTCGTCCAGCATGGCGTGGAACGGAAGCCCGTTCAACTCCCGGTGTGGCACAATGGTCAGCTTCTTGCCGTCTATCATGGGTTCGAGCGCACGCAGCAGGCCATCGTAGAGCTCCTGTAGCACATGCTCAGCCTGCTCCACGAACATGGATTCCAGCCTGCGATACGTCGCATCTCGCGCCATAGCGCGGATGAGCTCGAACCTGAGCCGCCGCGCCATCAGTGCCACATCGGCGACCGAGGCGAGGGGGCGGCTTGCCCGGATGCCTGACCGGTCTATGACAAGCGCGCGGTACTTGCCGTCGTAGCTGAAGAACTCGACCAGCGTCTCATCTGCGGCAATGGCGGCTTGAATCCTCTCCGGCGTTGGCAGTTCCGCTGTCAGCCTACGACCAGCCGGGTCCAATTCCGCACCCGACCTCGAACCGGCCCCTACTCCCAGGTCAATGTCGAGCAGTAACTCGGCATGACGGGCCTCAAGAGCTCGCAACGATGGCCCTGGGTTCGCGTCATGACCCGGGGTCACTGCCCGATCACCTGTGTCGATGCCGGTCAGGCCATAGTGGATATGAGATATGCGAGCGCGGACCTCGCGCAACTCCAACTCGTGCGGGCTTACCTCCTCCTTGTCGGAGGGAACGCTGGAGAACTGGTTGGCCCGAATGCGCTCCAGGAGGAGCCGCGACCTTGACTTCTCGAGCACCTGCAGGGCTTCCGCAAGGTCATGCGATCTGTTCCGACGCAACAGCGCTCCCACTAGCTTCTCATAGGAGTCAATGCGGTCGCCGCCGACGAAGGCCACATTCATGTACTCGACCGGCATCAGGCTCCGGGCGTGTTCCAGGGCATCGACCGCCTTGCGGTACCGGCTCAGTGCCTGCGCAGACTCGCCCCTGCGCTCATGGTACTCCCCGATCGCGAGTTGTGCCGCGCTTCGGAGTGCGTGCTGTCCCAATCTTCTAGCGTCGGTAGCCGCCCTGGCCATCTGCCGTACTGCATTGCGGCCTTGACGCAACTCCAGATCGGCCAGGATGTACCGCGCATACGCACGCCACGCCCGCTGCCCGAGATCACTTAGGAGGCGCACAGCATCGTTGGCAGACGCTACTGCTATCTCGGCATCGCCATGAGACCAGGCCACGAACGCACGTACGAGCTGTACCATGCCGCGCAGTTCATGGGCGTTGTGCTCTATGAAAACGGCGTCGGCATCAGTCAGTGCGCGGTCAGCATCGGCCGATCTCCCCATATCGGCGAGGAGGCGCGCCCGGTTCACCTGCGCCCTGGCACGCAGCACAGGGAGGTTCAGGGAGGTGTATCGCTGAATCGCGCTGTTGTATGAGACTAGCGCCTCTTCGCGGAGGTTAGCCTCGCGCTGAATGTCGCCCAGGTCGGCGTCACAATGCGCAAGGGCCTCCTCGTGGTGCACCTTCGTTTCGGGGCGCTCCGGATGCTGGATCGAGTGACGCGTCTTGCGCAGTGCGGCGACTGCGTCAGCGTAAGCGCCCCGGACATAGTAGAGGTACCCGATGTTGCCCTGCACCTTGGCGGCATTAAGGTCCTGCCCCATACACCCGAACGTGTCGTAGGCAAGCTTAAGCAGCGTCAACGCCTCGTCAAGTTGGCCTAGGCGTGTCAAGGCTGCCGCTAGGTTGTTCTGCACGAACGCTTGAGCGTACGGATCCCCGTCGCGCATGAACCAGGGCAGGGCTCTGGCAAAGAGATCCCTCGCCTGTTCGCACCGGCGCATATGGAGCAGTCCGATACCCCGGTTGACGTCGAGTTTGGCGGCCTCGATGCCCATGCCCAACCGGTGGAACTCGGTTGACAGGCCCTCTGCCAGCGCGTCCGCCTCTTTGGATCTGCCCAGTTGGTTCAAGCAGTCTACGGCGCCGACCATGACCTCGGCGGCGAGTTTGGCGTCGCCGGCATTGAGAGCAAGGGACTGGGCCTCTTGGAACTGGTGCAGCGCGGCCTCGTAGTCGGCGGCTGCCCGGCGCAGGTCCCGGCCCTTCTCCCTGGCGGCGATGCTGGCGGCGCGGAGGTCGTCGATCTCCTGCTGGGACAAAGACCCTGTGTTCGGTTGCCCTGACGTGCGAAAACGGTCGGCGCCAAGTCCGTCAACGCCGACCGTCTTCCCACCACCGTCACTACTGGGTGTGGAGTGCACGGACCTCGGTCAGTACCCTATCTGAACGGACTGAACCAGCACCTCCGCGTCTGGCAGCCGGACCCTCATGTCATAGGTGCCGGCGGGTACAGACTGGATGGTGAACCCTGTGTGCCCACAGTCAGCCGGCAAGGAGAGCCGACCGCGGTGCGCCAATCGGGCATCGACGGCGGGAACAACGTTCCCCAGGCCGCTGGTGTCAAAGACCGCTCCAATGACGGCCCACATGCCCGGTACGTCCTCTTCCGAGAACAGATCGACCATATATGAGCCGGCCTCGAACCGCTGGAGACGGCGCGGACAGGTGCCGCGATCTCTTACGGTGGAGAGTACCATGGTATCGGTGTCCAGCACCAGCTTTCCGGTCAGTCGGGCAACGGCCTTGCGAGCGTACTGCACAGTGAATGCAAGCTTGACCTTCGCGACCGACGTGCGAGACGCATGCTCCAGCGGCGGCAGCGTCATCGCCGCCTCCACTCGGGAGAGCATGGAGGCCGGCATCGAGCCGACCGCAGATGTTTCCGTACCTCTGTCCATCGCGTCCTCCGTTCGAGACCAAGCCGCACCGGCCTGTGCTTCGACGGCGCCCTCTCTCATCAACTCCATGCGAGTCCTCTTGAGCAGTTACATGAGTAGCAGGTTGGCTGGTGACCAGAAAAACGCGGCCGATCCAGATGACCCGACCCAGAGGACCGGTTCGACATACCAGATCGACCGCCAACTCGCTCTCTCACCAAGATAGAGCCGGCGGCCATCTGGTCTGATACCCTAGAAGCCAATTTCGCCGAGCACCTTCGCGAGCCGATCAAGGCATCGCTTGCGCGTAGGCCCGATACTACCTATCGGCATGTCTAGGTTAGCCGAGATGTCCTGGTAGCTGAGCGGCTCATTGGTGCTGAACAGCGCCTGAAGCAGGCGCTTGCAGTCAGGTGTCAGTCGTTTGAGGCCCTCGTCGACGAGGGCGCGGTCCTGTAGCTTGCCCACGATCGCCTCGGGGGACATGCCCTCGGCGGTCTCGCTGCCGTCGCCCAGCAGTTGCTCCCATGCGGACGGCTCCAGGTCGCTCTGCATCACGTGCGGGCGGCTGCCGATCTTGCGCCACGCTTCGCGTCGCGTGGTGGTGGCGAGCCAACCGCCCATGCGGCCCTTGTCGCGTAGCGCACAGAGGTTGTTCATCAGGATGTAGAAGACGTCCTGCATGACGTCCTCGGCTTCATCCGTACGCAATCCGGATCGCCTGGCGATGGTGAAAACGAGGGCTTCGTACCGGTTAACCAGAAGCGCCCACGCGCGGCTCTCGCCGTTGAGGCAGCGCTCGACGAGAAGCCAGTCCGGCGGGGCCGAAGGGCGTGAAGTGCCGTCGCCTGCCTGAGGCGCCCCATCGTCATCGGAGCGTTTGCTGGACGAAGGCATCGATCAATCACCTGTTCGGAAGTAGGCGCAACACTGCACGTTGCCGGGCTCGGGCGCGGTGCATCGGCCGCCGGTCGGTCTGAGGGCGTGGACGCGCCGCTACTGGCAGTAGTATACAGTACCACGCCCGGCGTGGTTCCGCTGTAGCGGCTCGCGGCGCGCCCTATGGCTCGCCGAGCTCCAGGCGGCACTCCCGAAGCAACGCGTCGAGGGCCATTCGGAGTTCGGTGAGGGCATCCTGCAACTGCCGCACGGACGGGCGCGGCAGGTCCATGGGGCGCACCGTGTCCAGTGTCGCGATGAAGTCGACGATGTGCTGGGCCACCGACAGCGGCGCCGACGGTGCGGCGGGCGCCACAGGATCGATGTCGAACGGGGCGTCGTCCTGCGTGATCGTATCGGGCCGCCGCGGCTTGGCGTAGCGAAGCAGGTCGCCGGGCTCGGAGTCCATGATCTCGTCGCTCTGCTCCGGCGCGGCGCGCAGGGCCTTCACCAGCTTGCCGGTCTGCTCACCGGTCAGGCGGCCGTCGCGAATCTTCTCAACCACCTTGCCCTGCAGGTCGGGATCGTCGTTGAGTTGTCGCAGGAAGCGCGCGTGCTTCTCGGTCAGTTGTCCGTCGGCGGGCTTGTTGGGTGACGAAATGACCTGTTCGCCGATCTCCTCGGGCAACTCCAGCAGGTCCAGAAGGTGGCTTACGGTGCGCTCGCCCAGGCCCAGCCGCTCACCGATCTCGCGGTTGGTGGCGCTCAGCCGCTCCTTCACCGCGGTAAGGGCGCGCGCCTTCTCCAGCGGCTGCAGGTCTTGTCGCTGCATGTTCTCAACCAGTTGCTCGGTCAGGACATCCTCTTCATCCAGATCCTTGACGATGCAGGGGACCACTTCCAGCCCGGCAAGGCCGGCGGCCCGCCAGCGGCGCTCGCCGGTGATGATCCGGTACATGTTCACATTGGTGAGTGCCGTGACCGTGATCGGTTGCAGCACGCCATGCTGCCGGAGGCTGTCGGCCAGGCCCCGCAGCGATTCCTCGTCGATGTGCTTGCGCGGCTGGTCGGGGTCTTCGACGATCCTCCCGATCTCGATGCTCTGAATCTCCATGGGGCTGCTCCTTGGGCCGGTAGGTCGCCGCGCAATGGCGGACGACGGGCATTATGGCTACGGCGGCGCGCACCGGTCAAGCCCGGGCGGCCCGCGGTGTCGGGTCGGCCGTTCCGAGGCGGGGTAGAATGGGGTGCTAGGACGAAGGAGCCTGAACCCCGTCAATGGATGATCGACCTTCAACCCGGCGTCCGGCGCGGTGGCCGCGGGTTGCCTTGTCGGCGCTGGCCCTCCACTGCGTGGCCTGTGGGATCGCCGTCGCGCAGACTCCCGAGTTGGCCGAAATGGCCGTGGCGGGCGTGACGGACCTGCGCGCGCGGCTTGAGGTGACTCGGGTCGACGGCGCGGCGATGCGGACCATCAGCCCGGACCTGGCCATGCTGTTCGGCCTGAAGGCCCTCGACATAGCGTACAAGGAGCCCTCCCGGTTCCGCGCCGAGGCACGGGTCGGGTTGCTGCTGGTGGACGGGGCGGCTCTCTACTACCGCGTCCCGCAGTTGGGCATCAAGCGCCGCACCGACCTTGGCGCGGACCTGCACCGCCGGCATTCGCTCTTCGACCTTGGGTTGCTGACCAAGGCCAAGCTGGAGCAGCTTGAGGGACGCCGCCTCCGGTCGGAGGTCGTGCGCGGCGTTGAGGCTCAGGTCTTCGAGCTACGGTATCGGGCCGATCGCGAGGTGCGGTACCTTGCCTGGCTGGACCCGGTTCGGAAGGTGACCCTCCGGCGCCAGTGGTACGATCGGTCGAGCCGCCTGAAGGGGACGTTCGACTACCTCGACGTCAGCGAGGCGGCTCCGGGGATCTGCGTGCCGCGCAAGATCGAGGTGCGCACGGCGGCCGGCGCCCTCGCGGGCGTGGCCGTCTACAGCGATGTGGTGGTGAACGGCGGTCTTGCCGACGCGCTGTTCGAGATACCGGCGGATGCACCCGCCCGACCTGGAGGCTGAGCATGCCGGAGACAGGCTTTGAACTGAGCCACGTGGAGCGTCTGATCGGGTTGGTGGAGAAGTGCGGCCTCTCTGAACTGCGGATCACGCAGGGCGACCGGAGCATCCGCATCAAGGGCGGATCCGCCCCTTCGGCCCCTGCCGGGCGGCAGGCTGACGTGGCGGCCGCGCCCCTGGCGCTGGACGGCGTCGCCGTTGCCTCGCCCATGGTGGGGGTCTACTACCGCTCGCCGGGGCCGGAGCAGCCGCCGTTCATCGAGGTGGGAGACCATGTGGAGGTCGGCCAGACCGTGGGCCTCATCGAGGCCATGAAGGTCTTCTCCGAGGTGCCCGCCGAGGTCGCCGGTACGGTGGTGGCCATCCCCGCTGAGAACGGCCAGCTGGTAAAGCCCGGCGATGCCCTGGTGGTGGTTGCGCCCGGCGGCCCGGCGGCCGAAACGCAGCCGGAGACGGCCTGAGGAGGTACGCGGGTTGAGGACCATCAAGATCGGCCTTCTGGGCTTCGGCAATGTCGGTTCCGGCGCCTACGCGCTTCTGAACGCCAATCTGGAGGACATCCAGCGCAAGGTGGGCGCCGCCGTCGAGGTAAAGCGCGTTGTCGTGCGCGACCTCGGCAAGGCGCGGCCGGTACCGTACGACCCGGCCCTGCTGACCACGGATGTCGAGGATGTGCTGGACGACCCCGAGATCGATGTGGTCTGCGAACTCATCGGCGGCGTCGACCCGGCCCACGAGTACGTGCTGCGGGCGTTGCGCGCGGGCAAGCAGGTTGTCAGCGCCAACAAGGAACTGATCGCCAAGGAGGGCGAATCGATCCTCCGCGAGGCGCAGAACCAGGCTTGCGACTTTCTCTTCGAGGGAGCGGTGGCAGGCGGTATTCCCATCATCCTCCCCATGAAGAGCAGCCTCGCCGGCAACCGCGTCGACCAGGTGAAGGGCATCGTCAACGGCACCACCAACTACATCCTCTCGAAGATGACGCTGGAAGGCGCCGAGTACTCGGATGTCCTCGAGGAGGCTCAGCGGCTGGGCTACGCCGAGGCCGACCCCACCAGCGACGTGGAGGGCTACGACGCCCAGTACAAGATCGCCATCCTCAGTTCCATCGCGTTCACCAGCCGGGTGAGCGTGGAGGACGTGTATGTGGAGGGCATCACACGGGTGAGCCAGAGCGACATCCGCCATGCCCGCGACCTCGGGTACGTCATCAAGTTGCTGGCCGTGGGGACGCGATCAGGGACCGACTGCGTGCAGGTGCGCGTCCATCCCGCGCTCATACCCCGGCGACACCCGCTGGCCAGTGTGAACGATGCCTTCAATGCCATCTTCCTGCGCGGCGACGCCGTGGGCGACGTCATGTTCTACGGGCGCGGCGCGGGCATGATGCCCACGGGTAGCGCGGTGGTGGGCGACCTGACCGATACCTGCCGAAACCTGGTGCATGGCTGCACCGGCCGCATCGCCTGCACCTGCTACGAAACCCGCCGGGTGCTGCCGATCGACGACCTCGTCACCAAGTACTACCTGCGCATCTCGGTGAGCGACTGTCCGGGCACGCTGGCGGCCATCGCCGGGGTGCTGGGGGCCAACGGCGTCTCCATCGAGTCCGTGCGCGCCGACGCCCATGACAAGGCCGAGGCCGTCTGGGTGACGCACGCCGTGCGCGAGGCCAACATGCGCGCGGCCATCGCACAGATGGAGCGGCTGCCCGAGGTCTACAGCGTGGAGAACTGGATTCGAGTCGAGGAGTAGGCGCCCCGGCGCTCAGGCGTCGCGGACGACGGCCACCTCGGTGCAGTCGCTGAACTTGGGGCAGAAGACGCACTCCGTCCAGACCTTGCGGGGCAGAAGCGCCTTGTCGATTCGGGCGAAGCCCGCCTTCTCGAAAAGGCCCGGAACATAGGTCAGCGCGAAGACGCGCTCAAGGCCCATGCGGCCCGCGTCCTCCATGCACGCCTCGATCAGCCGGCGGCCGTAGCCGCGCCCCTGGCGCGTGTCCGCCACGGCCAGCGACTTGAGCTCCGCCAGGTCCTTCCAGCTCACGTGCAGGGCCACGCAACCCACCACCTCGTCGCCCTCGACCGCCACGAAGAAGTCGCGGATGTTCTCGTAGAGCTGGCTCAGGCTGCGGGGAAGCATCATCTCGCGCTGCGCGAAGCCGTTGATGAGCCTCTGCATGGCCGGCACGTCCGACGGAACGGCGCGGCGCAGGACGGCGGTGGGTGGGGCGTCGATGGGTGCTTGCATGGCGAGTGTGGCGCCGGGCGGCGAAGCACGGATTATACCTGCACCTCGCCCGGTTCACCGGCCCCAAAACTGAGGCGGGCCCCCGGAACCGGGAGCCCGCAGTCTGTCCGTGCGCTGTGGAACGAGGGCCTACCGGCCTCGTCCGCCTCCGGGACCGCCCATGCGGGGCCCGCCCGGTCCGCCGGGGCCACCCATGCCGGGACCGCCCATGCGGGGTCCGCCTGGTCCGCCGGGACCGCCGCCGGGGCCACCCGGACCGCCGAAGCCGCGGCGCGGGTGAGCCTTCTCGTAGGCCGCGACGGCCGCGCGCTGGGCCGGGTTGAGCACGGCCGATGTGGCCTTGCGCTGCTCATCGCGCATGGCGGTGAACTTCTTCATCATGGCGTCGCGGTCGCCGCCCGGGCCCATGCCCTGGAAGGCCTTCATCTGCTTCTCGCGGGAGGCGTCGCCCACCGCCTTGAGCTTCTTCACCTGGTCGGGGGTCAGGTTCAGGTCACCGACCGCACCCAGGGGGATACCGGCGCCCTGCGCCGCGTCCATGGCGGCCAGGAGGGCCGGAACCTTGGTGCGCTGGGCGGGCGTCAGCACGGCGTTCATGTCCGCGCTGGCCTTCTTGGCCATGCCCTGAATCTTGTCCATGTTCTTCTGCATCTCGGCGCCGCCGGCTCCGGGGCCGCCCATGCCGGGCCTGCCGCCACCCATGCCGGGTCCGCCCATGCCGGGTCCGCCCATGCCGGTCCGACCGCCGCCCATGCCGGGTCCGCCGCCCATGCCCTGGCGGAAGAGGCCCATGGCGTCGTCGCGGAACTTGGACTGGATCGTGTCGAGCTTCTTCACCTGACCGTCGTTGAGCTTCAGCGGGCCCTTGAGGGCCTCAACCGGCGCGCGGTTGAGCGCCATCGGCATGCGCATGCGCATCCGACCGCCCATGCCGCCTCCGGGCGGTCCGCCGGGTCCCCCCATCATGCCGCCGGGGCGGCCCTGTCCCAGAACGCACGTGCTGGAGAGCGCCAATGCGCCGGCTACGCCGGCCAGCCACATCTTCTTCATCGAGTTATCCTCCATACTGAGGCGAGCGCCCCGCACGCGCAGACGCGCGAGGCCGGTTGGGTCTCGGGACCTTGTAGAACCCGACGGCCATGCGGTCCGCCGGTAACAGACGACTGCGGGCCAAGAAGGGCGGACGAGATGACCAGACATGCGGTGGTTCTGGGCGCCATGCTGGCGCTGTGCATCGGTCTGCCTGCCCAGGGTGAGATTACCCGCGTTGGGTTCATATGGCACTACCCCTTCGTCGACGTGGGCACGCCGCGGATGCCCGAGGCAGGCGCGGGCCTGATCATCGCCCGGGCGCATTGGCCGGCCCTCGAGCCCGTGGAGGGCCGCTTCGACCCCGCGTCGCTCCGGGGCCAGTTGGCCATCGCCCGTGCGCAGGGCGCCCACATCGCGCTGATCCTGGAGTGCAACCCATACTGCGCGCCGGCATGGGTTCGGAAGGCGTGCGCCGCCGCTGGCGAGTCCGTGCAGGCCCCGGACGGCTCATCGGACGGCGTGCCGGCCTTCGACTCGCCGGTCTACCAGCGCCTCGTCGAGGCGCACCTGGGCCGCCTGATGGCATTCCTCGCGGCCGAGGACGCGCAGCGAACCATCACGCACGCCTTCCCCGGCATCGAGTGGTGGCTCCCGCCCTCGTGGCGCGGCGGCCCGCGGGAGCTGGCCCGGTTCCAAGGGTGGCTGGGCGCCCGCTACGGCTCCGTGGAGGGCCTCAACCGGGCCTGGGGCGCCTCGTTCCGATCCCTCGGCGAGGCCCGCGCTCCTGAGGCCGACTTCCCGGCGCTGTGGGATGCCGCCCGCACCGGCCTGGCCGAACCCTCGTGGACCGGGCGCATCGGGATGCCGCCGGCCGGCGAGGAGCGCGCCGCCGCCGACTGGCGCCTCTTCTGGTGCGAGACGGTCGCCCGCGCCATCGACAGGCTGGCCGAGATCGTCAAGGGCCGCGACGCCCTGCGCCGCACGGTCAGCTACATGACCCACGTCTGGGGCTATGCGGCCGAGTGGGACTATAGCCAATGGGCGGGCATGGCGCCGGACGTGGTCGCGCGCCTGACGCCCCATATCGACGAGATCGGCCTTCAACTTCCCATGGCGGGCGGCGATACGGTCCGCGCCGACGCCGTCATCGACCTGGTCCGCAAGTACAAGAAGACCGTCTGGGCGCTGGACATGATGGACTTTCGGCTCGGCACGCTCTGCGGGCCCGAGAGCCTCAGCCGCGGCTCGCTGGCCGCCGTCCAGCAGGGGGCGGTGGGGCTGGCCTACTGCTGCTGGAACGGTGCGAAGGACTTCAACATCCACCCGGACTGGCCGCTGGAGCAGACCCGCGCCCTGGTGACGCAGTCGCGTCGGTGGATCGACCTGCTGCGGGGCATGGAGCGCGTGGCGGACGGCGCCCTCATCCTGCCGCACGTCGCCGCGTCGCCGTCCGCGCCGGGAGGCTGGTCCGGCGGCCCCGCGGCCTTCATGGGCTGGTACCGGATTATACAGGCGGCTGGCCTCTCTGTTGACGTCGTAACCGCCGACGAACTCGCCGCCGATCCGCGCCTCCTGAAGCGCTACCCGTGGGTCCTGATGCCGCCGGGCGGGGCGCTCACGGCGACCGTGCGCGGCGCGCTCGACGCCTATGCCTCGGGCGGCGGCAAGCTGCTGCGGCCGGCATCGGCCGGCGACCCCGGCATGGCGGTGCAGGCTTCGTTGCACCGGATGCGCTCCGCGAGTGATACGCCGCCCATGGTCAGCGGCCCCGTTCCCGGCCCCGCGCTCACGGTCGCACTCGCGCGCGGCGGCGCGAGGCTCCGCGACTGGGCGGCCGCGCAGGGCCGGGTGCGCGTGCGAATCGCCGGGCGGCCAGACGTCGTAGTGGCGCTGACGCGGCACGTTCGCGGCAAGTCGGCGGCCGTCTGCCTCGTGCCGCGGGGCGGTCCTTCCGGCCCCGTCGCGCTGGAGTGGATCGGCCGCGCGCCGGGCGCCCTGCGTGCGCTGGTCGACGGCGTGGTGGTCGTCCCGAAGGCCGTGCGGCGCGGCGCGATCGAGCGCGTGGCGCTTCCCGCGTTCGGCGATGGTTGCCTGCTGCTCTCCGGCCCGGGCGCCGGGGCCTTGAAGTAAACTAGAACGTCCGGCTGAACCAATCTGGGCATGGCGTTCGCGCGCCAGGTCCCGCAATCCAGGGAGACCCACGTGTCAGATACCACGAAGATCGACAAGGCCTACGAGCTTGCGCGCGAGCGTTACGCCGAGATGGGCGTGGACACCGAGAAGGCCATGGCGGCCCTCGCGTCCATCCCGATCTCGCTCCACTGCTGGCAGGGCGACGATGTCGGCGGCTTCGAGGGCGCCGGCGAGCTCACCGGCGGCATCCAGGCCACGGGCAACTACCCCGGCAAGGCCCGCACCGCCGACGAGCTCCGCGCCGACGCCGACAAGGCGCTGTCGCTCATCCCCGGCACCCATCGCTTCAACCTCCACGCCATGTACGCCGAGACGGGCGGCAAGAAGGTTGAGCGCGACGAGGTGGCCCCCGAGCACTTCGCCGGTTGGATCGACTGGGCGAAGTCCAAGGGCATGGGCCTCGACTTCAATCCCAGCTACTTCTCGCATCCGCTGGCCGACGACGGCTTCACGCTGAGCAGCCGCGACGAGGCCAAGCGCGCCTACTGGGTGCGCCACGGCATCGCCTGCCGCAAGATCGGCGCCGCCATGGGCAAGGCGCTGGGCGCCCCCACCGTCACCAACGTCTGGATTCCCGACGGCTTCAAGGACACCCCGGCGGACCGCGAGACGCCCCGCCGCCAGCTCCTGAAGTCCCTCGACGAGATGTTCGCCGAGGAAATCGACCCGGCCCACAACCTCGACGCCGTCGAGGGCAAGCTCTTCGGCATCGGCTCCGAGAGCTGTGTCATCGGCTCCCACGAGTTCTACCTGGGCTACGCCATCTCCCGGAACAAGCTCGTCTGCCTCGACGCCGGCCACTACCACCCGACGGAGTCCATCGTCGACAAGATCGGCGCCGCTCTCATGTTCGTGCCTGAGATTCTGCTTCACGTCAGCCGCGGCGTGCGCTGGGACAGCGACCATGTGGTGACGCTGACCGACGACCTCCGCGCCATTGCGGAAGAGGTCTCCCTGCCTGATCGCGTGCGGCGCGTCCACATCGGCCTCGACTTCTTCGATGCCAGCATCAACCGCGTGGCGGCCTGGACCATCGGCACCCGCTGCATGGTCAAGGCCCTGCTCGCGGCCCTGCTCCGCCCGCTGGAGACGCTGCACGAGGCCGAGGCCGCCGGCGACTTCACCACTCGCCTGGCCTTGCAGGAAGAGCTGAAGACCCTCCCCTTCGGCGCGGTCTGGGAGGCCTACTGCGTGCGCAAGGGCGTCCCCGCCGGAGCCGAGTGGCTCGACGAAGTGCGCGCCTACGAGGCCACGGTGCTCGGCGCCAGGGCGTAGGATCAGAGGCAGCAGAATCGCAAACGGCCCGACCGCTGAGTCGGGCCGTTTGCGGCGCTGAGGGAGGCGTTGCGCGTTGACCGAACTGGCCCCGCCCGACCGCAGAATCTACTTCCTGCACATACCGAAGACCGCGGGTACCAGTGTCGCATCGCTGGTCCGCAACGCCTATCCGCAGGATCAGGGCATCCCTGCCTACTTCTGGCACCAGTTGCCGGATATGGACCGGCGCCGCCTGAACGGCTATCGGTGCTACGCCGGCCACTTCGGCACCGTGCTGCCCGATATGCTGACCGGGCGCATCCCGACCATCACCATGCTGCGCGATCCGCTTGAGCACTTCGTTTCCAGGGCAGCCCACAGCCTGAGGTCGCTCGACGTGATCAGTTTCCCCGTGGCCGTGTTGCGGGAGCAGATCCGGGTGGCTACGGGCGATGGCGACCTGTCCGATGCGCAGGCCGATGCGGTCCTGGCCGCGGCCCGATCAGGCAACATCGGGCCGATCCTGGGGCACCCGCTGCTGGTGCGGTCTGGCGTCGACCTCCAGACCCGCACGCTGGGCGTGCACGTCGACCTCACGTGGTTGCGTGACCAGGGCCGCGATCAGGCGTATGAGTCCATCCTCACGGCGTGGGCGCCCGGGCCCGCGTCCGACGCCGTCTACGAAGCCGCCGTGGCGTCGCTGGAGAGCATGGAGGTGGTGGGCCTGGTGGAGCGGATGGCCAGCTCCGTGGCGCTGATCTGCAGGTACATCGGCGTTCCGGAGCCGCCGGAGGTCCCACTGCAGAACTCGAACCCGGCACGGATTGACGGCCACAGGAGCTACCGGGAGTCTGGAGCTCTGACGACGGTCCAGATCACGATGATTGAGAATCTTACCCAGCGCGACCGCGAGCTCTACGAGCGCGGCTGCGCGATCCACGCGAAGCAGGCGAAGCGGGCTCAGCGCCGATGGTGGCGGATGCTCCCGTGGCCGGTCAGGTCGGCACAGTGATGCTGGAACGCGAGACGGCCCCGCCAGACAGGCGGATTTACTTCCTGCACATCCCCAAGACGGCCGGCACATCGCTGGGCGGGCTCATTCGCGGTGCGTTTCCCAAGGAGCACACGGTACCTGGGTACCAGTGGTACGAGCTGGTGGGTCTCTCCCAGGAGCAGCTCGACGGGTACCGGTGCTATTCGGGCCACTTCGGCACCCTGTTGCCCGACATGCTGACCGGGAGCATCCCCACTGTAACGGTTTTGCGCGACCCGCTGGAGCATCTGGTCTCGCTCGTGGGCCATGCGCTGCGGCGCCGGGAGCGTGAACTCGATGCGGCCGACGCCGCGGGCACTACGCCGCCCGATGAGGAGACGGCACAGGCGGTGGCCCGGGCCAGGCAGGGCGACCTGACGGAGCTGTTCCGCCGTCCCGGCCTCCTGGCGACCATAGCAAACCTGCAGTCGCGAACCCTCGGCGTGCATCTGTCGGTACCGGACGTGCGCCGACGCACCGACAAGGCCAGCTACGAGGTCTTGTTGAGGGATGCCGCACCGGGCCCTGTCACCGATGCCGTGTACGGAGCGGCCGTGGCGTCGCTCGATGCAATGGAGTTCGTGGGTCTGGTCGAGCAGATGGACCAGTCCGTCGCTCAGGTCTGCCGGCTCCTGCGCGTGGCCCCACCGCCCCAGGCTCCGCGCCGGAATGTGAACGAGATCTGGGACAAGAAGGGCGGAAGCTACCGGTCATCGGGGTTGCTAACAGACGGGCAGATCGCGGCGATCGACAAGATCACCGCACACGATCGTGAGCTGTACGAGCATGGCCGCGCGCTCTTTGATCGGACGGTGCGAAGGGCCACGCGCCGATGGTGGCGCTTCCCGTGGCCGCGCGTCGCCCGTGGTGCGGATGTTCCGCCGCCCGCGCCGCCGCCTGTGGCGCCCACACCAGTCGGGCCGCCGCCGACGACGGTGGAGGGCGTCGCACACCACTTCGACCAGCACTGCGCCCTGTACGAGCGGGTCTACGGCCCAATGCTTCAGGCGCTGCAGCCATCCAATGTGGATGAGTATATGCTCCACGCAATGGACGCGATGGAACTTCAGGACGGCATGTCGTTGTTGGACGCAGGCTGCGGCATCTGCGGCCCGGCGGTGTGGCTGGCGCGACACCGCGACGTGCGCATTACCGGCGTGACCCTTGGGGCCTCCATGGCGCGCCGGGCCGTGGAGCGTGTGGCGGAGGCGGGGCTAGCCGATCGGATCAACGTCGTGGAGGGCGACTTCCACCGCCTTCCGGAGTTCAATGCCCCTGGGTCCTTTGACCGCGTGATCTTTCTGGAGTCGTTCGGCTATGCGCAGTCGGTCGAGGCCGTCCTCTTGGGTGTTCGCCATGTGCTGAAGCCGGGGGGGTGCCTCTACCTGAAAGACCAGCGGCTCACCGCCGACCCGGGCGACACCGAGGCCTGGGCGCACTCGGAAGTGCTGCGTTTAAAGGTTATGCAGGAGTTTGGGTTCAACGCATGGCCGCAGGAGGAGACGATCGGTGCGATCGAGCGGGCCGGCTTTCGTGTGATGTACGCGCGACCGCTGGACCTTGAGTTCCGATGGGACATAGTCCGGGTGTTTGACCTCTGTGTGGGCAACACATGGTCGGACCACGTCAACGGCTTCCAGTGGGCCCAGCCCTTCGAGATCCTCGCACAGTGGGATGGATAGGCTGTGCCCGATGGAATCCGTCGCCTCAGGCGCCCACTACAGGCCGAGGAGCCGCCTCAGCCTCCTGCGCCAGCTTGGGCGGGGGACCTGCGTCGTAGGAAGCGCGACGCCAGCCATCGTCTGGGCGAGTAGCGTCCCCGCGTAGCCGACCAGGCTGTGGTCGTGGGCGTTCAGATTATCCAGCTCCGCGGCGATCTTCGGCCCGATGCGCACGCGGTGAGTCATGCCGTCTGCCATGGGGCCGGAGTTGACGTGCGGTGTGCGCTCCGGCGCCGGCACGCCGAGCAGGGCGCAGATAGCCGCCATCGTCTCATCCATCCTGTGGACCACGCCCACCACCGCCATCGACTGGAGGTGCGCCCGGGCTCGCACCAGCAGCTCGTCGTCGCCCACCTCGCGTATCTGGGCATGCAGGCGTTGCACGGTGGATCGATCGATACCGTCGGCCACGTAGGAGGCGTCGGCCCTCATTCCGAGCCAGCGGGTCTGCGCGTTCGACAGCGCAATCCGTACCTCGGAAACCCGCAGGAGCTCCTCCAGCGGAAGGTCCACATGCCTGGCGACCGGATGCTCCAGGCAGTTGCCCGTCTGCGCGCGGATCTCCTGCCGCACGTACTCGATGTGGGATATGGCCCTTTCGACGGGATCGCGCAGTACGGTGATCGTAGTGAGCGGCCGGCCGGCGAGGAGGTAGGGCAGAGGGCCCAGGTGGCCGATGATGCATCGGTAGCGGCTCATTACGTCGCGCGGGAGCTGCGACAGCTGCTGCCAGTTGTACGCCGGCAGGACCTGCTCCGAGCCGTACACCCGGTGAAGCACCTCGGCGACCGACGTGCCCGCAGTCTTGGGGATGTGCAGGAAGTAGAGATAGGGTAGGTCAGCCACGTGCGGCGCTCCTTCGGTTGCTCGACCGCGGTACAGCTACGGCACCCTGAATCTGCTCCCGACAAGGGCCAAACCCTCCAGGGCCACCCCGGTCGTAAGGGCCGGCGTGAAGCTGTTGTACAACGGATGGGCCGGGACCTAGTCCTGCGGTCGACAGCCGGACGCCAAACGCCGGCGCGCAGATCACATACATAGTGCCGAAGTGCTCCTCTCCGGGAGACCGCTTCGCAAAACCCGGCAAGGGGCCTCGGACTGTCTCAAAGGCGCCATCCGCTGTCTGAGTAGCGGCCAGGAACCGTACCGCCCGATCCATCGCCATGCTGCGCCTATCAGCCCAGGTTCGGCCGGAGCCGCTGCTTTGGTCAGGGATATGAGACACCTCGCCTCCTTCTCATCGTGCAGTACTCGAGCGCCGCGGACGTCCGGTCGGCGTGCGCACGGCGGTCCGGCTGCGTCTGTAGTGTGATCGTCGTGCTACCCTACCGACAGGGCGCCTCGTGCCGTTCAAGGCTGGGCCGTCGGCGGCCGGTGCGGCTGCCCGCGGGACATCCTGCTATCAACAGACGCGAAGGGCGCACCCATGAACAGCGGGTAGAGTCGCCACCGTGCGAAATGCCACAGGTGGCCACCCGCTCGGATGGCGTGGCCGGGGAAGAGCGCCAGGTGCGCTGCCGGTAGCCACCACGCGTCCGGGCGCCGCGCGGCGAACGCGCAGAGGAGGCCTACGGGCAGCCAGAGGTCGTATAGGTCCAGCAGGGCAGGCTGGTCGCGGTCGCTCAACGCCACAGCGCCCACGCGCACCCCTAGTTGCCGGTTGCGGATGTCGTCCAGCACCAGGCCGGCCGCGACGAACGGGAGGAGCGCAGCATGGCCCAGCGCGGCGAGCAGCGCAAGCCCGGCCGCGACCTCCGCCGGGAAGAGCGCTCGCTCCACGGCGCGGCGCACGGCCCAGGGGTCCTGGCCGGCGACGAAGGTGGCGACGGCGCCGCGGCGGTCGGCATCGCGATCAAGCAACTGGTGTGTCAGGATGCCGCGCAGGCCCGAGAGCAGGCTCACGGCGCAGAGGCAGGCCGCGAGCGGCGCCGGGGCCCTGACCCCTGTGGTGTGCTCCACCCACGCCAGCGCGAACAGCGTGAGGAGCAGATGCGCGCCCAGGGCGTCGGCGACCACGCCGGCAAGGCGGCGGCACTTCAGCCGGAACGGCCGCACGGAGTAGAGCGTGAAGACGAGCAAGACGGCGGCGTAGAGCGCCAACGGCAGAGCGGCGCCGCGCATGGCCCAGGCGCAGGCGGCGCCGACCGCCAGGGGCGCGCCCAGTACGGCGGCTCGGAACCAGAGAGGCCTGCCGGCCATGCGGTTGGACTTGCCGGCGCGCGCATCCTGCGCGATGTCGGTCCAGTCGTTTAGAAGGTTGGCGTAGGCGGCGGCGGGCGCCAGCGAGGCCACGAGCCAGCCGGCCGCCTGCCAGACCGCCGGGGTCGAGAGCCGCGCCTGCAACGCCACCGCGTAGACCGCCATGAGCACGGGCGGGCCCTTGAACGCCCACCACTGCTCCGCACGGATAAGGGCGGTCAGGCCTGAGCGTCGCGCCGACATCAGTTTGCCTCGAACTCGACGGGCAGGTAGAGCAGGCCCTGGCGGTGCCGAAGGATGTTCATCGTCGCATCCTCAGGCGCGCCGACCGTGAACCGGTCCGGCGTGGACTCGAATCCGCGCGTCGCCAGCGGAGCGCCCGACCGATGGTCGATCAGGGCGGAATGAAGCTCGTAGGCACCCGGCATGAGCGGGAGCCTCTCGATGCGGCATGTGAGCTCGTTCTCGCCTATGGCCGGTTCATACGGCATGTCGGGCGGGCTCACGGCCGAGGCCAGCGGGAACTGGCCCAGTCCGCCGATCTCCATGCCCCACTGAACCCCGCCCAGGGCCGAGCCGGCCGTGAAGCGTAGCCGGACCACGGCCGGCTCGCCGGGGAGCAGAGGACCGCCCTCCTCGCCGGTGATCTCCGCGGCAAGGAGCGTGACGTCGCCGGTCGGCGCGGGGCCGCCCTTCCGCCCGGACTTCGACCGCGACGCCTCGGAGCTCGTCGCCGCGTCCCGGCCATCCATCATCTCCTCGTACTGCTTCACGACCCGGTCCGGTGGACCGCTGTCCAGCACCCGGCCGCCGTCCAGCAGCACGCAGCGCCTGCAGAGCGTCTGGACCAGGAACAGATCGTGGCTGGCGAGCAGTATGGAGCCGCCGGCGTCCACATAGTCGCGCAGGAAGCGCTGGAACTTGCTCCTGAACCGAAGGTCTCCGCCGCCGATGGCTTCATCTACGAGGAAGAGATCGGGCTTCAGGCGCGTGTAGATGGAGAAGGCCAGCCGCAGCCGCATGCCCATGCTGTAGGTGCCGGTG
The DNA here is from genome assembly GCA_026392115.1 of Armatimonadota bacterium. Taxonomy (GTDB): domain Bacteria; phylum Armatimonadota; class Chthonomonadetes; order Chthonomonadales; family CAJBBX01; genus CAJBBX01. The sequence continues at coordinate 61,047 of JAPLCQ010000094.1, read as the reverse complement.
GGAGCGTCGATGAACTCGCCGAGGCCCGAGTAGGCGATCAGCTCCGGGATGGCCTCGCGGATCTCGTTCGGCGGCACGCCGTGCATGGAGAGCTTGCTGATGATGTTTTCGCGGCCCGTCTGCGACCCGCTGAGCCCGCCGTGGGCGTCCATGGCGATGACGCGATCCGTGAAGAACTCCAGCCGCCCCAGCGAGGGGCGCGTCACGCGGGCGGCGAGGTTGATGAGCGTGCTCTTGCCGGCGCCGTTGTGCCCGATGACGCCCAGCACCTCGCCGGCCTCCACGTCGAGGCTGACATCCTGCAGCGACCAGAACTCGCCCGGCCGCAGGCTCCGCGCCGGCCTCCGTCCCATGGCCTCGGCGGCGATGTCCTCCAGGCCGTAGCGCAGGTTGCGGCGCGGTTGCCGGCAGAAGCGCTTGGAGACGCCGTGCAGCGCGAGGAGCGGTTTCGCCATGGCTAGTCCGTGGACCTCTCCAGGGCGTAGGGCAGGCAGAGGCGCGTCAGCAGCCACGCCCCGCCGAGCAGCAGCGTCAGGGCCGCCGTTGCGCCCAGCAGCAGGCTGAGGCTGCCCCGACCGGTGCAGGCATAGGCGCGGGCGTTGTCCACCAGCCACGCCAGCGGATTGAGGGCGAAGACGCGCGCCAGGCCGGACCCGTGTTGCGGGCGGATGAAGATGGGCGTGGTGGCGAAGAGCACCCAGGGCAGGAACAGCATGACATGGTCGAGGTCGCGGCTCATGGCGTTCCAGGGGGCCATGGCCACGCCCAGAGCGACGCCCAGGACGGCCACCTGCGCGATGGCCAGCAGGCCCAGCGGGAGCGTCGGCGCGGGCGGCGCGCTGAGCAGCAGGCAGACGAAGCCCACGGCCACCAGCTTCATGCTCAGGCTCACCAGCATCTCGCCCGCGCCTGCCAGGATCATCCCCTCCAGGGGAATGCGCTGCCGGGAGAGCAGCTGCCGGTTGCCGCTGATGGCCATGCGCTCGGCGTTCAGCGCCTCCAGGAAGGACTGCATCATGACGATGCCGTAGAGGCCGTAGACCTGCGGCGGGATCGGTCCCGTGTCCATCAGGGGGAAGCGGGCCTTGCGGCCGATGGTCATCACGACCGACACGAACGCCGCGGGCACGATGGCCCAGAGGAAGCCGAGCGAGGAGTGCCGGTAGCGCTGGCGGAGCCTCTGGGCCAGGAGGCTTCTGGCGATGGGCAGCGAGGCGCGGAGGTCGGCGAAGGCCTCGCGCACGAACCGGCGCGGGTGGCGCATTCGGCTCTCCGCGCTGACGACGAGGATCGGGTCCGGCCGGGGCTCAGGCTGCGCCATGGGTCTCGGCGACCGCGAGGACCTTGTCCGCGAACTCGCGGCAAGGGTCGGCCGGCCAGATCTCGCGAATGCGGGCGCCCGCGGCCAGGCCGATCTCGCGCCACTCCGACCGGCGCTCCCATGCCCGGTCCAGGGCTTCATCCATCGTGTTGAAGCAGACGCCGCGGGCAAGGAAGCCGGTGACGTTGTCATCGATCACCTCGCCGTTGCCTCCGGCGTTGCTCACGATGCCCGGGCGACCGCACATCATGGCCTCGACGAGAACGAGGGGCAGGCCTTCGGCGCGGGAGCAGAGGACCAACGCGTGGTGCTTCCGCCAGACGTCGGTGATGTTGTCCGAGAACGATGCGAAGCGGACCATGGGGAGGTCCAGCAGCGCGGCCATGCCCTCGAAGCCCTGGCGGTGGCAGCCGCTGCCGTAGAAGCTGACGGTGACGCTGCGCGAGAGCCACTTGGGCTGCGCCAGGACCCGCAGCAGGGTGTCCTGCCCCTTGTCGCGCGCGAAGAGGCGGCCCACGCAGGCGATACGGAAGTGGCCGGCCGGCGCGTCGGGCCAGGGGAGCGGCTCCGGCGCGTCGACCATGAAGGGGTTGTGCACCACTTCGCCGTTGGGCAGCCGGGCGCCGATCTGGCACTCGGTGAGATCGCGGTTGTGGTGCGACACGAAGTAGCACCGCAACGCCTGCTGGTAGCCGCGCCGCATGGCCTTCAGAGCCTGGTCCGGCGGCCAGTGCGGGTCGGACGCCTTCTGGCAGAGCAGAACGTAGGGCGTCCCGGACTCGATGCACGGGTCGGTGTAGCGCATCCCGTCGAAGTTGTCGCCCTGGGAGATCACCACCAGGCTGGGCTTCTGCGCCCGCAACAGCCGAACCAGCATATCGTGGCGCCAGTCGTTGGGCCGAAACCGGCCGGGCATGAGGCGCACGCCGGCCCGCACCGGGAGCGGCGGCAGGAGCGAGTAGTAGTCCGTTGCCGCGATGCCCTGGCCGCGAAGCCGGGCGATCCGCGGGTGCGTCTGAACGACGAGGGTCTTGATGAGCGACGCGGAATGGCCTCGCGACACCAAGATGCGCGCGGCGCCGGCGTAGAGCTCTTCGCTGCCGCCCCAGGGCTCGGGGCAGGAGCTCATGAAGAGGAAGGTCAGCGGGCGGCCAGTCGTTGCCGCCGCCCCGGCGGAGCCTGTTGTCACCTGGTCTCCTTGATCATCCGGTCCGAACCAGGACCGGTCAGTACTCCCGTAGGATACCGTGTGTCGGCACCGACAGGCGACTCGGCAGGAATCGCGGCTCGCGCCGGGTAATACTCTTCGGCGCCGAGACGCGTTCGCGGGCGCCCTGGAGGACGACATGCAGCGTGTGGGACTGATGCTACAGGTGAAGCCGGAGAAGCTGGACGAGTATCTCAAGATTCACGAGAACGTCTGGCCGGACCTTCTCGCCGAGCTCAAGAAGGCCGGGTTCCGCAACTACCGCCTCTGGCTGGGGCCGGGCGGCGTCGAGTTCGGCTACCTGGAGTGCGACGACTGGCAGGCGAGTTGCGACTACCTGGCCACGTCCGAGGTCCACACCCGGTGGCAGACGTTCATGCAGGACTACCTGGACAGCCCCACGGCGTCGGATCAGGGCGGCCAGCCCGTGCTGATCCTGGCCCAGTCGTTCTTGATGGAGTAGTTTCGTAACCAACAGACCCTAGTCACGAGGAGGCACAACGTGTCGAAGATACCGATCGCCGTACAGCTCTACTCCGTGCGCGACGAGTGCGCCAAGGACCTGCCGGGCACCATCGCCAAGGTCGCCGCCATGGGCTATGACGGCGTTGACTTCGCGGGCTACTACAACTACAGCGCGGTCGAGCTGCGCAAGATGTGCGACGACGCCGGCCTGAAGGTCGCCGGGACGCACATCGGCATGGATACGCTGCTGGGCGACAACCTGGCCGCGACCATCGAGTTCAACGCCGAGCTGGGCAACCGCTTCCTGATCGTGCCCTGGATCAACGAGCCCGAGCGCGACAGCGCCATCGCCTGCTGGAAGACCGCCGAGGTCTTCAACGGCATCGCCGGCAAGCTCGCGCCGCACGGCATGATGACCGGCTACCACAACCACCACGCCGAGTTCGCCGATCTGGGCGACGGTCTCACCGCGTGGGATGCCCTGTTCGATCAGACCGGTCCGGGCGTCGTTATGCAGCTCGACACCGGCAACGGCCTGGCGGGCGGCGCGAAGCTCGAGGAGATTCTGCGGCGGCACCCCGGCAAGGCGACCACGGTCCACCTGAAGCCCTACTCCACCGTTCAGGCCGCGGCGTCGGGCTTCGAGGCCGGCTATCAGTCGCTGATCGGCGCCGACGATGTGCCGTGGCGCGCCGTCTTCGACATCTGCGAGGCCACGGGCGGCACCGAGTGGTACATCGTTGAGTACGAAAGCGACGCATACCCGGCGCTGGAATCCGTGGATCGTTGCATCAAGATCCTGCGCGACTGGGGCAAGTAGAGCCCGACCGCCCCGCGCCCGCCGCGGCGTTCCCGCCGCGGGCGCGGGGCGACCCGATGAAGGAGGCCGGCCATGTCCACTGATCCACGCACCGACCCCACGCGGCGCGAGTTGCTGGGCGCCGGGCTGGCGGCCGGAATCTCTCCGGCCGTCGCGTCGGCGGAGCGCGCGGCGCGCATCAAGCTGGGCCTCATCGGTTGCGGCGGCCGCGGCGGCTGGCTGGCGGGTCTCTTCGCCCGCGACGGCGGCTACGAGCTCTCCGCCGTGGCAGACTACTTCCAGGACGCCGCCGACGCCTGCGGCGAAGCGCACGGTGTGCCCGCAGCCCGGCGCTTCACCGGCCTCGACGGCTACAAGCGCCTCCTTGATGCTGGCGTGGAGGCCGTGGCCCTTGAGGCGCCGCCCTGCTTCTACCCCGACCACGCCGAGGCCGCGGTGGCGGCGGGTTGCCATGTCTACATGGCTAAGCCCGTGGCGACCGACGTGCCAGGCGTCAAGCGCATCGAAGCCGCCGCCGCCCGCGCGACCGCCCGCAAGCAGGTCTACCTGGTCGACTACCAGATTCCCACGGACGCCGGCAATCAGGAGGTTCTGCGCCGCGTCCGTGCGGGCGCCATCGGACGTGTGGCCATGCTCCACTCGCACTACCTCACGGCCTGCTTCCCGGATCCGCCCCGAGGTGCCAACCTCGAGGGCGTCCTGCGCGGGCTGAAGTGGGTCAACGACAACGCGCTGGGCGGCGGCTACCACGGCAACGCCTGCATCCACTCGGTCGACGCCGCCATGTGGGTGGCCGGCGCGGTCCCCGTGGCCTGCTCGGGCGCCAGCGCGGCCTGCCGGCCGGAGCGGCACGCCGACAGCCACGATGTCTTCTCGCTGACGTTCGAGTACCCCGACGGACTGATCCACCAGCACCACGGCAAGCACCTGCCCGACCAGAGCGGCGCGCAGGACTTCTGCGGCTGCCTGGTGCACGGCACGGCCGGCTACGCCATCGTCAGCTACGCCGCCAAGGCCACCGTGCTCACCCCGCAGGACGCCTACCGCGAAGACGTCGTGAACCTCTACGAGGCCGGCGCCGTGCGGAACATCGCCGAGTTCCGCCGCTGCGTCACCGAGCGCGACACCTCCAATCCCACTGTGCGCCGTGCCGTCGATAGCTGCCTTGCCGTCCTGCTGGGGCGCGAGGCCGGCCGCCGCCGGCGCCGCCTCACGCTCAGAGAGTTGCTGCGCGAGAACCGGTCGCTGCCCATCGACCTCCGCGGCCTGCGCCGGTAGCGCCGGCCATGTCAGAGGAGTCGCTGGCCCGCGCCATGGCGGTCGCGTACCGGTACGCCTCCTACGCGCCGCGCAGCGAGGCCGAAGTGCGTCGCCGGTTGGCGCGCGCGGAGTGCGAGGAGGAGGACGTCGAGGCCGCGCTCGCGTCGCTTCATCGCGCCGCCCTGCTGGACGATGCCCGGCTCGCCGCCGATTGGGTCGAGAGCCGCGCACGCTCCAAGGCCCTGGGTCCCATCCGGCTGGAGGCCGAACTCAAGCGGAAGGCCATCGACGAGGAGTCCATCCAGGCCGCCCTCGCGTCTGCCGGGCCCGGCTCCGTGGAGGAGCGGGCGCTGGCGGAGGCGACGCGCTGGCTGAAGGGCGCATCCGCGGCCGATCCCGAGCAACGGACCCGCCTGGCCGGCAGATTGCAGCGGCTTGGCTACGATTGGGAGACCATCCGGCAGGTATTGGCGGCCCTCGCGGCGAACATGGTAGCCTGATCATCCAGGTCATTCTCGTGCCAGGGCGCCGAGGCGCCTACGTTCGTTCGGACTCACTTCGTTGTGGGAGGTGAGGACGGCGTGGCAGAGACATATACGGTCGTACTGGGGCTTGTCGTGGTCGCCGCCATCGCGGTTGCGATGGTGCAGACCTACAAGGCCCGCTCGAGAGTGTTGGAACTGACTCTAGGAGAGAGGATCTCGGAGGCAGAGAGGCTCAAGGAGGAGGCGCGGCGAGACGCCGAGGCCCTCCGCAAAGAGGCAATCCTCGAAGCCAAGGATGAAGCATACAAGCTCAAGGCGGAGATCGATGCCGATAACCGCGAGAGAAGAGCAGAACTACAGAGGTCCGAGCGACGACTGGCACAAAAAGAAGAGGCCCTGGACAGGCGCGTTGAGTCCGCTGAGAGGAAGGAACGGAGCCTTCAGCAGCGGGAAATCGAGATAGAGGGCGCGCACGGCGAAGCGCAGACGCTGGTTGGTCGACAGCGCGCGGAGCTGGCGCGGGTCGCGGGCCTCGCCCGCGACGACGCACGGAAAGAGCTGCTGCGGGAGATCGAACAAGAGTACAAGCACGAAGCCGCGAAGCTGATACGGGATATTGAAGAGGACGCGCGCCGGGATGGGGATCGGCGGGCGCGCATCATCGTGACTCAGGCCATCCAGCGCTGCGCGGTGGACCAGACGTCCGAGACCACCGTCTCCGTGGTGCCTCTGCCCTCCGATGAGATGAAGGGGCGCATCATCGGCCGCGAGGGGCGCAATATCCGCACGTTCGAAACGCTCACCGGGGTCGATCTCGTCATCGACGACACGCCGGAGGCCGTGGTGCTGTCCGGCTTCGACGCCGTTCGGCGCGAGGTCGCGCGCCTGGCGCTGACGACGCTCGTCACCGACGGGCGCATCCACCCGGGCCGCATCGAGGAGACCGTCAAGCGGGCGCAACTCGAGGTGGAGCGGCACATCCAGGAGGCCGGCGAGCGCGCCGTCCTGGAGACGGGCGTTACCGGAATCGCTCCGGAGATTCTGCGGTTGCTGGGCAAGATGAAGTACCGCACCAGCTACGGCCAGAACGTGCTCGACCACTCCATCGAGGTGAGCCACCTGGCGGCCATCCTGGCTTCCGAGGTGGGCGCCAACGTGGCGATCTCCAGGCGCGCGGGTCTCTTCCATGATCTGGGCAAGGCCCTCGACCACCAGGTCGAAGGTCCGCACGCCGTCATTGGGGCCGACGTCCTCCGGCAGCATCGTGAGCGCCAAGAGGTCATCCACGCGGTGGAGGCGCACCACAGCGAGACCGAGCCCGAGACCGTGGAAGCCATCCTCGTGATGTGCGCCGACGCGATCTCGGCAAGCCGACCGGGAGGCCGCCGCGAGGCGCTGGAGAGCTACGTCAAGCGCGTCAAGCGGCTCGAGGAGATCGCCCAGAGCTTCCAGGGCGTCGAGAAGGGCTTCGCGGTGCAGGCCGGCCGCGAGGTCCGCCTCATCGTGCGGCCCGAGCAGGTCGACGACCTTGCGACGGCCAAGCTGGCCTCCAGCATCGCGCGGCGCATCGAGGAGGAGATGGAGTACCCGGGTCAGATCAAGGTGACCGTCATTCGCGAAGTCCGCTCCACCGAGTACGCCCGGTGAGGCGACGCCGACGGCCGGGGAGAGCCAGATGCGCGTGATGGTGATCGGCGATATCGTGGGCCGCGCCGGCCGCGAGATCGCCTGCGCCCTCGTTCCCCGGCTCCGGCGCGAGCGGTCGATCGACTTCGTGGTGGCGAACGCCGAGAATGCGGCGGGCGTGGCGGGCCTCACGCCAGACATCAGCCGCGAGTTGCTGGACGACGCCGGCATCGACGTGCTGACCCTGGGCAACCACGCCTGGGCCAAGCGCGAGATCTACCCCATGGCGGAGTCGGAGCCGCGCCTCCTTCGACCCGCCAACTTCACGTCCGAGGCGCCCGGGCGCGGTGCGGGCATCTTCCGGTGTCCCGCCGGGCAGGTGGCTGTGCTGAACGTGCAGGGCCGCATCTTCATGGACCCGGTGGCGGACCCCTTCGCCACCTGTGACGGCCTCGTGGCCGCACTGAGCCAGGAGACGAGCGTCATCCTCGTCGACATCCACGCCGAGGCCACCTCCGAGAAACAGGCGCTGGCCTGGCACCTCGACGGTCGCGTGTCGGCCGCACTCGGAACCCACACGCACGTACAGACCGCCGACGAGCGCGTTACCGCCAAGGGCACCGCGTGCATCACCGACCTGGGCATGACCGGCGCCGTCCGGTCGATCCTCGGCGTGACGCCGGAGCCGGTGTTGCGGCGCTTCATCACGGGTATGCCCGAGCGGTTTGAGGCGGCCGCGGGTCCCTCGGCGCTGTGCGGGGTACTATTGGAAGTAGAGGCTGTAGGTGGTCGCGCTCTAAGCATCGAGCGGCTGCAGATCCGGGCCTGAAAGGGACCGGGGGCGGCTGTTCGGCGCCCGAAACGGGCATGGCCCGGGGCCGGCGTCGCCAGACATGGCGCCGGCGCGAGAGGAGCTAGGTATGAGGTGGATCAGGGTACCTGTCGTCGGAATGGCCCTGAGCGTCGTCTACGCTCTGGCTGCGCCCGGACGCTCCGGCGCCGACGTGTCGATCTACGAGGGCCAGCCGCTGCAGGGGTCGGGCGTCAGCGCCAAGAGCTGGGGCAGCGGCACGGTCAAGGAGAGCGAGGAGGCCATCTACAAGGGCGTCCGCGCACTCAAGGTCTCCACGCAGGGCGCCTACCAGGGCCTGCGCATCGTGTTGGCCAAGCCGGCCGACCTCACCGCCGACCTGCAGGACCGCGAGACGTATCTGGAGATCGTCGTAAAGCTCCAGGACAGCGGCTCGGGCGGCTCGGGCGGTTCCGCCGGCCCGGGCATGATTGGCATGGGCGGAATGCCGGGCATGCCCGGCGGCGCCAAGGGCGGCCGAACCGGAGGCCTCAAGGGCGGCACCGGCGGACCGGGCGGTCCCGGCGCCGCGGGCGGCATCAACCAGGGCTATGACGCGGGCGTCGTCGCCGCCAAGCCGCTGGCCAACGTGCGCGCCGTTCTGGTCACGGCCGACGGCAAGCAGTGCGAGGCGCGAATCCCGCTGAACACGGCCAGCCCCGCTCGCGACGGCTGGGTGTCGCTGGCGGTGCCCCTGAGCGCGGTGAAGGGACTGGCGTCCACGTCCGCGGCGCTCTCCGAGGTCCGCGTGTTCGGAGATACCACCACGACCTTCACGGTGGGGCGTGTCCGCACCGTGGCCGAGCAGACGCCGTTGCGCGTGCTGCCGCTCGAGGATCGAACCGCGGCGGTGAACGATCTCCTGTCCTTCACGGCCGAGGCTGAGACCGGCGTGAGCCCCGTGCGCTACGAGTGGTCCGTGGTGCGACCGGGCGACCCTGCCGCCGGCGACCTTCCCGTGGACGCCGAGGGCCGGACGTTCAAGCACAAGTTCCGCAAGGGCGGCGACTATCAGATCGTCCTTACCGTGCGTGATCCGTTCGGCATCAAGCAGCCGGTAACCGCTCGCGCCAAGATTCACGTAACGCTCTAGACCGGATACCAGACATGATCGGGCCGTCTAGCAGGGCGTGCCGCCGGGCTGCCGGGGGCGGGCATTTGTCCGCCCCCGTTCGGTCGTGGTGGAGCCATTCCATGGGCGTCCGGGCCGCGGCGCTCGTCGTCGCCGCGCTCGCCGCGGTCGTCTGGTCGGCCGGTTGCCGGAAGGCGCCGTTGGGGCTCGAGCAGGGCGCCGCGCGGCTGGCCCGCACCGCCGCGCTCATCGAGGCCGATATCGATGATGTGGAGCGGCTCACCGCCGAGCTTTCCCAAGCCACGGTGGAGTGCTACGGCAAGGCGGACGCGACGCTCAAGACCGTTCGGCGCGAGGACTACGCCTTCGCTCCGAGCGGCGTCTACTTCCGCAAGGTGCAGGACGGCGCCCCCACCGTCTTCGTCTCGGGCTACGCGCCCATCGACGCCGACCTCAAGCGGGTCACCTGGTTCACCGAGGCCATCAACCCGGCGCTCATCAAGGTCACGCGCGCCAATCCGGCAGTGGTGCAGTCCTACTACAACGAGCGCCGCTCCCTGAACCGCATCTACCCGGCCTTCGACACCGTGGCTCAGTACGAGCCGAAGATGAACATCCCCAAGTTCAACTTCTACTACCTGGCCGATGCGAAGCACAACCCGGGGCGAAAGGTCGTGTGGGTCAACGCTCCCTACCTCGATCCTGCCGGCCGGGGTTGGATGGTCTCCTGTATCGCGCCGGTCTACGTGAAGGATCGCTTGGAGGGCGTGGTGGGCCTCGACGTCACGGTGCAGAGGCTGACCGAGAGGCACATCCCCGCCGACGGCGCTTCGCTGCTGGTGGGGCCCGGCGGCGTCATCGTTTCGGCGGGCGAGACGGCGCTCCGGCTGCTCAACATGCCCCTGATGTCCGAGCACCGCTATTCGGAGAGCGTTAAGAGCGACCAGTACCAGTCCGAGGACTTCAACCTCCTGAAAGCGCGGACCGCATCGGTCCGGACGGCGGCGGAGCAGATTCTGCGCCGCGGCGCCCGGCGTGCCACCTTCAGCGTGGGCAATACGCAGTCGGTCATCCTCGCCGTGCCGCTACCCGCCCTCGGCTGGTCAGCTTGGTCTATCGCGTCCGAGCAGCCTTGATGCCGTCGCGCATACCTCGGGTCGTGACGCGGCTGAGCTCCCGGTTCAGCGGCTCCGTTGCCGTAATCGGCACGGCCACGCTCGCGGTGCTGGGCATACTCCTCTACATTGCCTTCGTGATGGATCAAATCCAGGGCATCCATCAGGATGTCCTGGACCAGGCCCGCAGCAATGCCGCGGACCTCAGCCGTACCGCCGAGATGCTTGAGACCGACTTCCGGGGTGAGGTGAGCGGCGGCGGGTTCGACGCGATCCTGGATCAGGACCCCGACCTGGTGCTCTCCGTGCCGGATCGCGCGCGCAGGTTCTACGTCCGGCACCAGGACGTCATCCGGCACATCATCGTCACGGCTCCGGGCGGTGCGCCGGTCGTCGTTTCGCGTAGCGACACCGGCCACTTCAGCACCCGGCGGCAGAATCCGCGCGAAGGCGTCGCCGGCGCCGAGGTCGGCGTCTGGCTGATCAACGCCGTGGGCGGTCGACGGCAGATTCGAGCCACGGCCGCCATCGATGTCGGCGCACTGATGGCCGAGAGCGTGGCGCGGCCTTCCGCCGGTTCCCGGACGCTGTCGGCCTTGATCGACGGCGACGGCGTCGCCACGGCGCTCGTAGAGGCCAGGGGCGCCTCGGCGACGCACGACATCGACCTGGGCCTTGGAGCCGAGAAGCGCAACCTGGCCCAGCGTCTCGAGTTTACGACGACCAACCGCATCCGGCTCGGAACGGCCCGCTGGCGGGCCATCACCGCCGTCTGCCCGGCCTCCGTCATGGATCGCCCGGTCTGGGTCATCTGCACCGTGGACCGAGGGCGTGCGCTTCAGCAGCTTTGGTCGGGCTCGCTGCTGCTCCTGGCCGTCTTCGTGGCCCTGGGCATCTACGCCACCCTCATGATGCAGCGTCTGCTGGCGCGGCGCGACAAGGCGGAACGCGCCCTCTCGGATAGCCGGCGGCAACTGGAGCTGGCCTTGCGCGGCGCCGATATCGGGGTGTGGGATTTGGACCTGCGAACCGGCAGGCTGCTCCTCGACCACCGCTGGTCTGCAATCCTCGGGTTTGATCCCGGCGAAATGCCTTCAGAGCGCAAGGGGCTCGCCGAACTGATGGAGCCGGAAGACCGGCCCGCGGTGGAGTCGGCCCTGATGAAGCATATCGAGGGCGACAGCCCTGGCTTCGAGGCCGAGTTCCGCGCTCGGGCCAAGGACGGCAGCTTCCGGTGGATTCAGTGCCGGGGCGGCGTCGTTGAGCGGAACAACCAGGGCAAGGCCGTCCGCGTGGCGGGCACGAACCGCGATTACACCGTGCAGCATGCAGACCGCGAGGCGCGGCGCCGCTCCGAGGCGCGCAAGACGGCGATCCTGGATGCCACGTTCAGCGCCGTCATCACCGTCCGGGACGACGGGCGGCTGGAGGACCTGAACGCGGCCGCCCGGACCATGTTCGGCTGCACGACGGAAACCGCGCGCGAGCGCGGCATCTGGGGCCTCATCAGCCTGGCAGAGGCGGCCGACGGTCCCATGCCGCCGCCCCGGTTCCTTGAGCACATGGCGGGTGGACGCTTCGAGGGCTGGGCTCGCGGGCAGTACGGCGGCTTCACTCCCGTGGAGGTGAGCGTGGCTCGACTCAATGACGAGGAGAGCGGAGCGCTCGCCGTCTTCGTGCAGGATATCGCCCTGCGCCGCGCCGCCGAGAAGGCGCTGCGGGAGACCGCGACATCGCTCGAGGCGACGCGAAACCGCGACCTCTTCATTGGCGCAGGCATCCAGAAAGCCTTTCTCGTCGGGGCGGCGCCCACCGATCTGGCCGGCTTCTCCCTGGCGGCTGTGGCCCTACCCTCGGAGGCGGTCGGCGGCGACTATCTGGACTTCTTCTGGCACTCGCCGACCATGGTGGATGTCATCGTAGGCGATGTGATGGGGAAGGGGCTTCCGGCCGCGCTGCTGGGCGCGGCCGCAAAGGGGCACTTCGCAAGGGCTGTGGCCAAGCTCAGCCAGGATCTCCGAGTCCATAACCGACTGGCGGCTCCCGAGGAGGTCGTGGCCGCGACGCACACAGCCCTGACGCCGGCGCTCATCGAGCTTGAGTGGTTCGTCACGCTCTGCTTCGCCCGGATCGACGTGACGGCCATGACCGTGACCGTGGTGGATTGCGGGCACCCGGCCATGCTGCAGTATTGCGCGGCCTCGGGCGAGTGCCGTTGTCTGACCGGTGAGAACACGCCGCTGGGATTCATCGAGCGGGAGGTGTACCGGCAGCACACCCATCCCATCGCGTTGGGTGACATCCTGGTCGCCGTGTCCGACGGTGTGATCGAGACGCGGGGCAGGGACGGCGACCTGTTCGGGATGGAGCGCCTGGCGGACCTGCTGGCTTCCTGTTCGGGTCTCTCGGCCGAAGGGGTCGTAACGCGCGTGCGCGAGGCCGTCCGGGAGTTCAGCGGATCTGATCTCCTGGTAGATGACCTGACCTGCGTGGCAGCGGTGGTCGACCCCGAGCGCGTCCTCTCTCTCGTGGCGTTCGAAACGGTGGAGGTGAGCGCCGATGACGAGGGGATCGGGCAGGCCGACGGATTTGTCGACCAGTTCGTCTCGACGCACATGCCCGCCATGCCGCGCGCCGATGTCGAGGCGCTCTGCCTGGCCGCCTGTACGGCCGTGCGCGAGGTGGTGCGCCGCCCGGCGGGAGGTATGGACCCGGCCACGTCGGTCAGCGAGGCCGCGACCACGCTTGCCGTAGAGGTCTCGGTCTTCAGTGATCGGGCCAGGGTCAGGATCACCGACCGCGGCGGCTCGATGGATCGGCGGGCGATCGAGCTGGGCAACCCGACGATCAGGCTCTCCGTGGACGGCAAGTCGCTCGACCACGACGAACTGGGCCGCAACCAGCTGACGCTGGAGAAGTGGCTGTCTCCCGAGGCGCAGGGCTGAGCGCGGCCCTCCTCAGTTCAGGATGCGGTCGACGATGCCCTCCAGCTCCTCGGGCGAGTAGTACTCGATCTCGATCCTCCCCGTGGCGCCGTCGGGCCGGATGCGGACGCGGGTGCCCAGCGCCGTCTCCAGGGCCTCCTCCAGCGCCGCCGCGAAGGGGTCCTTCTCCTGTTGCGTTGCGGCTCGCGTGGTCCGCGGACGGGTGGGTTTGCCCGAAGCGGCGCGCCGCACGAGGGCGTCGGTCTCCTTGACCGTCAGGCCCCGCTTCCGTACCTGCTCCCATACCTCCAGCCTGACGGGATCGGGGGCCTGCAGCAGGTACCGGGCATGGGCTTCGGTGATCTCGCCGCCGCGGATGCTCGCCACGATGGGCTCCTGCAGGGCGAGCAGACGCAGCGTGTTGGCCACGGTGGGGCGCGCCTTGCCCACGCGGCGGGCCACGTCCTCCTGCGTCATGCCGAACTCGGTCATCAGCCTGCGGTAGGCGTGGGCGGCTTCCACGGGGTTGATGTCCTCGCGCTGGACGTTCTCAATGATCGCCAGCTCCAGAATCTCCGTGTCGGTACACTCTCGGACCAGCGCGGGCACGGTCGCGAGGCCCGCCTCCCTGGCGGCGCGGAACCGCCGTTCGCCGGCGATCAGCTCGAACCGATCGGGGCCGAGCCGCCGAACCAGCAGCGGCTGCAGGACGCCATGCTCCTTCACCGAGTCGACGAGCTCGGCCAGACGCTGCGGATCGAAGTCCTGCCGCGGCTGGTAGGGGTTGGGGGTGATGGCTTCGATCTGGACCTCGCGGGATGCCTCGCTCTGTGCGCCGTCGTCGATCAGGGCGCCGAGGCCCTTCCCAAGCCCCTTCCTAGACATGGCTGATCACCTCCTGGGCGATATGGCGGTAGGCCACCGCCCCGCGCGCCCGGGGATCGTAGAGGGCGATGGGCCGGCCGTGGCTGGGCGCCTCGGAGAGCCGGACGTTGCGCGGCACCAGCGTGGCCGAGACCCGGTCGCCGAAGACGCGGCGCACCTCGTCGACCACCTGCTGCGAGAGCCGCACCCGGTTGTCGTACATCGTCATGATGACGAGGCCCACGCGCAGTGCCGGGTTCAGCCGCCGCGAGACGAGGTCCACGGTGCGCATGAGCTGCGAGACGCCCTCCAGCGCGTAGTACTCGCACTGGATCGGCACGACGGCCTCATCGGCCGCGACAAGGGCATTGAGGGTGAGCAGGCCCAGCGACGGCGGCGTGTCGATCAGCACGAAGTCGTAGTCGGGCTTCAACGGCGCCAGGCACTCCTTGAGGCAGTGCTCGCGGGCCAGCCGTGTCATCAGCTCCACCTCGGCGCCGGCGAGATCCAGGTTGGCGGGCGTCACGGCGAGGCCGGGCACCTCGGTCTGCTGGATCGCCGACGCGATGGGCGCCTCGTCCACGAGCACATCGTAGATGGAGGGCGGGCCGCCGGACTGAGCGCCCACGGAGGACTTGTCGATGCCCAGGCCGCTGGTGGCGTTGCCCTGAGGGTCCAGGTCGACGAGCAGCACCTTCCGGCCGGCTAGCGCCAGACACGCGCCCAGATTCACGGCGGTGGTGGTCTTCCCGACGCCGCCCTTCTGGTTCACCACGACGAGAGTACGGGCCACGCGCGTCTCCTTCGGCGCCCGCTCGGGCTTGCGGGCGCGAGCCTACTTGCGCTTCCGAATCCTGGTCTTGGGTTCGGCCTGCACCGGCCGCCCGTGCTGCCTGTCGTACATCATGAGGCGAAAGGCGCCCACGAGCATGCCGATGCCGGGCACCGCCAGCAGTAGCGTGAGCATGGCCGTATTGGTGCCGATGCGGATCGTGTCGCCCTTGGCCACGGTGGCGCCGAGAACGCCCGTCACCACCGGCGCCAGGACCAGCAGCAGGCCTGTGAGCCCGAGTGGTCCGGGGTTCAGCACGGCCTTATTGGGGAACCGGCTTCGCAGGGCAATGACGGCAATGCCGACCGCAAGCTCCAGCGGACCAAGGCCCCACGCCACCGCCGTCTGCGGCGGCAGAGACGTGCGCGAGGAGAAGAAGATCTCCGCCGTGCTCACGGCGCCCGCTCCGCAGAGCGCCCAGCCGATAATGGCGGCCAGCGACCTGGCCGTAAGCTGACCCATCGAGCCTCCCCGGGCGAGCCGGCATCAGATGCGCGTCCCGGTCACCCAATATGTAGTTTCGCCGCAGAGCCTGCGAATCCCTGCCGCGGCGACCCGCCGCTTCGCCGGCCCAAACCGGCGCGCACTCGGGGTCGGCGCCGCCGGAGTCCGTGGATGTCCGTGTTCCGGGGCAGCGTGCACGGACCCGCCCGAACCGAGCCCCGCCTACGCGCCTCCGCCCTTCAACCACCTCGCCACTCGTGCCTCGAACCTTTCGTAGGCCGGGCGGGGCTTGCCATCGGCCTCCTTGAGGCCCAGCGTGGCCAGGTAGGCGCGGAACCTGGGGTCGGGCAGGCGGTAGTAGGAGAGCAGTTCGTCGGTCAGCTTGTCGCCGAAGTCGTGCAGGATGAAGAAGCAGAGCCCGGCGATGGCCGAGGCGTGCCTCTCGGCGGCGTCGAAGACGGCATCGACGAAGGCCGCCTGTTTCGCGCCCGAACTGCCGAGCAGCTCCGCGGCGGGGTAGCCGATCTCCTGGATCAGCAGCGGCTTGCCGCCGGCGCCGCGCACCATGCGCGCCATGTCGGCGGGCACATCGCCCACGGGCCGCACTCCGAAGCCGGGTCCGAGCGGGTAGTAGGTGAGCGTGCAGACGTCCATCTCCCGGTTCATCCGGCCGACGGCGGCGGGGCGGTCGCGGAGGCCGTCATGGGTGCAGGTCACGCCTACGAGGATGTCCGGACGCGCGGCCCGAAGCGTGCGGCGGCCCTGATCCATGAGCGTACAGAAGGGCTCCAGCTCACTGGGATGGGTGGCCAGGTAGACGTCGGCCTCGTTGGCGAGCATCACCCAGGGGCAACGCTTGCCGAGCTTTGCCGCGATCTTCCTCACCAGGGCGTCGAAGCGGCTCCGCACCTCGGGGGAGTCCAGCGGCTTCTCCATCAGGTCGGGCGGCAGCGTCCGGTTGTTGGTATCCAGTGTCTGGATCGTCAGCGCCACGGTGAAGCCGAAGAGCGGCAGCCCGTTGAGGGCATCCTCCAGCGGCTTGAGGACGTACTCGCCGGGCTTCGGCTCCAGTTCGGACCACTTGTGCGAGGAGGTCATCAGGCGGCAGCCCATGCGTTGGGCGTCGCGGACGCCCACGAGGAACTGCGCCCCGGTGGAGCCCGCGGGCGGGTTGGCCGCCACGCCCACGAGGGGCCTGCCGGGCGCCAGGGCGAGCGTGAAGGTCAGCAGGCAGGGCACGAGCACGGCTGGGCCTCCTCGGCTGCAGTGTTGCGACGCAGCACGATAGGGGTACGTGCGGCCCGCCGGGCGCGTTTCGCGGCGCCGCGGCAGGATGCGAGGCGCGCCGCGGCGTACCTATCGCCCAGAGGCGCTGCGGCGCCCTGCCCAACCGTGAGGTAGCCCCATGTTGTTACGCTTGCTCGTGCCCATGCTCCTGGCCGCCACCACCGCCGCCGCCCAGCCGCAGGAGGGCTATCGCCTCGACGGTCGTTCGGCGCTCTATGCGGTGGCTTCGCGCGAACTGGACCTGGCGCGCGAGTTGACGCTGGAGGCATGGGTGCGCGCCGACGCCATGGAGCAGCCCGGCGGGCGCATCCTGGACAAATCGGAGCCCGGCACGCAACTCGGCTACATGCTGGACACCCATCCCGGAAACTCGCTGCGCCTGCTCAACCACATGGGTATGTGCAACCACGACGCCCGCCTGCCCGGCGACCGATGGACGCACGTGGCCGGGGTCTACAGCGTCTCGGGTCGCCGTATGAAGCTCTACGTCTCCGGCCGCGAGGCCGCAAGCCTGGCCGGCGCCTTCCCAGAGATGACGCGATCCCGCGTGCCGCTGGTGATCGGCGCGGACCCCACCGGCGGCAACCGGTTCCTGGGGCGCATCCTCCGCGCGGCGGTCTACGGCCGGGCGCTCTCCGCCGAGGAGATCGCCGCCCGGGCCGCGGCACCGACGGCGCCTGCCCCGGCGGGCGTCCTGGGCGACTGGCTCTTCACCCCGGCCCCCGGCGCGGCGATCCGGCCGCAGGCGGGCACGCTCGTTCTCAAGCGCACAGGAGGTGGTGGCGTGACGATGCAGTCCTTCGACGGCGAGTTCCTCGATGAGCCCGCGGCGCCCGCCGCTCCGCTGAGCCTCTGGTACCTGCGCCCTGCGGGCCAGTGGGCGGAGGCCCTGCCCGTGGGCAACGGTCGGATGGGCGCCATGGTCTTCGGCGGCGTCACCACGGAGCGCATCCAGTTCAACGAGCACACGGTCTGGACCGGCAAGCCGCACGGCTACGCCCACCCGGGCGCCGCGCAGGCTCTGCCGGAGATCCGCCGCCTGCTGCAGGAGGGGCGCACGGCCGAGCGCGAGGCCCGGCGGCTCGACCCGGACCTCGGCACGCCGGAGGCCCGCCGCCTGATGGCCACGGCGGACGCCCGCCAGCGCGAAGCACAGGATCTGGCCTCCCGAGACTTCATGAGCATCCCGCTGGGCCAGAAGGCCTACCAGCCCTGCGGCGACCTCTGGCTCGACTTCCCGGCGGCGCAGGCGGTCTCCGGCTACCGGCGTTGGCTCGATCTGGACAGCGCCGCCTGCACCACGGAATACCGCATCGGTGGCGTCCGGTACCGGCGCGAGACGTTCGCGTCGCACCCCGACCAGATGATCCTCACCCGCGTCAGTTCCGACAGGGCGGGCAAGCTCGACTGCACCGTGCGCCTGAGCAGCCCGCACGCGAGGGCTTCGGTGGCGGTGAAGGGCGACCGGATCGTCCTTACCGGTCAGGTCGAGGAGGGTGGCATCCGCTTCCAGTGCGTGGCGCAGGTGGCCGCACAGGGCGGAACGGCGACGCCGACCGAGGAGGGCATCCGCGTGACGGGGGCTCGTTCGCTCACGGTCCGGCTCGTGGCCGCCACGAACTTCACGGACTACCGCACCCTGAACGCCGACCCCGCGGTCCGGTGCGCCAGGGCGCTCGCCGATGCCGCGGGCAAGGACTACGACGCCCTCCGGAAGGCCCATGTGGCCGACCACCGGGCGCTCTTCCGCCGCGTGGCGCTGGACCTGGGCCGCACCCCCGCCTCCGAGCGGCCCACCGACGCCCGGATCGCCGACTTCCGTAGGGGCGGCGACCCGCACCTGGCCACGCTGGTCTTCCAGTACGGCCGATACCTGCTCATCGCCTGCAGCCGCGCCGGGGGGCAACCCGCCAACCTGCAGGGCGTCTGGAACGACCAGATGAACCCGCCGTGGGACAGCAAGTACACCTGCAACATCAACACGGAGATGAACTACTGGCCCGCCCTGCCCGGCAACCTGCCCGAGTGCCAGGAGCCCCTCTTCGACGCCATCGCGGAGTTGGCCAGGTCGGGCGCCGAGACGGCAAGGGTCCACTACGGCGCGCCGGGATGGGTGCTTCACCACAACTTCGACCTCTGGCGCGGTACCGCGCCCATCAACGCTTCGGACCACGGCATGTGGATGACCGGCGGCGCGTGGCTCTGCACCCAGATGTGGGAGCACTACCTCTTCACCGGCGACAAGGCGTTTCTCGCGCAACGCGCCTACCCGGCCATGCGCGAGGCCTCGCGCTTCTTCCTGAGCGCCCTGGTGGAGGACCCGCTGACCGGGCATCTCATTAGCGGCCCATCCAACTCGCCGGAGCAGGGCGGCCTCGTCATGGGCCCCACCATGGACCACCAGATCATTCGCAGCCTGCTCTCCGCCACCGCGAACGCCGCCGGGACGCTGGGCGTCGATGCCGACCTCGCGGCAAGGATGGCGGAGACGGCGAAGCGCGTTGCCCCCAACATGGTGGGTCGCCACGGGCAGCTGCAGGAGTGGCTCGAGGACAAGGACGACCCGCGCAACGAGCACCGCCACGTCTCGCACCTCTGGGGCGTCTACCCCGGCGCCGACATCACGCGGCACGATACCGGGCTCTTCAAGGCCGCGCGCCAGTCGCTCCTCTTCCGCGGCGACGCGGCCACGGGATGGAGCATGGGCTGGAAGGTGAACCTCTGGGCGCGTTTCCTGGATGGCGACCACGCCTACGTCATTCTGAATAACCTGCTGCGGCCCATCGCCTCCTCCGGCGGGCAGGGCGGCCTCTACCCGAACCTCTTCGATGCGCACCCGCCGTTCCAGATCGACGGCAACTTCGGCGCCTCGTCCGGCATCGCCGAGATGCTGCTCCAGAGCCACGACGGCGAGGTGAGCCTCCTCCCCGCGCTCCCCAGGGCCTGGCCCGCGGGCAGCGTGAAGGGTCTGCTGGCGCGCGGCGGATTCGTGGTCGACCTGGCCTGGAGCGGCGGCAAGCTCACGACCGCCCGCATCCTCTCGCGCAACGGCGGCCCGCTCAAGCTGCGCTGCGGCGCGGTCCACGCCGTACTGGCCACGCGCAAGGGGCGCGCCGTCACGGTCGACGGCGCGTTGCAGCCCACCAAGCCATGATGGAGTACGCAATGCTGATCTGCATCCCGCTCGCCGCGCTCTGCGTCGCCACTACCGCGGAGTCGCAGCCGCCGCAGACGGGGCCTCCGCCGGGCCTCCGCAAGCTCATAGACACGCCCATGCGCGACCCCTCCGTCTGCCTCGGTCCCGGCGGCTGGTACTACCTCACGGGCACCAGCGAGCCCTTCTGGGGCTTCAACCACGAGGCCGGCATCCGCGTCTGGAAGTCGCGCGACCGGGTGGCCTGGGAGCCGCTCGGCACCGTCTGGCGCCCCGGCGAGAGCCCCTGGCACAAGCCCTTCGTGGAGGCCAGGAAGCCGCTCTGGGCGCCGGAGATCCACTACCTCAAGGGCACATTCTGGCTCACCTACAGCATGCCGGGCTGGGACGGCACCGCGAAGACCTCGGGCTCGGGCCTCCTGCGCAGCACATCCGGCAAGGCCGAAGGGCCCTACGTCGATATGCACCCCGACGAGCGGCTGGGCGACGAGATCGACGCGTCGCTCTTCCAGGATGACGACGGCGAGGTCTATTTCATTTGGCACAGCGGCAAGATCGCCCGCATGAAGCCGGACATGACGGGCTTCGCGGAGCCCTACCATTGGCTCCGCGCCGGGGCCGACGACCCCGACCCCAGGCACCACAGCAGCCTGTGCGCGGGCATCTTCGGCAAGGACTCGTTCGATCACGTGGGCTACGAGGGGATGTTCCTGGCCAAGGCGCGGGGACGCTACTACCTCATCTGCTCCGACCAGTTCGAGGGCCGCTACAGCTGCGCCGTGGCCACCTCGCGCAGCCTCTACGGCCCCTACGGCGGGAGGTACGAAGCGATCCCACACGGCGGCCACAGCGCGCTCTTCCGCGACACGAAGGGAAAGTGGTGGTCCACCTACTTCGGCCCGCCGCACGACGAGCGACCGTGTGAGCTGCCCGTCGAGTTCACGCGAGACGGCAGGCTGCAACCGGCCGCGAAGCGGTGATGCCGGCAGGCGGAGCCACGCGACGGAGCGCCCGGCAGCCGCGCCCGGCACTGGGCGGGCGTCAGCCGTTGTCGGCCTGATCGCTGGGGCCGGAGCCCTCCCAGGGCAGCAACCGGTCCCAGTGCCCGAGGTTGTCGACCACAGCGAAGTCCTCCTCGGAGAGGGCCCAGTCGGTCACGCCGAGATTCTCCCGGATATGCTCGGCGCTCGCCGCCTTGGGTATGGCCGGGATACCGCGCTGGACCAGCCAGCGAAGCGCCACCTGGTGCGCCGACCTGCCGTACCGTGCGCCGATCTCCGCCAGGCGGCCGTCGAGCGGGATTCGTCCCTTGGCGAAGGGCGAGTAGGACGTGAGAGCCACGCCCAGTCCGCGGCAAGCCTCGTGCAGCCGCCGCTGGTTCAGGTGCGGGTGGTACTCCACCTGGTTCACGCTGATGGGAGCCGCGCCCAACGCCACCGCCTCGGCCAAGCGTCCGGCCGTGAAGTTCGAGACGCCGCAATTCCGGATGGCGCCCTGGTCCAGCAGTTTCCCCATCGCGGCGAACGTCTCCGCCATCGGCACGTCGGCGTTGGGCCAGTGGACCAGAAGCAGGTCGATAGTGTCGGTGGCCAGTTCGCGTAGAGCTTCCTCGGCCGCCGCCAGCAGGTCGTCGCGGTGTAGCCGTTCCGGCCCCACCTTGGTTGTCAAGAAGACGTCGCCGCGCGGCACGATCCCTGCGCCCAGCGCCGCGCCGACGGCCTGTTGGTTCTCGTAGGCCGCCGCGGTGTCGATGTGCCGGTAGCCGCATTCGAGCGCGGCCTCCACGGCCCTGCGGCACTCATCGCCGCGCAACCGCCACGTGCCGAAACCGACGAGGGGAATGGAGCCGCCGTGCAGCGGGATCGTTGGTATGCTGGTCATGGTGTCGGCCTCGATCTGGCGTTCCGCGCATGCTGGCCGGTTCGTATGCTGTAAGGTTCGCCGGACGGCACCGGACTCCTCCCTGCTGACCGCCCAACGACCGGTCGGCGCCGGGTATGCTCCCAACCAGCCCGGTGCGCCGACGCCGGCCGAGTACGACGAGAGAGGTCCCGATGCGCGCTCTGCCAAGCCTGACACTGGTCTTACTAGCCATGGCGTCGCGCCCCGCTTGGTGCGCGGTGACCGACCCGCTCACGGAGGGGCCGTTCCCGGTTGGCGTCACCACGACGATCCTCGTCGACCGGAGCCGAACGGACCACCTGACGCAGAAGCCGCGCACCCTTGTGACCGAGGTCTGGTACCCGGCCACGGACGCGGCTCGGACGCTGCCGCGCAGCAGGTTCGTTGACTTCATACCCGGTGGCGCGATGCCGGGCCTCGACGCGTTCACGAGGCGGGCGTGGGGCAAGACGACGGAGGAGTTGAACAGGGACTACTGGATGCACTCCGTTCGGGACGCACCCGTTCGGTCGGGACGCTTCCCGGTCATCGTCTTCTCACACGGCAACGGCGGCGCCCGGCACCAGAACACCTTCTGGTGCGACTACCTCGCCTCGCACGGCTACGTCATCGTTTCGGCCGACCATACCGGCAATGCGGGCGTCACCTTCCTGGAGGAGGGGCCGGTGCCCATGGCGGGCTCGGAACGCGCCAACTCGGCCGCCGACCGGCCCAAAGACATGAGCTTCCTGTTGGACGAGATGGTTAAGTGGAACCGGGGCGGCGACCCCAGGTTCAAGGGCCGGCTCGACCTCTCGCGGCCCTGCGCCGCCGGGATGTCGTTTGGCTCCATGACCGCCGTCCGCGTCGCCGCCGCCGACAAGCGCTTCAGGTCGGTCATCGCCATGTCCGGCGCGTACCCCGCCAATGTCAATCTGAAGATTCCGACGCTCTGGATGATCGGCAGCGAGGACCGCACGATCGGCGCCGCGGGCAATGCCATCGTCCGCGGCCACCACGAGAAGCACCAGGGCCCTTCGTTCCTGCTCGAGATGAAGAACGGCGGCCACTACTCCTTCACCGATATGCCCAAGCTCATCGCGAACTTCGGCGACGGCGCCGGGAAGGGCAAGAGACGCGACGGGGGCGCCGAGTTTCAGTACACCTCAATGGAGACGACCTACCAGATCGTGCACTCGTACACCACGGCGTTCCTGGCGGTCTATGCCCGAGGCGACAAGCAGTGCCTCCCGTTCCTTCAGCGGAACGGCTGGCCCGAGGAGCTGATCTGGTCGGCAAGGAACGTTGGTCGCAAGTAGCCCCGTTGCTGTGCCTGCTCAGGGGCTCTTGACGACCGTCTCCTGATCTGATACAGTATTGCCATGGGCCACCGCTTCCAGCGCTATCCGTGAGCCCTCACCATCACGCCCCGGTCGCGTGCGACGGTTTTGGGTCTGTGGGCCCGTTGGGAGAGCATATGAGACGTCTTCTTTCGCATTTCCTCGTCGGACTACTCGTCCTCGCCGGCATGGTTGTATCCCGACCTGCCGCAGCCGGCCTGGGGCCGGATGCCTGTTTCATCAGCGTGCAATCGACTGGGTCGCGTCCGTACGCTGAGAATGTCGGCTTTGGCTCGCGCCAGACGACGCTTGACCACAGTGGGCCGAGCCTCCAGGTGTCGTATTGGGTCCCTCTGAGCCTGAAGGGCTACTCGCCGTTGTTCCGGGGGCGCCCCGGGTCCCGCAGAATGGCCATCCCCGTGGTGGAGGGTGGCCAGATGCAGGGCTACGTCTACAGCTACTCCTGGTCGTTCGAACCCTTCACGGAGGGGCGCCTTGAGCTGATCGAAGAGCTGGGATGGGGCGCCCGCCGCGTCCAACACAGCCTGTGGGTTCGGTGACCCATTTCGCGCCGGCGTGCCGGGCCGGCTGGAGACGCGCCGTGAAACGCATATGGCAAGTCGTACTCGTCGGACTTGCCGTCCTCGCCGGCCTGGCTGTTTCCCGACCTGCCGCGGCACAGTACTACGGCCCGAACGTCCATGTCTGGGCCGTGGGGTCGGACAGGCGCCCGGCCTTCGAGTTCATCGCGGAGGGGCAGACCGTCACCCGGAACCCGCAGTCAGGCGGCTGGATCGAGGTCTATGTCTGGCAACCCGCCGGCGCCAACACGGACTGCGTGACGGTCTATCTTGACAACCGGACTCCGGTCAGGATCGGCTCGAGCGATGCGAAGTACACCTGGTGGGGCGCCGTGTCCGGGTATATCCACCATGCCTTCGTCAGCATGGGCGACTTCAAGCCGAAGACCATCGATGTCTACTACGTCACCCGCACGTGGCCAAGCACGATCAGCCACCAGGTGCTGAACGTCCGGCAACCGTAGGCCGTCACCGGGTGTCCGCACGCCGGGCT
This sequence comes from Armatimonadota bacterium, assembly GCA_026392115.1. Lineage (GTDB taxonomy): Bacteria > Armatimonadota > Chthonomonadetes > Chthonomonadales > CAJBBX01 > CAJBBX01. The sequence goes on along the minus strand of JAPLCQ010000094.1, from coordinate 37,026 downwards.
CCGCGTCTTGGGCCCATGGCCAGTAAGGAGAGAACCATGAAGCGCATGTTGCTGTGTGTGCTGTTCGCCCTGCTCGTCGCGATCGGCGTTGCTGCCCCACTGCCGGCAGCCGCGGACTTCGGGACCATTCCCTACTTCCGAAGCGTGACCTCCTCGGGGTCCAACGGGTGGTATGAATACCCCCTCGTCGGCCAGGCGCAGACATACCTCGACCATTCGGGGCCAACCCTTGAGGTCAGCGTCTGGGTGCCCGCCGGCGCCGGCGTGGACGCATTTGAGGTGCGGGCCGTCTTCGCCGGCCGCGTCGGATCTCTCGTCTCCAGCCAGCAGCTGTACGAAGGCGGCCGCAGGAAGGGCGTAACCGTGACCTACCGGTGGTCCTTCTGTAGCTTTACTTCGGGCAACTGCGTGGCGGAGACGATCGCCTCCGAGTGGATCCCGCGCATGACCCTCGCATCCATCTGGGTCCGCTAGCGGCGAGGCTTCGGCGAACGCGTGCAGTATGAGGAACGCTATGAACCGAGCAACGCTTGCCGGCCTCCTTGTCCTCGTCGGCGTGGCTGCACCCCGCCTGGCGGCGGCGCAGGGCTACGGACCAACCCCGCGCATCATCGGCGTCACGTCCGGGCGGACCCCTTTCCAGAGCGAGACCATCCAGGCCGGACAGACGCGGACCCTTCTGGACCACCGGGGCCCGACGCTGATGGTTCGGGTCTGGATCCCCGGCGGCTATGCGTCAGGAGAGCACCGGCTGCTCTTTGTGTACAACAATGGGTATATCGAGTGGCTGAGACAAGCTCAACCCGTGCCGGTCTACGATGCCGGACGGTCCATAGGCGCCGTATGGACATACTCCATGTATCACGAGTTCTTCGCAGGAATATGCACCTACGTTCAGGCCAAAGCATCCACAGGCTTCGGTTCCACCGAGCAGGAGTGGCACCAGCTGGTCATCCGCTGACCGGACTTGCCCGCTGGACGGCGGGCCGTCAGGAGGTCGCATGAACCGACGGTGGGCGTTCGCCCTGGCGGCGCTTTGCATCGCGGCGGTCCTCGCCGCCTTCGCCCCGCGGGGCGCCGCCGAGCCGACGCCCGCGCCCCGGCGCGTGCCGGTCATCGACGTCACGGACCTCTACCACCCGCACCAGGACGTCGGCGACAACTTCGACCTCATCGCCGCCTATGCGCTGCCGACGGTGGACCTGCGCGCCGTCATCCTGGACGCCCACGCCCGCTTCCGCAAGCCCTTCCGCAATGCCGACGGCGTCGGCTACGACGACGACACAGGCCCGCGGGACGCCGGCTTCATCCCCGTCCTGCAGCTGAACGACCTCTTCGACCGCCGCGTGCCCTGCGCCCCGACGCCCTACGCCGAGATGCGCAGCCTCGACAACCACATGGAGGACGCGCCTCGCTTCCAGCAGGCGGGCGTGGACCTCCTGCTCCAGGCTCTGCGCGAGAGCCGCGAGAAGGTCCATGTCGTCTCATTCGGCTCCGCCAGGCCCGTGGCCCTGGCCTTCAACAGGGACCCCGAACTCATGCGGCGCAAGGTGGCCCGCGTCCACCTCTGCGCCGGCGCCTCGCCCGCCGGGTACCTCGAGTGGAACGTGATGCTGGACAAGCGCGCGTTTGTGCGCGTCCTCCGGAGCGGACTGCCCACGGCCGTCTACCCCTGCGCCAATGAGCGGAGCCCCTTTGAGGTGGGCCGGAACAACACCTACTGGAAGCTGCCCAACCTGGAGTTCGTGCGCCGGATGGACGCGCGCCTCCAGAGCTACCTGGCCTACGCCTTCGAGCGGAGCGCCCGGTCCGACTTCCTCAACGCCGTGGAGGAGCAGCCGGACCCGGCGGCGGTGGCGCGCATCGCGGGCCGCGAGCACCATGTCTGGGAGACCTCGGTCTGGGCTCAGGTGGCGGGGCTGCGGCTCGTGCGGCGCCCCGGCGTGGGTGGGCGGCTGGTCGCGGCGGCCGATGCACGGCCCGGCGACATTGCCGTGCCCGAGCGGCTGGTCCCATGCCGGGTGCATGTCACGGATGACGGTCAGTTCACCTGGGAGCCCACCTCGAAGCCGACGCCCCACGCCGTCTTCCAGCGCGACGACCCTGCCGGCAGCCAGGCGGCCCTGCGCGAGGCGCTGCCCGCCCTCTACGAGAGCTTCCGCACGCCTGGCGGTCGGTGAGGAGGCGACAGATCAGATGATGACGCGGCCACGCGGCCGCCCGACGGGTCACTTTCGGTCGAGAGGCCCGGAGCCTCGCCCGCCTTGATCTTGCGGTCGCCGGCCTGCCGATTCCCACCGATCGTCGGCCGATGCGGACACCGTTCGGTCGTCTCCCGCGTATGCTCCTGTATGCGCCTGATCCGCAGGCGCGCCACCAAGGAGACCTACTATGCCACGCGTGTGTCATTTCGAGATACCTTCGGGCGACCCTGACAAGGCCATCGCCTTCTACAGCAACGTCTTCGGCTGGAAGTTCGACAAGTGGGAGGGGCCGGTCGAGTACTGGATGGTGACGACCGGGGATGGAGAGGGCGGCATCAACGGCGGACTGATGCGCCGCGAGGATCCCGCGCAGCCCGGCGGTCGAGCCGGCGTAGGCGGCGTCGGCGTCGTGTATCGCCTGCACCGTGAATGCTCCGGCCGCGGTCGGCGTGTGGCAGAGCGTGGCCTTGCCGTCCGGCGCGGTGACCACGGCGCCGATCTGGGTTCCCGCCTTGGTGAACCGCACCGTCCGGCCCGGCAACGGCGCCAGCACCCCCTTTGGCTGCATCTCGTAGAGGTAGCCCACGAGCTTCGTGGCGACGGCCACCTTGGCCGCATACGTGAACAGCATGGCGTAGGTCGGCTTCGGGGGATCCGTCAGGGCGAGCGTCGCGGAGCCCTCCGACGCGGGCCAGTCCGCATCGCCGGCGAAGGAGACCGCCAGCGCGTGGGAGCCGACACTCATGCTTCCGGGGATCGCGTAGGGGCAAACGGCCTTGCCGTAGGCGCCCTGCGTGAGGCCGGGGAACGTGATGGCCGGTCCGCCGTCAACGTGGAGCGCGAGGCGCTTACCCGCGATGCCCGACCACGATGCGCCTTCGAAGAGGTATGCCACGACATCGATGCTCTGCCCCGGTACGCCCTTGGCGTTCGGCGCCGACACCCTCGTCGTGACGTTCACCGTCACGGTCGCGCTTCCGGTACTGGCCGCGTAGGCGGCGTTTCCCAGGAACTGCGCCGAGACCGACGACGTGCGAACGCCCGCGGGGATATCCCAGTAGAGCTCCGCGATCCCGTTTGCGTCGGTCAAGCGGTCATGGGTCCGGCTATCGGGCGTCGTGAACCGGACAGTGCCTCCGTTTACCTTGGCGGCGTCCTGCCCGACTACGGTGGCGGTGATGTACACCTGCTGGCCCGGCTGTCCGCCGGCGGGAGTGACGGTTGTGCTGGTGGGAATGATGAAGGAGAACTTGGTCACGAACCCGTCGCTGCTTCCGCCGTTGGACGTCTGGAACGCACCCGAAGTGATCGGGAAGTCGGTTGCGCGTGTGTACCCGGCAAAGTACGGCGAGCCCACGGGGTCCACCGCGACGCATAGCGCATGGTCCTCGTTGAGGCCGCCGAAGTAGGTCGAGTAGAGGAGGGCCTTCCCGAGCGGGTTCAGCTTCGTCAGGAAGGCATCGACCGACAGCCCGCCGGCGGCAGTGCGGGCATAGGCGTCCACGGTGGTTGGGAAGTCGGTGGAGTAGGTGTAGCCGGAAACGACCACCGAACCGGAGCCGTCCACGACGATGCCGCCCGAGTAGTTCTGGTTCCGACCGCCCAGATAGGTTGAGTACCCCAGCGCGCCTCCGGCCGCATTCAGCTTCGTCACGTAGACCGCCGGGTACACGCCGCCTCCCAGTGCGGTCGTCCGGAAGGCGCCCACCGAGACAGGGAAGTTGGTCGAGTAGGTATCCCCCACCGCGTACGCCGACCCGGCCCCGTCGACCGCGATGCCCACGGCCTGGTCGTCGCCGTTGCCGCCCAGGTAGGTGGAGTAGGCCTGCGCCGAACCGGACGGGGCCAGCTTGGTCACGAAGCTGTCCAGGGTGTTCCCGCTGCCGGGCGAGGTGGTCCGGAAGGCGCCCACCGTGGTCGGGAAGTCGATCGAATAGGTGCTGCCCGTGATGTAGGCGGCGCCGGACGAGTCTACGGCCACTCCGTCGCCCTCATCGTAATCGGCGCCTCCGAGGTAGGTCGAGTAGGCGAGGGCCGAGCCCGACGGGTTCAGCTTGGCGGCGAATGCATCCTGGTTGACGCCGCCGTCAGGTGAGACCGTGGCGAACGCGCCCGCGGTGACCGGAAAGTCGATGGAGTAGGTATCACCGGTGACGTACGCCGCGCCGCCCGCATCCACGGCGATGGCCAGCGCCTGATCGTTGGCGCTACCGCCCAGGTACGTCGAATAGTCCAGCGTGCCGCCGGACGGGCTGAGCTTGGTGACGAAGGCATCCTGGTTGGCTCCGCCGCCGGGCGCGACGGCCTGGAACGCCCCGGGCGTCGTCGGGAAGTCCGGGGAGTAGGTCTGTCCCGTCACATAGGCGGCGCCGGCCGCGTCCACGGCGATGCCCCATGGCGACTCGTAGCCGCTTCCGCCCAGGTAGGTCGAGTAGACCAGGGCCGTGCCGGTCGGGTTGAGCTTCGTCACGAAGACGCCCCGGTCGCCGGCGCCGCCCGGCATGGTCGTGGAGAAGGCGCCGAGGGTTGTCGGGAAGTTGGCGGATTCGGTGTAGCCGGTCACGTAGGCGGCACCGGTCGCGTCGACGGCGATGCCCGTGACTGTGTCGTAGGCGCTGCCGCCGAGGTAGGTCGAGTAGATGAGGACCGGGTCCACGACGAGCGTTCGGGAGGTGTCGTAGCGCCCGACGGTGAACGTGACAGCGGCGGTTCGGGAGCCGTGCCGAGGGGGCCCGAGGCGGTAGTCGCAGGCGACCTCCACGCGCTTGGCGCCGATCTGCTGGTAGGCGTAGGGCCGTTGCAGGCGAACGTCGCCGGCGGGCGTCGAAACGAGCATATCGCCGTTGGCCGCCAATCTCAGACGGCTCGCGCCCTCGAAGGCTAGCATCAGCCGTCGGGGATCGCCTCCGCGCCTGACGACGAAGTCGTATTCGAGGCGGCCGCGACTACCGTAATAGACCAAATCCGTGCGCGGGTAGATATTACCGCATATAACCTGACGATAGATCGATATGTTCGAATGCCATTGATTCGGGTCTCGGCCCGCAAAGTAGTTGGCCTTCCCGGGGAGCTTCCCGGCGCCCGCCATCGTCGCGCCCGGATCGGCGCCGACGACGTTCATCGCAAGCATTGACGGCGCCGCGGCCGGGCCGGCGGCGCCCCGCCTGACCATGACTGCCTTGCTTCCCATGAGGAACAGCGTGTAGCCGGTCCCGCGCGCGACAAACCGGACGCGTCGGTCGGCCTGGCCCTGGTTGGCCTCAAACGACATCGGCAGGTCGGCCATCCTGGATGGCATCGCCGCCGGCGGGACAGCGGCGCACAACGCGGGAAGGCAGAGCGCGGCTGCCGCACACGCCTGCCACATGGATGCGGCGGCCGGTCTGCGCGCAGCGATATCTGGATGATTCATAAAGAGGTCCCCTCTCGGCGCGGTGGCGCGCAACAGGCGCCGAGCGCCCTCCAGCGAGGCGTGCGGCCTGTCCGGCGCCAACGCAACACCTCCAACATGGCTCGTTCATCGCCATGTGTCTGTCCGTAAATCCATCAAATCTCCCGCGCAAGGCGACAAATCCGCGCGCCGTCGGCGACCGGCGCCTACGGGCGTCCGTGTGCGTAGATCGGCTCTGTCTGGTAGGCTTCAACAGCGGCCGACGAGCAGGCCGACCACGCCATGGAGTGAGACATGCGAACCTGCCGCACCCAAACCAACGTGCCCGTCGAGATCGCCTTCACCGCGCGGGGCGCCCACGCCGATCCGTTCAACACTGTCGCCCTCGACGTCGTGTTCGAAGAGCCCGACGGCACGACGCGGCGCGTCCCCGCCTTCTGGGCCGGCGGCCAGACCTGGAAGGTGCGCTACTCGGCCGGCCGGCCCGGCGCGGCGCGCTGGTGGAGCGAGTGCAGCGAGGCGCTGGACGCCGGCCTGCACAACGTGACCGGCACGGTGGAGGTCGAGCCCTACACCGGCGGGAACGCGCTCTACGCCCATGGCCCCGTAGGCGTGGCGCCCGACCGGCGGCACCTGCGGCACGCCGACGGCACGCCCTTCTTCTGGCTTGGCGACACCTGGTGGATGGGCCTCTGCCGGCGGCTCGAGTGGCCGCATGACTTCGCCAAGCTGGCTGATGACCGCGTGGCCAAGGGATTCAACGTGGTGCAGCTGGTGGCGGGCCTCTACCCGGATATGCACCCCTTCGACCCGCGCGGCGCCAACGAGGCCGGCCACCCCTGGGAGGCCGAGTACGCCCGCATCCGCCCCGAGTACTTCGACGCCGCCGATCGGCGCATCTTCGGGCTGGTTGAGAAGGGCCTCATGCCCTGCATCGTCGGCGCCTGGGGCTACTTCATGCCCTGGATGGGCGAGGCGAAGCTGAAGTCCCACTGGCGCTACCTCGTCGCCCGCTACGCCGCGCTGCCCGTGGCGTGGTGTACGGCGGGCGAGGCCAACCTGCCCTGGTACCAGGCCGAGGGCTTCCCATATGACGACCAGGCCACGACGCGCCGCTGGTGCGATGTCATGCGGCACCTCCGCGCCACCGACCCGTGGCGGCGGATAACCACCATCCACCCCACGGCCATCAACTCCTACTCGTCTCGCCATGCCGTGGACGATGACGCCTTGCTGGACATCGACCTGCTGCAGACCCCGCACGACGGCCCGGGCCTCACCGCCGAGGCGGGCGCCGCGGACACCGTCATCCAGAGCCGCGCCGCCTATCCGACGATGCCCGTGGTGAACGGCGAGGCGAGCTACGAGATGCTCATCGACCGCATCCCGGCCTCCAAGACGCGCTCCATGTTCTGGCTCTGCATGCTGAACGGCGCGGCGGGCCACACCTACGGGGCGAACGGCATCTGGCAGGTGAACCGCAAGGGTGCGCCGCACGGCGCGTCGCCAACGCCCGGCAGCACGGGCTATGGCAACCTTCCCTGGGACGAGGCCATGCACCTCGACGGCGGCCGCCAGATCGCGGCGGGCAAGCGCTGGCTGGTGAAGCTGGCGTGGTGGACGCTGCAGCCCCACTTCACCTGGGCCGCCTGGGACGGAGCCGCCGCGCCTGCCGAGGGCGCCGCGCCCATCACCGCCGGCGGGGCTCCGACCGACGCCGTGGCCCCTGCCGCCTGCGGGGCCGCCGACGGCGCCCGGGTCTTCTACATGCTCCAGGACCGCCCGGTCGTCCTGCGCCAGCTGGAGCCCGGCGTGGCGTACAGGATCACGCACTTCGACACCGTCGAGACGGTCGAGGCCGACGGCGGGAAGCTGACCGCCGATCGCAAGGGCGAGATCCGCCTCGCCGCCCCGGGGCACGGCCACGACTGGGTAGTGCTGCTGAGGCCGGAGGCGGCATGATCGCTTCCTGGCTTGCCGCCGTGGCGCTCCTGGCCTGCGCAGTCGCCCATGGGGCGGCGCCGGTAACGCTCCGCGTGGCGAGTTTCGGCGCGAAGGGCGATGGTGCGTCTGACGACGGCCCGGCCATTCGCGCCGCGCTGGCGAAGGCCGCGGCTCTCTCTCTCGCGCCGGGAGCGTGCGGCGTCACCGTCGCCTTCGAGCGCGGACGGCGCTATCGGATTGGCGCATGGGAGGAGCGGTGGGAAGCGCTGCCGATCATCGACGGCCACCGCGTCTGCGTGGAGGGCAACGGCGCTGAGTTGACCGTGGACCCGAAGAACATGGCCTTCGGCGTCCTTCGCAGCCCGCAAACCACCATCCGCAACCTGACCATCGACTACTCGCCGCTGCCCTTCACGCAAGGCGTCGTGCTGGAAGTGGATCGGACCGCCGGCACGTTCCTGCTCCAACTGGAGGAGGGCTACCCGGTGCCCGACGGCGCCAAGTGGATCGGCGACTCGCACTACGACCATGGCTGCTTCGTCGAGCCGGCGCCGAGCCCGCTCTTCACACACTACTGGGTCTACATGTCGGAGGCCGGCGCCGTGCCGGGTCGCCCCGGAGTCTTTCGCATCGTTCCCTCCGATGCCGCGTGGTGCCGCGATGTGGTCCGCACCCACGTGCAGCCGGGCCAGCGCTTCTGGTTCATCCTCCCGCACCACACCCGCGAGGAGTGGGCGCGGCGGTTCGTCACGGAGGATGGCCGCTGCGTTTCGAGTCCCACGGCAAGCATCCAACTGCGCCAGAGCCCCGGATGCCGCATCGAAGACATCCGGCACTACTCCTCACCGCGCATCGCCATCCGCTTCGACGGGTGTGATGACCTGGTGGTCCGCGGGGTGAGGATCGTTCGCCGGCCGGGCGCCACTCGATTGGCGGCCTGCAACTCCGACGGCATCCACGGCCGCACACGGCGGGGTCCGATCATCGAGGACTGCACGATCGAGGCGCTGGGCGACGATTCCGTGAGCGTCGGCGACCTGGGCCACACGGTGGAGGAGCAGACGGCGCCGGATGCCCTGAAGCTGGCCTACACCGAGATCGCCTGGTACCCCTCGCTCCTGGAGGTCGGCGACACCCTCATCTTCTTCGACCAGGCCTCCGGCGTGTCGCTGGGCGAGCGGCGCATCGTGCGTTGCGAGCGTAGCGGGCACCAGAGCCTCGTGCGGCTCGACGCCCCGATCGCGGGCGTGCGGTCCCGCGCCTCGGCGCAAGCCGACGAGGCGCGTAACGGTCCCGGGCCCACCCTCGTTCTCCGCAAGCCCACCGCGCCGGCGATCATCAGGAACTGCAGGTTCCGGTCGCAACTCAAAGAGGCAATACTTGCCTACAACGGCGCGTTCCGCATCGAGGGCAACCGCATGGAGCACACCGCCTACGGCATCGATGTCCAGGGCGCCCTCGGCGACACCCTCATCCGGGGAAACACGATCGATGCTCCCTGGCCATTCGCCATCGGCGTCCTCGGGCCGCAGGTGTTCCTCGCCGGCAACACATGGAGCGCCCGCAGGCTGGCGGCGCCATTCCCGGCAAGCATCACGCTTGAGGCGAACACGATCCGCATGGCTCCCCGCGGCGTCCTCCCGCTGACCCAGGGCGTGAAGGTCGACGCTTATGCCGACGTGGTCCTTCGTGGAAACCGGATCACGGTCGATGTCGGCGCGGCGCGGAGCATGCAGGCCGTGCTCATCGACCGTTGCGGTCGACTGACGCTGGACGGAAACACGCTCGATGACCGGAGGCCGGCGGTGGACGGCGGGGCAATCACTTTGTCCAACATGGTCGGTGCAGGCCGCACCATTGCCGGAAACCGACTGAACCTCCGGCCGGGCGTAGTGGGCATCCACGCGACGCCATAACCTGATGAAGGCCTGCCCGCCTGCGGTAGACTCGCGGCATGTGCGCCAACCTGACCAAGGCCAACCTATTGCCCTGTGCAGCCCTTGACACCGGGCAAGCCGAGCGCAGACTTCCTCCGACTCCTGAGCTTCCCCGATGAGGCGCCTCCATGCGATGCGAACCCTGTGCTGGATTGCCGCCGCGGCGGTCGCCGGAGTTTCGGCAATGACCGCCGCCGCCGCCGAGCCGCCCGTGGCGCGGCACCGTGGCGTATGGACGTCGCCTCCTTCTAATGTGCCCACCCAGGCCATGCCCGATGGCCCGCTGCTCGGCAACGGCGATGTGGGCGTGGTCGTGGCCGGTCCCCCCGAGGCCCTGCGGTTCCACATCAGCAAGAACGACTTCTGGAGCCGCACGCCCGGCGACGCGCGCATCCTCACCTGCGGGACTGTGACGCTGCACGCGCCCGAACTGGCGGGCGCGTCGTACCGCGTGGAGCAGGACCTGCGGCACGCCGAGGCGGTCGGCGCCTTCGTCCGGGGCGACGCGGCGTTGGCCACGCGCACGTGGGTCTGCGCCACGCGCAACCTGCTCGTCACCCGGCTCACGGCCACCGGCAAGCGTCCGCTGACCGTTACGCTGGGGGCGTCAGCAGGGCCGTGGCGCGGCGTGGGCGCCGACGTGGAGCCGCCACCGGGGCCTGTGACCGTGGGCCGCGAGCTCTACGGCGGGGGACGCTGGTACTTCCATGGTGCCGTGGCCGACCTCCGCATCATCGACCGCGCTCTGACCGCCGAGGAATTGCGCGGCGCGGCCTCGACGCCTCACGGCGCCGCCGAGGCGTTCGACGGGAAGGCCACCTTCCGCGTCCTCCAAGCGCCCAGGGTAACCCGCGCCGTCACAGTATCGGCATGGGTGCGCGTCGACGGCGTCAGCCCCGAGGCCAACTACATCGTCAGCGGCGGCGAATGGAACCGGTCGTACAGCCTGGGCCTCTCGGCGGGCAAGCTGCGCTGGACCATCAACGGTGTCGCCGTGCAAGCCGAGCAGGCGCTGCCCCTGGGCGGGTGGCTCCACGTGGCGGGGGTCTTCGATGGCCGCTCGCTCCGCGCCTACGTCGCCGGCCGCCTGGCAGCGCAGGCGGGCGGCGGAGCCCCGGCGGAGTCCGATGCCCGCACGGGGAGCTGCTGGTTCGAGCGGCAGGCCGACGCGCTGCCGGGCAAGCCGCGCCGCGTGGCCGGCGCGACCCGCGTGGTGGGCGCGGCCACCGAGCCCGCCGGCGATGGGGGGTTGCGCTTCACCGTGCAGCCCGGCGCGACCGTCACGGTGGCCACGAGCGTGCTCAGCGACCTGGACGCCGACCCGCCGCTCACTGCCGGCCGCCGCGAAGCCGAACGCCTGACGCCGGCCCGCATCGCCGGCCTTGCCTCGGCGCACCGGGCGTGGTGGCGGCGATACTGGGCGCGCTCGTTCGTGGAGATACCCGACAAGGAGCTTGAGAAGCGCTGGTACGGCGCGCTCTATGTGCTTGGATCGTGCAGTCGCGCCGGCAAGGTGGCCCCGGGCCTCTGGGGCAGTTGGGTGACGACCGACGAGGCCAATTGGCACGGCGACTTCCACCTCAACTATAACTTCCAAGCGCCCTACTACCTCGCCTACTGGGCGAACCACGCCGACTTAACGGAGCCCTTCTACCGCGCCGTCGGCGAGTCGCTGCCCAACGGCCGCGCCATGGCCGCGCGCCACGGCTGGAAGGGCGTCCACTTCCCGGTCTGCATCGGGCCCTGGGGCCTCTCGCCGGAGAACCCCGACGGCGACTGGGGCCAGCGCTCCAACGCGGCCTTCGCGGCCCTCAACTACATCTGGCAGTGGCAGGCCACGCGCGACCGGAGCTTCCTGCGCCGCACGGCGTACCCCTACCTGCTGGAGGTGGCGGCGTTCTGGGAGGACTACCTGAAGCTCGAGGGCGGCCGCTACGTCGTCTACAGCGACTCCATCCACGAGGGATCGGGTCCCGACGTGAACCCCGTCCTCACGCTGGGCCTCCTCCGGACGCTCTTCGGCAACCTGCCGGCCATGAGCGAGGAGTTGGGCGTCGATGCCGGCTGGCGCGCGAAGTGGCGCCACATCCTCGAGAACCTGAGCGACTTCCCGCTGCAGGAGCGCGGCGGCAAGACCGTCTTTCGGTATTCCGAGCGCGGCATGGCCTGGTGCGACGGCAACACGCTGGGCATCCACCACATCTTCCCCGCCGGCGCCGTCGGCCTCGACAGCGACCCGGCCCTGCTGCGGGTCTGCCGCGACACCATCGACGCCATGGCCCGGTGGGCCGACTACAACGGATTCGCCTCGTGGTACAGCGCCTGCGCCCGCGTCGGGTACGATCCCGAGACCATCCTGGCGAGGATGCGCCAGGAGTGCGACAAGCACTCGATGCCCAACCTGCTGCTCTACTACGGCGGCGGCGGCATCGAGAGCGTGGGCGGGCTGCTGGCGGTGAACGAGATGCTGCTCCAGAGCCACGACCGCATCTTGCGCCTCTTCCCCTGCTGGCCCAGGCGGCTCGACGCCCGTTTCGGCACGCTGCGGGCGCGGGGGGCCTTCCTGGTGTCGGCCGAGCTGAAGGGCGGCGCCATCGGCCCCGTTCGCCTGACCAGCGAGAAGGGCGGGCCATGCACCATGGTGACCCCATGGCCTGGCCGCGCCGTCCGCCTGATTCGACCCGGCGGCGAACAGCTGCTGCAAGGCGACCGCATCACTTTCGCCACAAGCCGCGGCGAGACGGTGGAGCTGGGGCCGGGATCGTGATGCGCAGTAGCGGGACGCGAAGTGGACCGCTTACGACGACGGCGGCGCTGGCGGCAGGGGAGTGCGGTGAAGCCGAAGGTCTTCGCTGCTGTCTCCGCGCGCCATGTAGTAGATGTACTCGCCGTCTACCACATGCCGTAGCGCCCCGTCCGCCGTCGGTATGATCCGAAGGCGGTGTTCGGCGCCGGGCAGGAGTTCGTACACGGAGGTGCTCCAGTTGGGGGCGCCTGGCGCGATCCCGCTCACCTCGACGAAGACGCGCCCTCGACGGACGGCCAGGATGGTCACACGGCTACAGTGGTCGATCGGCAATGGCAATCGCTTGGCCACAGCCGGAGACTGACTTAACCGCGCCACGGCGAGATCGGGCGCATCCGGCCCCATCAGGCGGCGATAGGCGCTCAGTTCACTACCTGCGGTTGGCCCCGCGCCTTGTGAGCCGGCGTACGAGGCAGAGTCACTGCCATGCAGTACACCGGACGCCACCACGCCGTTGAGCGGCCCACCGAGACCCCGAACCGTGTAGGCGACCAGGTCTGGCGGGCCGGCATAGACGAGCGTGCCGGCGTCCGCGATGGTGGGCGGCCGAATCATCCACGCTGCGCCGGGCCACATGGGGTATGGCCCGCCATCGGCAATCGGCGCGCCCTGCATACGGCGTACGGGTCCGCGGGCAAGGTCGGCGCAGAGCACATGCGGGCCGGAAACGTCGTTGGCCACCCAGAAGAGACAGCCGTCCGCCAGCGCCACCCGCACCGGATCGGATGCCGGTTCGGTGTTGAATGCGCATGGCGCCAGCTGTGATGCGCCTCCCCGCAACGGCATACGCCTGAGTGTCGCGCTGAACTGGGTACGGGCCATCGGCGAACTCGGAACGTGCGTAGGCTGATGCACGATATCGTCTGCCCGTTGCGGCACCCACGCCGTAGCGCCCGTGGCCAAGCCGAGATCCCCAGAGTCCAGCTCCGGCGAAGGCTGCACAATGTAGTACAACCACTCGCCGCTGACACCCAGCATCTGAGTGCGGGCGCCAACGGTGGCGTCAGTAGACGCCGTCTGTGGGCGGTTCGACGCCGGCCCAGCAAGAAGCGTTAACGACCGTCGGTCGGGACTGGTCGCCACCGTGGCGAACCATCCATCCCGAACCGTCCACCACTGCAGCGAGCCCCGCACCGATGCGGGCAGCACCGTAGCCCTGCGTCCGTTGTGAGTGCCCATCCAGCACACCGCAGCGATCACTGAGGCCACGAGCAACCCAACCGCCCACGGTGGGTACCTTCTAATAATTGCCATGCCTCGCACTCCATTCAGCGCGCTCGCACCAGACATTGGCATTGCCGCACTGAAGGCGGCAGATCTTCCGGACGGGTCACGGAGCATTGGATATACGTGGCAAACGCCAAGGAGGTTCCGCCCCGGAGCGCCGCGAGACGGTGGAACTGCAGCCTGGATCGTGAAGCGTCGTAGTCGGATGCGATCAGTCTTCACTGGATAATATGGTCCACCGTGCGCGTGGTGAGTCTGATCTGGCGCTTTGCACTTGCTCGCACGCGCTGGAACTGCAGTTGAAGAGAGCCAAGCCGCCGCAAGCGCTGGCCGAGACCCGCTACCAACTGGGAACCATCGAGCGGCTTCGGGGCAACGCGCAGCAGGCCATGGCGCACTTCGAGGCCTCGCTCCAGATGCGGTTCGAGTGCGGATGCGCCGCCTCCCAGGCCGACTGCCTGGCCGGGATGGCGCAGTGCCTCCTGGCCGAGGGGCGCGCCACGCAGGCCGAGGCCACGATCCGCTACGCGTTGCGCCTATTCCGCGACGCGGGCTCCGCCGACAGCGAGGCGGCCGCGATGGCGGCGCTGGGCGATATCCATGCGGCGTCCGGCCGCCCGGCCGAGGCCCGCGCGGCCTATGCCGAGGGACTGAGCTACTGGAGCCGACGCGGGCACGCCCGCTGGACGGCGGTGTTCGAGGCGAAGATGGAGCGGCTGCAGGCGAGCGCCGAGGAGGCGCGCGACCCTTCTCGCGAGTGAGCCCGGCGCGCCGTCACGGCTTCCCCGCCGGGCCGCCGAGGAGCGCGTTCTCGGTGCGGCTGCGGAGGAGGAGGGGCTGCTCTACGGTTGAGCCGCCCACCGGCGAGTCGCCGCCCCGCAGAACGTTGCCGTGGATGGCGATGTTGTCGCTCTCGGAGCCGACGAAGATGGCGTGGCGGTCGCCGCTGGCGCAGACGATGGTGTTGCCGGTGATCGTGATGTCGCGGTGGCCGCGGTCGTCCTTATAGGTCTCCCGGTTCGGGTAGGTGAGCCAGATGCCGGAGCGCACCCACCAGGCGGCTTTGGCGCCCTCGATGGCCGCGTCGTTGCGCACGGTGTTGCCCGTGATGGCGACGCCCTTGCAGGCGAAGAAGAGGCTGATGCCGCCGTTCGCGGCGTTGCGCACCGTGTTGCCGGTAATGACCGAGTCGTCGCACCACTCCAGGTCGAGGCCCACGTCGGTAGCGCCGTCGACGATGTTGTCGGAGAGGATCACCCGGCGCGCCCCCGCTCCCCAGATGCCGCCTCCGCCGCCGTCCTTCACCATGTTGCCCTGGAAGAGCAGGTCCTCGCTCTCCTTCGTCTCCCACTGCCAGTTGCACCAGAACTGGAGGCCATGGAGCTTCGCGTTGACCACCGTGTTGTTCAGCACCTTGACGCGCCGGGAGAAGGAGAGCGAGACGGCCTGCTGGACATCCCGGAAGTCGCAGTCGCGGATCGTCAGGTCGTTGGCGTTGGCCGTGGCTATGCAGACCCGCCGGCCGTTGCGGAAGGCGACGCGCTCCACGGAGGCAAAGCACGCGTCTCGACCCAGTTGAACGAGGCCGGGCTCGGCGGACCCGCCTGCGGCGCCGGCGCCGCCATCGACCGCCAACCGGCTCACCTCCGAGCATTCGCCGAGCCGGAGCAGGACGCCCGTGCCCCTGGCCACCCGTAGAACGGACGCCGCCCCGTCGCCGATCAGCCGCACATGCGGGGCGAAGGCGAGGGGCTTCGGGCCGAGCAGGTAGACGCCGGCCGGCACGGTGACCGTGCGGCGCCCCAGGGCCAGCGCCTTCTGGAAGGCGACCGTGTCGTTGGTCTTGCCGTCGCCCCTGGCGCCGAAGTCGCGGACGCTGACCGACCCCGTTCCCGGCGCCGCGGGCGGTGCAAGGAAGAGCATCAGCGTCGAGAAGCAGGCCAATGCAGCCGTCATGCGTGTCACACTCCTCACGTGGACCCGCTGTGGGGCCGCGCCCGTCTTTATACCAGTCGCACACATCGCTCACGGGCTTGCGAGATGGGCGCCCAGCCGGGACGGCTCGCCGCGGGCTTGACAAGGAACGACGCAGATGCTCCCTCTATACGGCATGGTCCTGGCCTCGGCCGCCCTTCTGGCCCCCTCCTGGGTGCGCCCCGACGACCCGCTCGCGGAGGCGGCCCTGCTCCGCGAGAAGCCGCTGGGGCCTTATGTGAACCTGACGGCGGCGCAGCGCGCCTCGGTACGATCCTTCCGGGCCTCGGACCGGTTCGTGGCGACCTACTACTTCTTCTGGTATGACCACCCCACCGGCGAGCACTTCCGCAACGCCGACGGCTCCGACGCGCTGGTGGACCACCCGCTGGACCCGCCCAGCGTCAGCTACCGCCGAGAGTCGTGGCACCGCAAGGAGCTGCTGGACCTGATGGACGCGGGCATCGACGTCATCGTGCCGGTCTACTGGGGCGCTCCGCCGGACAAGGCCGCACGATTCGAGGGTCACTACGCGGGCATCGCGCCCCTGGTGGCGGCTGCCCGGCGCCTCATCGCCGAGGGCAAGAGGCCCCCGAGGATCGGGCTCTTCTACGACACGTCCAGCCTCTCGGCCACGGGCAACATCGCGGGCAAGCATGTGGACCGGAGCACGCCCGACGGCAAGGCGTGGCTCTACGCCACCATCCGCGACTGGTTCTCGGCCGTGCCGCCCGCGCTCTGGGCGGCCATCGACGGGAAGCCCATCGTCTTCCTGTACGGCGCGGGCAGCGCCAAGGCCGGGACCGATGATCCCGCCGTCTTCGACTATGTGCGGACCCACTTCGCCCGCGACTTCGGCGGCGCCGTGCCCTACCTCGTGGCCGAACACTCGTGGGTGGCCCCGGCCGACAACGGATACGACTGGGGCGCCGCCTTCGCGCACAAGGCCTACGGCGTGGCGGCGATCGGTCCCGGCTACGACGACTCCGCCGTGCCCGGCCGCACCAGCCCGAAGATCGACCGCCGGGGCGGCGCCCTCTACCGCGAGCGCTGGGAGCATCTGCTCTCGCTGGACCCGGCCACGCGCCCGAAGATCGCCATCATCGAGACCTGGAACGAGCTGCACGAGGGCACCGACATCTGCGAGACCCGCGAGTATGGCCGGACCTACATCGACCTGACCCGACGCTACGCCGCAAGCTGGCGGGCGGGGGCGCACACGAAACCGATCAGCGCCTTCGCGGGCCGCAAGAGCGCTTCGATCACCTTCGGGCCGACCGGACGGAGCGCCGGAGCGCGGCTTGTGGAGAACGGCGACGGCCTCTTCCGGGTCTCGTCGGCGCTGGGCTCGGGCTGCATCGAGACGAGGCCCAACCCGGCCAACGGCGAGCAGTTCCTCTATATCAACGTCGACGACGGCTTCTACTGGGAGCCCTCCGGGCCGGTTACGGTGGAGCTGGAGTGCCTCGACCAGGGCGGCGGCGCCGTGGCGATCACCTACGACTCCACCGACGCCAGGGCCCAGTTCGGGGGCGCGTACAAGGCCGCGCCGGCGCAGCCTCGCGGCGGTACCGGCCGGTGGCGGGTCATTCGCTTTCGGCTGACCGACGCCCGCTTCGCCAACCGGCAGAACAGCTTCACCGACTTCCGCATCAGCGCGGGCGGCACGAAGCTGATCGTGCGGCGCATCACGCTGAGAAAGGGCTGAGCCATGAAGCGCATCGTGCCGGTCGTCATCGCGCTCGCGGCGCTGGGTCTCCGGGCGCAGGCCCAGTACCCGCGCATCGGCAACCTCTGGGGCGTCTCGCCTGCGAGCGTCGAGTACGAGAAGTGGTCGCGCTATGGCCTCATCGTCTCGTCCGGCGGCTCCCTGGGCACGTGGCGCAACTTCTCGGCGCAACTCCGCAAGCGTAACCCGCGGATCGTGCTGTTGGAGACGGCCGCGTTCATGAACCTGGGCAAGCCCGAGGCCACGCCCTTCATGCGCGACGAGTGGTACCTGCGCAAGCCCGACGGCGGCAAGGTGATCTGGTGGGCCGACCAGGTCTACACGCCCAACCTGCTCGTGGGTCCGTGCCTCGACGCGCTGGTGAGGCAGAGTCTCGCCCAGGCCGACGCACTCGTGCGCGAGAAGCTGATCGACGGGCTCTTCTATGACAGCGTGGTGGGCGCGGCCACCTGGCTGGGCGACGTGGACACGGACCGCGACGGCAATGCCGACCGCTCCGCCGATGTCGACCTGCGCTGGTGCGACGCTCAGTGCGCCTTCTTCGACCGCGTCAAGGCCGGCCTCGGCGGTGCGGCCATCGTGGCGAACGACGCCGACACGCGCCACCAGACGCACATCAACGGCCGCCTCTTCGAGGGCATTCGCCTGCTCGACCAGGTGGACGGCGGCGGCATGAGCATCCAGGAGGCGGTCAGCATCCTCACCGGGTGGATGGAGGGCGCCGCCAAGCCGGGCCTCACCTTCGCCATCGCCACGCACCCCATCGGCTGGCAGGCGCACCGCGTGGGCGTGGGCAACATGGTCACCTCCCGCGGCGAACTGGACCGGGCGCGGCGCGACTTCCGGCGCATGCGCTTCGGGCTGGGCGTCACGCTCCTCACCGACGCCTACTACGCCTACGACCTGGGCACGGTCTGGTACGGCCTCCCCTGGTGGTACGCCGAGTACGACGCACCGCTGGGCCGCCCGCTGGGGCCCGCACGGGAAGTGGCGCTCCAGACGCCCGCCATAGTGGCATCCTGGTCGGCGGGCCGGTCCGCCTCCGCCATGCACCTGGACCAGGACATCACGGCGGACGCCCGCGGCATCGAGGGCGTGGTGCGCGATCCCAACGCGGGCTGGCGCCGCCTCTTCGGCACGCGGCCCTCGCGCATCCGCTTCGTGCCGGGGCGCACCTACCGGATCCAGGCGCGATGCGAGCTGACCGCCGCCACCGGGCTCGTCCAGTTCCAGCTCCGCACGCAGACGGGCGGGTGGGAAAAGCACGACAAGGGCATCCGAACCTTCAGCGGCAAGAAGGGCGATCGCTGGACCATCGACGTGACCGTGAAGCCCGACGCCTTCGACGACTACGGCGCCGAATGGCACATGAACGGCGCGGGCGGCCTGCTGCTGAAGAGCCTGACGGTCACCGAGCCCACGCAGAGCTACTGGGAGCGGCGATTCAGCGGCGGGGCCGTGCTGGTCAACGGCGGCGACCGGCCACTGCGCGTGCCGATGGCGCAGACGATGCGCCGCCTGCGGAGTTCCGAGGCTCCCCTCCACACGCTGGAGGCCGACGACGTCGACGCGGCGTTCACCTGCTCCTCCGGATGGCAGAGCCGCCAGCGCGAGGACCGCATCGTGGGCGCGACCTACCGCGTGGCGCGGAAGCCGGGCGCGCCGGCCGCGTGGCGCTTCACGGCGCCTGCCGCCGGCCGGTACACGCTCTACGCGTGCCTGCCCGGAGGCAAGGGCTGGACGAACGCGGCGATCTACCGCTGCGGGGCGACCCGGGCCGTCATTGACCAGCGCGGCGGCGACGGCGGCTGGGTGCGCGTGCTACAGACGGAGATGAAAGCCGGCGAGACCCGCGAGCTCAGGCTGACGTCCAGCGGCATGGGCGATACGGCGGCCGACGCCATCCGCGTGGAGTCCGCCGCGCGGTTCCACGACGGTTCCAGCGTAAGCGCGGTCCTGCTGCAGCCGCGTGATGCGGTCGTGCTGCTGAACCGCTGAGGGGCGAGCCGCCATAGTGAGTAAGGACAAGCAGGGGCCGTGATGTCCCGGTGCGCCCACGCCCGGCGCCGCCCCACGGACGATCACGGCCCCGCCGCTTGCCGCCCGGCTGCGGGCAATCTATCCGTCATTCGCCTTGTGGTGGTGCACCAGCTTCTTGCGCGTATGCACCACCGGCGCCGCCCCGTCCGGGTCACGCCGGACCACGCTGATGCTGCCGTCGATCTCGAGGACCGCCATCTCCACCTGCCCGAGGTCGGCCACCTCGTGCTGCCTGAGTGCCGCGTTCAGCTCGTCCGTCGTCATCCGCTCATGTGCCAGGGCGGCCTCCTGCACCTTGCCGCGCGAGATGAGCACCGTGGGCACGCCCTCGACGAAGCGCTGGAGCCGGGGCGAGCGCATCCGGATGCCGGCCACCAGCGAGTTGAGCGCCAGCAGCACCCCGGCCGAGAGCAGCCCTCCCGTCAGGCTGTTGTCGCCCCCGGTCATGGCGTTCTGGACCGCGTTGCTGATGAGCAGCAGCACCGCCAGGTCGAACGGCGTGATCTGCCCGATCTCCCGCTTGCCCGACAGGCGCAGCCCGAGCAGGAGGCAGAAGTAGACCGCCGTCGTCCGGATCACGATCTCCAACAGGCCGTGTCCGGCATCCGTGTGCAGCATCGCATGCATGGCGCCGAGCTCCCGGCGCCGTGTCGGCCCGGCTCACGCGCCCGGCTCCGCGCCGCCCACATCGTACCCGTCTGCGGCGCAACGGCGAATGGGCGCCCGACACGGCGGCGACCTCCGGCGCCCGCCGCCCATCGGGTACGATCCTGCCATGGAGCCTCCACTTCCGGATCGTCCCTCTGGTCGCGTGACCGTTCGCAGCGTCGTGCTGGGGACGGCGCTGGCGGCGGCCCATACCGCGTGGGTGGTGTATGACGAGACGGCCTGGGGGCATCTGGGTACGTCGATCACGGGCGCATCGCTGCTTGCCAGCGCCGTGGCCCTCCTCTTCGTGCTGCTGGCCGCCAACGGCCTGCTCAGCGGGCGCTTGGAGCGGTTCCGGCTCACGCCGCCTGAGATGATGGTCATCTTCACCATGGTGACCGTCTCGGCCATGGTGGCGGGCTTCGACCTGCTGCAGAACCTGATGCCCACGCTGCTCATGCCCTTCTGGTACGCGACCCCGGCCAACCGGTGGGAGCGGTTCCTGCCCGACATCGCGCCCTGGCTCGCGCCGCGCGATCCGGCGGTGGTGCGCGCCTTCTTCCTCGGCGGCGGTAGCTTCTTCGAGGCCCGCGTGTGGCACGCGTGGCTGGTGCCGCTGCTGGCCTGGGGCGGGTTCCTCTTCGTGCTATGCGGCGTCATGTTCTGCCTCAACGTGCTCATGCGCCGGCAGTGGGTGGACCGGGAGCGCTTGCCCTTCCCGATCCTCGAGGTCCCGCTGACCATGGTTTCGTCCGGCACCCTGGGCGGGCTCTTCTCGCGGCGCACGCTGCTTCTCGGCTTCGCCATACCGGTGGCCGTGGAGTCGCTGAACGTTCTCAGCGGCATGTTCCCGTCGCTTCCCGGCGTGCAGCTCAACCTCTGGAACCTGGGCCACTTCATCACCGAGCCGCCCTACAACGCCGCCAACCCGCTCTACATGATGTGGCAGCCGTTCGGCATCGGTCTGGCGTTCCTGATCCCGCTGGATGTCTCCTTCTCCTGCTGGTTCTTCTACCTGGCGCGCAAGGCCTTCGAGGTGCTCTGGGTGTCGCAGGGCTGGGGCGCGGCGGGCGGTGCGGGCGCGGCCTTCCCCTACACCCGGGAGCTCGCCTACGGAGCGTGGCTGGGCCTGTTCGTGACCCTCATGTGGAGCGCAAGGAGCCACCTGCGGTCGCTCCTCGGGCTCATCCTGCAGCGGCGTGGCAGGGCTCCGGAGGATGCCGGCGAGGCGATCTCATACCGGCTGGCGGCGGTGGGCGTGCTGGCGGGGTACGCGGCGCTGGTCGGCTTCGCGGTGGCCGCCGGGATGTCGGCGCTCCTGGCGACCGTCTACTTCCTGCTCTTCCTGCTGGCCACCGCGGCCATGACGCGGGTCTACGCCCAGGTGGGAATGCCCGTCCTGGAGCTCTACTTCTTCAACACGGAGGCGGCCATCGTGGCGGCAGCCGGGAGCCGGAGCCTCACCGCGGGCGACCAGGTGGTCATGACCAACTTCTTCTGGTTCAACCGCTGCTACCGCCAGCACCCGATGGCGCACCAGTTGGAGGCGATGCGCTTCTCCGACCTCACGGGCACGGGCCGCCGCTGGACCGCCGGGGTGCTGCCGCTGGCGGCGCTGATCGGGATCGTGGTGGGGTTCCTGGCCACGCTGGAGATTTACTACACCCGCGGTGCGGGAACGGCCAAGGTGCTGGGCTACCACCTCGGTGTGGGCTGGGAGGCTTACGGTCGGCTCCAGGGCTGGGCCGACGCTCCGCAGGCGCCGCAAGCCAGGGCCTACATCGCCGCCGGAAGCTCGTTCGCCGTGGTGGGCGGCCTGGCGCTGCTGCGCGGCGCGGTCCTGGGCTGCCCGCTGCACCCCATCGGCTACGCGCTGGCGGTCTCCTACGCCATGGAGTACTTCTGGGCCCCGTTTCTCGCGACGTGGCTCCTGAAGCTGCTGATCGTCCGCTACGGCGGGCTCAAGGCGTACCGGAACGCCATGCCCTTCTTCCTCGGCTTCGTCATCGGCGACTACGTGACGGTCATCTTCTGGGGGCTGGTGGCCAGCGCCTTCGGCTTGAAGGGGATTTCACCGTATCTGTTCCACAAGTGGTAGGGTCGGTGGGGGTGAAGGGCGGCGGCAACATGACCCATGGGGCCGATGCCACGGATGGGACCGATGGGCCGCTGGAGTTGGATTGGCGGTACCGAGGTTGCTTCTGGGTGGCGCCTGCTGGGATTCGCGTTATGATGGGTTGATTGAAGCGTCTTGAGTTCTCTCTGCGGTGGGACTGGTGCGGAGCTAACCCATGCATGCGCCTGCGACGGCGCCCGTTACCCTGGTGTATGCGGACCTTGCCGGCAGTACCGTCGGCTGGCGCGAGTATGGCCCGACCTTCGGGGCCTCCATCGCAGCCATGCACGCGGTGGCCCGTGAACGCGCCGAGGCCCGGGGCGGCGACTATGTGAAGAGCACGGGCGACGGCTTCATCCTGGCTTTCCCGTCGCCCCTCTTCGCGGTGATCTGCGCGGCGGAGATTCAACGGGAAATCCTCTGTGGCGAGGCCTTCGCGGACGGGCCGCGGCTGGCGTTGCGGGTGGGAGTCCATACCGATACGCCGACGCTGGTTGACGGCGAGTACACGGGCTTCGCCATGTGGCAGGCGCAGCGCGTGATGGATGCCGCACAGGGCGCGCAGATCCTCATGTCTGAAACCACCTACATCCTGGCCAAGCGCGACGTCTCTGCCGCGCACGACTGCTCCTGCGAGCCCCTGGGCAGTTTCCAACTGCGAGACCTGCTGGAGCCGATCGCCCTCTACCGCGTCATCGTGCCCGGCGTGCCGCTCAGCGAGTCGCCGCC
This sequence comes from Armatimonadota bacterium, assembly GCA_026392115.1. Classification (GTDB taxonomy): domain Bacteria; phylum Armatimonadota; class Chthonomonadetes; order Chthonomonadales; family CAJBBX01; genus CAJBBX01. The sequence goes on along the minus strand of JAPLCQ010000094.1, from coordinate 14,281 downwards.
GCGCGTCATGCCGGCCGGTTCGCACAACCTGCCGGAGGAGGAGAGGCCTTTCATCGGGCGCATCCGGGAGCTGGCCGAGGTGGCCGGGTTGCTGGCGCACGAGGGCGCGCGGCTCGTGACCATCACGGGGATCGGCGGGATCGGGAAGTCGCGGTTGGCCAAGCAGGCCGCGGCGCAGATGATCGACAACTATCCCGACGGCGTCTGGCTGGCAGACATGGAGGCGGCTCGGTCACGCGAGGACGCTGTTGCTGCGATCCGCGCGGCCCTGCCGGTGGAGACGGGGCCCGAGTTCCCCGGTTGCGGCCGCAACGGCGCCCTCGGTTCGGTCCGGCTGCTGCTGATCCTGGACTGCTTCGAGCGGCTCGAGCCCCATGCGGCCGTGGTGGACGACCTGTTGCGTGCGGCTCCGAGCATCCGTTGCCTGGTCACGAGCCGGTGCGTCCTGGGGTTGCCCCGCGAGTTCGAGTATCCGCTCCGGCCCATGGACGCGGGCGGCGCGGGCGATGCCGACGCGCCGCCCGAACCGGTTGACGCCATGGCCCTCTTCTCCGAGGCCGCGTCCCATGTGGTCCATGACTTCGCGGTCACTCCGGCCAACAGGCCCATGGTAGCCGAGCTCTGCCGCGAGTTGGAGGGCATCCCGCTCTGCCTCGTCCTCGCCGCGGGCCGCCTGCGGCAGATGAGCCTGCCGGAGCTGACCGCCGAGGTGCGCAGGCACCGCCTGGCAGTGTTGAAGCGCCGCATGCCCGGCGTCGACAGGCACGGGGCCATGCGCGATGTGGTGGCCGCCTCCGTCGAGATGCTGCGGCCCGAGACGCGCCGCCTGCTGGAGCAGGTCGGCCTCTTCCAGGGCGGCTTCTTCCAGGACGACGCGGCGGCCGTCTGCACGTTCGACGACGGGATCGACCTGCTCGACGGGCTGGCGTCGCTGCGGGAGAACTCGCTGCTCCACGCCCAGATCGTCGAGGATCGGACGCGGTACCGGCTGCTTGATACCGTTCGCGAGTATATCACGGGGGCGTTGGCTCCGGGCGACGAGGTCATCGAGGCGAGCCGGCGGCGCCATGCCGAGCGCTATGCCGAGCTGGCCGCGTCCATCGGCACGGCGATGAACGCCGGGCGCTGGGCCGAGGCGATGGCGCATGTGCGGCGCGAGAGCGCGAACCTCCGCGCGGCCGTGGGCTATGCCGCCGGCGCAGGGTCGCCCGAGCTACTGATCGCCTTCGGCGGCACACTGGCCCGAATCTACTTCGAGGCGGGCCTCTGGGATGATTTCAGCCGGCTCGTGGAGGCCGCCGCTCCGGCGGCGGAGGCGCTCGGTCGCGACGATGTGGCCAACCAGCTCCTGGGTCTGCGTGGGGCGCGTGCGGCGCGGCAGGGCGACGCCCAGGCCGCCCGCGCCCTCTGGGAGCAGCGCGTGGAGCGTGCCCTGGTCGCAGGCGACGTGCCGGCCGCGGCCGACAATCTCTTCGACCTGGCCAACCTGGCGCGGGAGGCGGGCGACTTCACCGGCGCCAGGAAGCTCCTCCGGCGGGCCATGGGCATCGCACGAGACTACGGAGACAGCGGCCTCGTCGGGACCGCGTACGCCGTCCTGGCCGCCATGCGGCTGGCCGAGGGGGCCCCGCAGGAGGCCCGGCGGGCGGCCGACCGCGCCGTGCGGGCCGCACAAGTGAGCGGCGACGTGGAGGCGCGGCTGTTCATCCAGACCAGCGTCGGCCGGGTCTACCTCGAGACCGGAGACGAGCGCCGGGCCGAGGCTGCACTGCACGAGGCCATCGGGCTCGCCATGGACGGCGACCGCGATCTGGCCCTTATCGGCGCGCTGATCGACCTGGGCCGGCTGAACGAGCGCGGGGGGCGCCCCGAGCGGGCCGCCATGGCGTATGCCGCCGCGGCGGGCATCCGGCCGGGCTTGCCCTGTGCACGCACCGCGCTGGCGCACAGCGCACTGGACCGCTTCAGGCGGTCCCTGACGGACCCGCTGATCTTCTCAGTCCTCGATGAGGCGCGGGAGGCGCCGTGGCAGCAGTCTGTGGCATCTCTGCTAGCCGAGCCCGGCCGGAGCATCCGACCGGGACCAATCACAGGGAGAGTGTAATGAGATCCACGTACATCGGGTGGGACCCGCGCGACCAGGCCTGGTCGCCCGGGGATCTGATCTGGACGCACAACGGCGGTTGGGACGACGTGGACGGGTTGCTGACCGACCCCGTCGCGTGGCTTGCGAACATCCGGTTCGAGGTCGGGCCGCGGGCCAAGCTGGCGCCGAAGCCTCCCACGATTGTGGCTCGGTACCGCATCCCCACGGAGCCGCCGCGGCCGGAGCAGGGCCCCGTGACCATCGCAGGCGCGAACCTGTCGGACGTGATCATGCTGCGCCTAACGCCCGATCCACCCGGTTCGGGCGAGCCGGTAGCCATTCCCGGCAGTAACGAGCCGGACTGGCGCATGAGCGCCACGTACTGCGCCTCGGACGGAAGCGCCTTCATCCACTTCCCTGTGCGGCGCACCGACCCCACCGCCGTCGCGCCGTTCCTGCGAGAGATGCTCAGGCGCCCGCAGGCATTGGTCGACCAGATCAACGGCTGGCCGGAACTCTACGAGTACGATGGAGACGCCGGAGAACCCGTACCACTCTCGACGGACGGCTCGCAACGGCAGCGGTACTGCCTCGACTACTCGGACCTGGCGGTGGTCATGCAGGTTGGGTTTGTGTCGCCTGATGGGGTTCCGGCTTGCTGCAAGCTGTCGGCGGCGCCCTGTACCGGCAGCGCATGCTTGCCGGAGTGTACCAAGGTGGTGAACGGCATCTACTACCTTGGCTACAGCAACCAGCCGTAGCGGGCCGGTAGATTCGTGCGGGCGGCGATGGGTGGCGCGATGCCGCTACCCCGCCGCCTCGCGCCCGGTGGCAACGCGTGCCTGGAGCCGGTACCATAGCGGTATGCCCGCGCACGGGCTGGATCCGGGAGGCCGCTATGGTTCCGCTCATCGTCGTCGCCGTTCCGTTGGCTGCGCTGCTCGCGGTGCAGGCCGCGCCCACGCGGGAGCAGGTGATCGATACCGCCATGAAGCCCTACACGGGCCCGTCCACGCGAGGCGTGGATCGTTCGACGCTCACCGGCAAGGTCATGTGCGGCTACCAGGGCTGGTTCACCGCGCCGGGCGACGGGGCGGGCCGCGGCTGGTTCCACTGGGGCCGCGGCGACATGCGGCCCGGCTCGGTCACCGTGGACCTCTGGCCCGACCTGAGCGAACTGGACCCCGACGAGCGGGTCGACACCGCCTTCCGCCATGCCGACGGGCGCGTGGCGCAGGTCTTCAGCTCCTTCAACCGCAAGACCGTGCTGCGGCATATGCGCTGGATGCGCGACTACGGCATCGACGGCTCCTTCGTCCAGCGGTTCGCCGGAGAGACCATGCACCCGGCCGGACTGCGGCAGTCGACCACGGTGTTGGGCTACTGCCGCGAAGGATCGAATCTCTACGGCCGCACCTACGCCGTGATGTACGATCTCTCCGGCCTGGGCGCGGGGCAGATGGAGCGCGTGAAGGAGGACTGGCGCCTGCTCTTCGAGCGGATGCAGATCACCAAGGACCCGGCCTACCTGCGTCACAAGGGCAAGCCGGTGGTGGCGGTCTGGGGCGTCGGGTTCAACGACAACCGCAAGTACACGCTGGCCGAGTGCCGCTCGCTGGTGGAGTTTCTAAAGAACGACCCGCGGGTGGGCGGCTGCACGGTGATGCTGGGTGTGCCGACCTACTGGCGGACGCTGAACCGCGACAGCCTGGCGGACCCGGCGCTGCACGAGGTGATCGCGCTGGCGGACATCGTGAGCCCCTGGATGGTGGGGCGGTACGGGACGGTTGAGGACGCGGTCCGCATCGGCCGCGAGGTCTTCGCGCCGGACCTGCAGTGGTGCCGGGGCAAGGGGCTGGACTACCTGCCGGTGGTCTTCCCCGGCTTCAGCTGGCACAACATGATCCCGAGCAGCAAGCAGGATCAGATCCCCCGGCGCGGCGGCAAGTTCCTCTGGGCGCAGTATGTGGCGGCGAAGAAGGCCGGCGCGACGATGGTCTACCAGGCCATGTTCGACGAGGTGGACGAGGGGACGGCGATCTTCAAGTGCACCAACGACCCGCCGGTGGGCGAGTCGACCTTCGTGACCTACGAGGGCCTGCCGTCGGACCACTACCTCTGGCTGGTGGGTCAGGCGGCGAGGATGGTGCGCGGTGCGGCTCCGGTGAGAGAGGAGATGCCGAAGCGGTAGTGGGTGGGGTAAGGCCCGGTGATGGGTTGAGGGGGTTGCGGCAACCATTGGTTGAGGTGTACAATTGTCATCGAGGTACAGCCCATGCAGATTGTCACCGACACGTCCGTGTTGCTTGCCGTCATCCTGGGTGAACCCGAGCGCGACCGGCTGATAGCAGCGACCGTCGGGCACGATCTCGTGGGCCCCGCGTCCATCCCATGGGAGATGGGCAATGCGTTCAGTGCCATGTTGAAACGCCACCGTGTCGGCCTGGCTGCAACGCTTGCCGGGGCCGACGCCATGGGCCGCATACCAATGCGGTTGCTCCCGGTCGATATGCGGGCGGCGCTGATCATCGCTGCGGACCACGGGCTCTATGCCTACGATGCCTACTTCGTGGAGTGTGCACTGATGCTCGGAGCGCCGCTCATCACGCTTGATCGCCGTCTGCAAGAGGCAGCCCGGCGCGCCGGCGCCCGGACTGTTGAGGTCTAGCATGGAGGTCTACACATACTCAGATGCGCGTCAACACCTGGCCGCCCTGCTGGACACAGCCGCGGCAACGGGCAAGGTGATCATCAGGCGGCGGGATGGGACGACCTTCGTGGTGGCGCCGGAGTCTGCTCCTGCCAGTCCGCTGGACGTGCCGCCCGTCATGGCCCCGGTCGGCGTCGCGGAGATCATCGACATTATCCGCGAGTGCCGCGAAAGGGAGCCGGCATGCCGGTAGCCGCGCACCACGGCGCGGATCAGGCGCGGAAGCTGATCCTGAACTGCGCCGGGTCCACGCCGACTTCGGGGCATAGCCGCAGTAGAATGGAGACCAAGCCGGCTGCCGACCCATGCGTCTCCAGATAGAAGGTACGACCGCCGACGGTCACGGCGCGTGGTGAGCGCATAGCCTGACCGTTGGCCGTTTCGGGCGCCGTGTTGGTGTACAACCGGGTTCTGGTCCGCGGACCGACCGCCCAGGGCACCGGTACCGAGCGTGGACCGCATTCAGCGACCCACTCCACACATGCCACGAATGCCTGCCCCCAGGACTTGACGGCGCGGCGCTGGCCGTCCGGCATGCATACCTCAGCAGGTGTACGACCCGTCGGGCTCAGTGCAACATCATTGAGCGCGAGCAGGCCCTCGGGTGCAACCAGTGGGAGTGCTTCCCTTCCCACGATGGGCGCTGCCGGTTCCGGGCCGGTCGGCGCAGGAACCTGGCTGCCAGGAGCTGAGCAGATGAGCGCCGACACCGCGGCGGTCACCTCGCTTCTGGTGACAGCCTCCATGCCCTTCTGCTTCCGGGCGATGCTCCAGACCTGCTTCAGCGCCTCCGAGTCGGGGCTTGCCAGTTGCTCCCGCACGAAACGGGCGAGGGTGGCTCGGCGTGCCGCCTCCGCGAGCCCGGCGCCCGTCACGCTCTCGCGCGTCAGAGCCGTGAGCAGGGCCTCCATCTCTTCCGGCTGGTCGCGGCGCGCCTGCAACGCCAGCTTCTCGGGCGGCTGCCCCGGCAGGTCCAGGTCATACACTCGCCAATCGATGCCGTTGGTGAGCGCGACCCATCGTTGCCCGCTCTGGTGGGCGTACGGCGTCGCCTGCCTAACATGCTGCTCCGAGAGAGCGATGCTGTAGCTCTTGGCCTCCAGGAACCATGTGTGTCGGGTGGTCGGGAGGATGGTGTAGTCCGGCTTCGTACCAGCCTTGTCGGTCTCCTCCGGCACCCATTCCGTGCGCCCATAGCCGAGCACCTCAGTGAGGACGGGATCAATGATCCACCGACACGTAGCGGCTTCATTCGGTGGCGTGCCGGCCATCTCGAGGATCGCGAGGTACTGCGTGTACAGGCTCATCAACGGGTCCCCCTTCACAGTTGGCGGCATATTCGGTCTGCTCTGCCCTGTATCCTCCTTTGGACCGGGCGCCCGTGGAGCGCCGATCTGCGTCCGTACCGTTCTGTTCGCTAGCTCTGCAATCCGCCCCCTGTAGGCGCCGAACCTCAAGCTGCTCCCGCCTGCCGCAAAATCGCCTCTCGCCGCCCTTCCGGTTCTGGGCTTCTCGGCACAGTAACCGAGTGCCGGACATCACCGGGAATGGAGGCAAGAGACAATGAGCGCATCTGTACAGACGAATCACAGCAGCCAGAGCCGATCCGCCGCCGATCCGGTGAGCGGGGTGCAGGCCGCGGCCGTTGAGGCGGGCCGGGCGCTGGAGCGGGCCAGGGAGGCCCGTAAGGCCCGCACCGACCTCGACGCAATAGTTGAGGCCCTACTGGCCGAGCGCGAACTGGCCGCGGCGGATGACGACCGGACCAGTGCGCATGCGCTTGAGGACGCCATCCGCAGGGCGAGGCAGGCGCGAGCGACCTTGCTGGGTTCAGCCGGCAAGCCCGACGCCGGCCTCGGCTCCGAGCCGTCCGCTATCGAGCCGTCCGCTACCCCGAGCCGCGAGGAGCGCAAGGCCGTCTCTGGAAGGGCGTTGGCGAAGATCGCCGCCCTGGGCGAGGCGTGGGACGCACTGGCCGCCGCCGGGTTCAGCAGCCCCGAGACGGGCATCAACCGCCCCGCGCTGCTGCGCGCCCGCGGTCTGCTCTGCGGCGTGGCGGCCGTGGTCGCCCGCGCCGTGGATGAGGGAGCCGATGGCGCCGCCCGCGACGCCGCCGAGCCGATCATGGCCGAGGTCGCCGAGCGCATGGCCGATGCAGGCGAACCGTGGCAGGCGCCCGACGCCGCCACGCTCGCCGCGCTGGGCGGATCGGCGGCGTCTGCCGGTCGGCTCGGGCGGCTGGCGCATGCCTACGAGACGGGCGCGCAGGCGCAGGAGGCGTGGAGCCGATACCTGCTGATCCGCGGCGACCTGAACGGCGGCCGGAAGACTCTGCTGGATCATGTCGCCGCCGCGCAAGCCCTGCTGAACAGGGCGCTCCGGGGGTGCTCCGTTTCCGACGTGCTCCAGAACACGCTCTACTCCGACCTCGAGGCCGAGGCGCGCCGCGAGCAGTTCTACCTGAGCCACCTGTCGTCCAGCTCCAACGAGGCGGAGGCCAGGGAACTGGCGGAGGCGCTGCCGCAGGCCCTGGCGGACGCGGAGGCCGCGGCGGTTGACGGGCGCGCCGCCGACGTCCGGAAGCAGCGGCGAGCGCGGGCCGTGGACGCCGTGCTGCGGCTGCTCTCCGCTAAGCCCGACCTGGGGAGCCACGAGCACCGGATAGCGGCTGACCGGGCAGAGCTTCTTCCGCTGCTGCAGGAGTTGCTGGACTCCGGCGAGCCCGCCTCCAGCCGTCTGGTCCGGGATGCGCTGGTTGGGCACGACCCGGCCCTGCTGGAAGGCGAGCCCGCGCTGGGAGCGGTACTGGCCGAGGTGCAGAAGGAGCGCGAGCGGCGAGGCATCGGCGTCGAGCCGCGGCCCGAGGAGGAGGAGGATCCCGAACTCACCGACGAGGATATGCTGCGGATGACGGCCGAGGTGACGCCGCGAGTGGAGGGCCGCTCGCTACTGCTGCTTGGAGGTACGCCGCGCAAGCGGCTCTGCGACCAGATCAAGCGGGCCCTGAGTTGCGCCGACGTGGTCTGGCCGCCCAGCAAGAAGAGCGACTCGCCCAGCCGGCACGAGCCCGACGTGCGTCGCGCCGACGTGGTGGTGCTGATCAAGAACTTCGCCCGCCACGGCACCGGCGACATGGCCCGCGATGTGACCCGCGAGACCGGCGCGGACTTCCTGATGCTCCCCAGCGGCTACGGCCTGAACCAGGTGATCTACCAGCTCCACCGCTACTTCTCGGGCTGCCGGCGGGAGGCCGAGGCGTAGCGTCGGCTCGTCGGACGGGCGGCGTCGCACGCAGGCCTTGTGACGCCGCCCCGAGCTCTGCCGCTTGACGCTGCCGCACGCGGCGGGTACCCTCTCGCACGAGGTCCGCGAACCGTCCCACGTCGCGGCGCGGTGCGGTGGAGGACGATGAGAGCCATATCAGCCCATGCCGAGGCGGTACTGAACGATCCGCGGCTCATCGCCGCCCGGGACCGGGGCTACGCGCGGCTTGAACGAGTGAGCGGCCCGGACGCCGTGGCGCAGCCGTTCGCGCTCTGGGGCGCCTATGGCTCGTCGCCCGCCGATCCCATGTCGGAGCCGGAGAGGTGGCTCACCGAGGCGCTGGAGGATCTGGCCGCGCAGGCGGAGCGTCTGCTGGACGAGGGCGCGTTCAGGCCGCTCTGCGTGGAGTTCGGGCCCTACGGCGTCCACTTCATCGACCGCCTGTTCGGCGCGCACGTGCGCTTCCACGAGGGCCAGTGGTGGTCGGAGTGCCTCGAAACCCCCGTGGGCACGCTGCAGACCCCCGGCCTGCGGGACGACCCGACGTGGCGGGCGGCCAGACGGGTCGCCGAGGCCTTTGTCGGCGCCGGCGTGAGCGTGCCCGTACTGGGCCTGCCGACCCTCAGCAGCGCCCTGAACGTGGCCGTGAACCTCTACGGCGAGGCGTTCCTCATGGCGATGCGGGCCGGGCCCGAGGCCGCCCGGCGCGACCTGACGACGATCAACGACCTCCTCCGCTCGATCCACGCCTGGTACCGGCGCACCGTTCCGGCGAGCCAGCTTCAGCAGGTGGTGGCCGCTCAACGCCTACAGCCGCCTGGGTGCGGGCAGCTCTGCGGCTGCACCACGGCGCTCCTCTCGGCGCGCGCCTACGCCGATCTCGTCGCCCCGCACGACGCCGCGCTGCTCGGAGACGACGCGCGTGGCGGGATGATCCACCTGTGCGGCGCGCATACGCAGCACCTCGATACCTGGAGCTCGATGCCCCAGCTCCGTGCCGTCCAGCTCAACGATCGGGCAGCCGCCGACCTGGAGGCCTACTTCCATCGCCTGCGGCCCGACCAGGTGATCTACCTGAACCCATGCGACGAGATGCCTCTGGAGCTGGCCCTGGCCATCACGGGCGGCAAGCGCCTCGTGGTGGTGGCCGACGGGCTGGGCGGAGCGGCGCCGCAGTGAATCGGCGGGCGGCTATCAAGGCCATGGTGGCGGCGACACTGCCGTGTGCCTCAGGCTGCGCCGACCGCCGCGACGGCCGGATCGTGATCCGATTCTGGAACGGGTTCACGGGTCCCGACGGCGGCACGACGCTCACGCTGGTGAGGCAGTTCAACCGCGATAACCCCGGCATCGAGTTGAGGATGCAGCGCATCGAGTGGCCGGTCTACTACCGCAAGCTCTACGTCGCCGGACTGGGCGGCCGTGCGCCGGAGGTCTTCGTCCTCCATACCGACTCCCTGCGTCGCTTCGCTGAGGCCGGGATGGTCCGGCCCATCGACGACCTGGTCGGGGCGGCATTCCCAGTTGCCGATATTGACCAGAATGTGTGGCGAGCCGCGCAACTCGGAGACAAGCACTACGGGTTGCCCATCGATGTGCATCCGCTCTGCCTCTACTACAACCGCCGCCTCCTGCACGAAGCGGGCTTCGAGCAGCCTCCCACCGATCTGGCCGAGTTCCTCGCTGTCGCACGCCGTATCACGCGGGCCTCGCGCGACCCGGAGGCCGTCCGCTGGGGCTTCAGCATCTCGAACCCGTCGCCCACGGTCTACTCGGTGATGCGCCAGTTCGGGGGGCGGCCATTCACCCCGGACGCATCGCGCTGCACGCTGTCCGAGCCCGCCAATGTGGCGGCCCTGCGACTGCTGGCCGATCTGATCCATAAAGAGCGGGTCGCCGCCCCGTTCATCGACTTCGACCCCTGGGTGGGCTTCCGGCAGGGCAAGGTCGGCATGACCTGGAACGGCATCTTCATGCTTCCGGACCTGCGGAAGCAGAAGGACCTCGACTTCGCCGCCGCTCCAGTGGCCTGCCTCGGCAAGCAGCCCGCCGTCTGGGGCAACACGCACAACTTCTGCCTCCGGGCCGGGCTGGCGCCGCGCGAGGCCGAGGCCGCGTGGCGGTTCGTTCGCTTCTACTCCGACCACGCGCTGGACTGGGCCGAGGCAGGGCAGGTGCCCGCCCGCAGGAGCCTGCGCGCATCGCGGCGGTTCCGCGGCATGGCGGTCCAGAGCCAATGCGCCGCGGAAGTGCCCTATGTCGCCTACATGCCGCAGATTCCGTTTCTCTTCGAGTTCCAGACGGAGTTCGACCTGGCGGTTGAGCGGGCCCTTCGGGGCACCGCAACCGCCGCCGAGGCCCTTGCCGGAGCCGAGGCCAACGTGAACAAGATCATCGCCCGCCGCACCGCCGAGGGCGCGGTCGGAACGCATCGATGACCGGTCGGCGCCGCCGGGACTGGCTGGGCTACCTGTTCGTGGCGCCCTACCTGTTGCTCTTCCTCGCGTTCCTGGTCGGCCCGCTCGTCTACGGCCTGCGCCTGAGCCTCTTCCGCTGGGAGATGCTGAACGCGGCGCCGCCTGCGTTCATCGGCCTCGGCAACTACCGCGAGGCCCTGTCCGACCCCAGCTTCTGGAAGGCGTTCTGGGCCACGCTGCGGATGGTGGTCTGGATCACGCCATGCACCGTGCTGCTCGCCCTCCTCACGGCGCTCGGGCTGCATTCGCTCCAGGGGCGCCGCCAGGGGCTCTATCGGGCCGCCTACTTCCTGCCGACCATGCTCACGATCACGGTGGTCGGCATCCTCTGGCGCTGGTTCTACCACCCGGACTTGGGGCTCTTCAACTCCTGTCTCCAGGCCTGGTTCGGCGTCAAGGCCCCGTGGTTCTCCGATGCGGCCTGGGCCACAGCCGCCATCGTCATCATGACGGTCTGGTGGACCATGGGCGGGCCCATGGTGATCCTGCTGGCCGGTCTGCAGAGCGTCCCGGTCCAGTACGCCGAGGCCGCCACGCTCGATGGCGCCGGGCCGCTGCAGCGCCTCTGGTATGTCACGCTCCCGATCCTCCGGCCGGTGCTGCTCTTCACGGTGGCGCTGAACACCATCGGCGCGTTCCAGATCTTCGGCCAGACCTTTCTGGTGACGCGAGGAGGGCCCGAGTACGCGACGCGGACGCTCGTGCACCTGATCTACGACACGGCGTTCCAGAACTACCGCCTGGGCTACGCCGCCGCCATCAGCTGGCTCATGTTCCTGTTGATCGGCGCGTTTGCCGTCATGCAGTTCAGGATGCTGCGAGAGAGATGAGCGAACCACGACGCGCCAGCCGCGGCCGAGGGAGGGCGGCGACGCTGCTTGAGGCGGCCATGCTGCTGGGCGGCCTCGTCTTCCTCGCCCCGATCGCCATCATCGTCCTGACCGCCCTGAAGCCGGACAGCGAGATCGTCCACTTCGCGTCGATCCTGCCGCGGCAGGCCACGCTCGCCAACTTCGGCCGGGTGCTGGGCACGCCCGAGGAGTTCCCCGTCGCGCGGTGGTTCGCGAACAGCGTGCTGGTCTCCGGCGCGACCTCGCTCCTGGTCGTCACCGTCGACGCCCTGGCCGCCTACGGCCTGGCCCGCCTGAACCTGCCGGGCAAGCGCTGGGTCTTTGGCCTGATCGTGGCGACGCTGATGGTGCCGGGGCAGATCCTGCTGACCCCCGTCTACCTGCTCCTGGCGCGGCTGGGTTGGCTCGACACCTACCAGGCCCTGATCGTGCCGGCCGGAGCGGGGGCCTTCGGGGTCTTCATGCTCCACCAGTTCTTCCTGGCCATCCCGAGGGACATCGAGGAAGCGGCCATGATCGACGGCTGTTCACGCCTCCGGATCTTCCTTCAGATCGTCCTCCCCCTGTCGCGCCCCGCGCTGGCGACGCTGGGCATCTTCACGTTCGTGGGCTCGTGGAACGACTTCCTGGGCCCGCTCATCTTCCTCGACTCTGCGGAGAAGTACACGCTGCCCGTCGGCGTCGCCATCTTCCAGAGCTCGTACTACACCGAGTACGGGCTGACGCTGGCGGCGGGCGTGATCTGCACGCTGCCGATCTTGCTGGTCTTCCTGGCCTTCCAGCGTCACATCATCGAGGGCATCGCGATGTCGGGGCTCAAGGACTGACGGCGCCCGCAGCCACCGCGAGAGGAGACGCGAAGCGATGAAACGGAAGGGTTCGGATGTCGGGCGCGCCGCGAGCCCGCCAACGCGTCGGGACCTGCTGCAGGCCTCCGCAGGATGGCTCCTAATCAGCGGCCCGCCGGCCGAGAAGCCGACCAAGGCCATCGCCTGGTCGAGCGAGGTTCGGCCTGGGCCGGGGCCCAAGGGCGCAGCGATCCTGCCGGACGGGTCGATTCCCTGTGCGCGCAGCGTGGCGGCGGCGGACTCCGTCTTTGTCGAGTGCATGCGTAGCGCCGATAGGGCCCGCACCTGGGGCAAGGTCGGCGTCATCGTGACGAGGCCGCCGGGAGCCGACCTGGGCGACGGATGCCTGCTTCGCGCGCGGGACGGCCGGATCCTCTACTCCTACCGCGACAACCGGGTGACCGCCGATGCCGCCGAGTACGCCATCCGCGTGGCCGTGAGCGCCGACGGCGGGGCGACCTGGGCCCCGCACTCCACGGTCGCCTCCGGCTCCGGCGCGACCGGCGGCCTCTGGTCATCGTTCCTTCTGGAGACGCGGACCGGCCTGCAGTGCGTCTACGACGACGAGCGGACGCCGTGGCAGGCCGGCCTGGCCAGACACCAGTGGCTCACGATGCGCACCTGGGACGCCGCGGCCAAGTCGTGGGTACGGCCCGTCACGGTCAGCCGAGCCCATGATCCCGCGCACCTGAGCCGCGACGGCATGCCCGCCATCGTCGAGTTCGCCGACGGTCGCCTCCTTTGCGTGCTGGAGTCGGTGGATGTGCGGCCTCCGCACTGCGGCGTGGTGATGGCGGTCACCTCCGATGACGGCGGCAAGACGTGGAGCTGGCGGGACAAAGAGCGGAGCCTGGTGTACCAGCCCGCCGATACCCGCTTCGGCGCCTTCAGCCCGTGGATGGTGCGGATCGGACCCAGCCGCGTGGTCTGCGTGTTCGGCCTGAACGAGGGGCGCGACAAGCCGATCACCCCCGGCACGCCGCCGGGCGACCTCGGTCTTGATGTGGCCTGCGTGGAGAGCGACGACCGCGGCCGCACATGGAGCAAGCCGAAGGTCGTGTACGCCGGAACGCACCGAAACGCGCTGCCGGGCATCTTCGCCCTCCCCGGCACCCCGGGCGTCGTGGTCTGCCACTGGGTGGACGTGGACCGGGGCTACCTGACCTGCGAGGGGCGGGTGTAACTGGGGTCGGTGCAGGGCCTGCGCGGAAAGCCGGTTGGCGGCGCAGGCCCCGCGGAGGGCTACCTGGCTGCGGCGGGGATCAGCTGCCCAACCTTCAGGCCCCAGAGCGCGGCGATGCGCCTGGGGATGTCGGTGTTGTCCAGCACGCCGCTGAAGCGCTCGGCGCCCGGCCCGTCGGCCAGTAGCGGCACCACGGTGGCCGAGTGGCCCTTGGTGCCGAAGGCGACCGAGTACTCGCCCGTTGTTCCCGCGGCCGGGCCGACGATGGCCATGCCGCCGGTCTCGTGGTCGGCCGTGACGATGACGAGCGTGTCGGGGTTCTTGCGCGCGAACTCCAAGACCTTGCCCACGGCGGCGTCGAAGTCGAGCGTCTGCTTCAGGGCGGCCGGGGCGTTGTTGGCGTGGCACGCGAAGTCGATCTGGCCGCCCTCAACCATCAGGAAGAAGCCCTTCTTCCGGGATGAGAGCGCCTCCAGGGCCTTGACGGTCATGTCGGCGACGGAGGGTTCGGGGGCCTCGGTGGTCAGGGCGGCCATGTTGAAAAGGCCCAGCAGGCGGCCCGGACGGGCGGCGGACAGCTCGGCCGCGCTCTTCACCACGGTGTAGCCCTTGGACCGCGCCTCGGCCAGCAGGTCGCGCTCATCCTTGCGCCTGCTGCCCTTGGCCGACTTGGGCAGGAAGAAGGCCTCGCCCCCGCCCATGAGCACGTCGATCCTGCGGTCGAGGTACTGCGGCGCGATGGCGTCCTCGTCGCCGCGGGCGCTCTCGTGGGCGCCGAAGCCGGCGGGCGTGGCGTGGGTGATGGTCACGGTGGTGACGAGGCCCGCGGCCTTGCCGGCCCCCATGGCCGCCTCGACGATGC